>CALFEY010000348.1 GCA_937958295.1 uncultured Pseudomonadota bacterium
CACGGGGCTCGGACGCACCGGGCACTGGACCGGCGCGGCCGCCTTCGGCGTGACGCCCGACATCCTCAACATCGCCAAGCAGGTCACCAACGGCGTCCAGCCCTTGGGCGCAGTCGTCGCCCGCCAGGAGATCTACGACACCTTCATGGCCGCCGGCGGCCCCGACTACATGCTGGAGTTCGCGCACGGCTACACGTACTCCGCGCACCCGGTGGCATGCGCGGCGGGGCTCGCGACGCTCGACCTGCTCGAGCGGGACCACGCCCTCGCGCGCGTGCGCGAGCTCGCCCCCGCCTTCGAGAATGCCGTGCACAGCCTCAAGGGCGTGCGCCACGTCGCGGACGTGCGCAACTTCGGCCTCGCCGCAGGCATCACCCTCGACGCCTATCCGGGGGAGCCCGCCCGCCGACCCTACGAGATCGCGATGGCGATGTACCACAACGGCTTCTACGTCCGCTACGGCGGCGACACGATCCAGCTCGCGCCGCCGTTCACCAGCAGCGTCGCCGAGATCGAGCTCCTGCTCGAAGCGCTGGCGCAGACCCTGCACGCCGCTCCCTGAACGCGTCCTCCATCGCCTCCGCTTCGAAGGCTACGCCATGAACGTCCTCGTGCTCGGTGCCGGCGTGGTGGGCACCACCACCGCGTACTACCTCGCCCGCAAGGGCGTCCGCGTGACCCTGCTCGATCGCCAGCCCGGGCCCGCGCAGGAGACGAGCCTCGCCAATGCGGGCCAGGTCTCGCCGGGCTACTCCACGCCCTGGGCGGCGCCCGGCATTCCGCTGAAGGCGCTGAAGTGGATGTTCATGCGGGACTCGCCGCTTTCCATTCGCCCCGACGGCACGCTCTTCCAGCTCCGTTGGATGGCCGCGATGCTGCGCAACTGCACCGCCTCGCGCTATGCGGTCAACAAGGAACGCATGATGCGCGTGGCCGAGTACAGCCGCGACTGCCTGCGCGAGCTACGCGCCGAGCTCGACCTCCGCTACGAGCAGAGGAGCGCCGGCACGCTGCAGCTCTTCCGCTCGCAGGCGCAGGTCGACGCCGCGCAGCTCGACATCGCGGTGCTGCGCGAGTGCGGCGTGCCGTTCGAGCTGCTCGACCGGGACGAGCTCGCGCACGTGGAGCCGGCCTTGCGCCATGCGCAGGACCGCCTCGCGGGCGGGCTGCGGCTGCCCAATGACGAGACCGGCGACTGCCACCTCTTCACCACCGAGCTTGCCGCGAAGCTCCCCGCCCTCGGCGTCAAGATGCGCTTCGGCGACGAGGTGCAGGCGATCGAGTCGAGCGGGCGTCGCATCACCGGCGTGCGGCTGCGCAGCGGCGAAACCTTGCGCGCCGATCGCTACGTGCTGGCCTTCGGCAGCTTCTCGCGACAGCTCGTGCTGCCGCTTCGCCTCGACATCCCGGTCTATCCGCTGAAGGGCTACTCGCTCACGCTTCCGATCGCCGACGAATCGCGGGCGCCCGTGTCCACCGTGCTCGACGAAACCTACAAGATCGCGGTGACGCGCTTCGACCAGCGGATCCGCGTGGGGGGCATGGCGGAGATCGCCGGCTTCGACCAGCGCCTCAATCCCGCGCGCCGCAAGACGCTCGAGAGGGTGGTGACCGATCTCTTTCCCGGCGGCGACCTGTCGCAGGGCACGTTCTGGACCGGCCTGCGTCCGATGACCCCGGATGGCACCCCCATCATCGGCGCCACCGTCTACCCGCAGCTCTTCCTCAACACGGGGCACGGCACGCTCGGCTGGACGATGGCCTGCGGCTCCGCGCGGCTGCTCGCGGACCTCCTGACCGGCCAGCGTCCGCAGATCAGCACCGAAGGGCTCGCAATGAGCCGCTACGGCCGCGCGGCCGGCGAGCCGCGCTGGGTGGAAGGGATGGCAGCGGCGGCGAGGTGAGGCCGGGCGGGGCCGAGCAACGCACGCGGCCAAGTGCAAAGTCGCGGTGCCTGCCTGCGTGACGGTGACGGTCAATGCGGCGCCGGAATCCAGGCTCGGAGCGTCTCCTCGGCGCGCGCCCGCTGTTCGATGGACGTCTGCCGGGCCCACTCTCGAAACTGAAGCAGCGGATAGTCGTTGGCGCGACGCGCGTCGCACGCGAGGAAATAGCCGAGCCCCGTACGCAGCACGTGCGGGATGGGAATGACGACGCGGCCGGACACGAGATCGTCCACGACGTAAGCCTGCTGGACCATCGCGATGCCCACGCCGTCCGCAGCGGCCTGCAGGCAGAGCGCCGTGTTGGCGAGCGCGATGTTGCGCACTGCCTCGGACGCGTTGAAGCCCGCCGACTTGAGCCATAGCGACCAGGCATCGGGTCGCATCATCGAGTGGACGAGCGTCGTCTCGCCGATGTCGGAGAGGCCGCGAATGGCCTTGGCCAGTGCAGGCGAGCATGCCGGCACGAAGGCGTCTTCGAACAACAGGTCGGTGTGGAGGCCGGGCCAGCGCCCGGTGCCGGGCCTCACCACGAAGTCGGCATCGCCCAGCGCTTCGACTTCGTCGGAGCGCGTCACGGTGGCCATGGACACGTCGATGTCGGGATGCTTGAGGCAGAAGCCCGCCAGATGCGGGATCAGCCACTTGGTGGCGAAGCTCGGGATCACCTTGAGCCTGATGCGCGCGACCTTGCTGCGATCGACGAAGTCGTCGACCGTGGCCTCGACCTGATCGAAGAGATCGCCGATGCGCGTGGCGAGGTCGCGTCCCATCTCCGTGAGCTCGATCTCGCGTCCCGACTTGCGGAACAGCACCACGCCCAGCGCATCCTCAAGATGATGGATCTGCTGGCTCACGGCACCCGGCGTGACGCTCAGGAGCTCGGCGGCACGGCGCACGCCGCCCGCCTTGCACACCGCGTCGAATACCCGCAGGGAGCCGAGGCGATGACGAAGATTGCGCACGTGGGAACCGTTTAGAGAGTCTCAACAATCGTATCAGCAAAAGTCGAATGACGCATGGGGTGGTGCAACCCATACTCGCCCTTGCTTTTCGCGGCTCCGCCATCGCAGCGGGCTGGAAGACATTCAATCTGGCAAGGAGGAACGCATGATGG
>CALFEY010000349.1 GCA_937958295.1 uncultured Pseudomonadota bacterium
CGGCCGCTGGTGACGAGCCCGTCGCGCGCGATGAGCATCGCGGCCACGCCCGCCACCATCGGCGCGGCGAAGCTCGTGCCGGCGGCGTATTCGTAGGACGGATCGAGGGGGACCGTTGTGCCGGGGTTGGACAGGCTGTAGATGAGGTCGGTGACGGGCCGGTCGCCGCCGGGGGCCGTGAGGTCCACGCGCGGGCCGAAATTGGAGTAGCTCGTGAGCGCGCCCTGCGCCCCGTGCGCTGCCACCGTGATCACGCCGCTGCAGTTGGCGGGGGCCACGTCGTAGGCTTCCACGGACTCGTTGCCGGCCGCCACCACGATCACCGCCCCCTGCGCCATGGCCTCGTTCACCGCCTCTTGCATCGCCTGGTCGCAGGCGCCGAAGCCGCCGAGGCTCATGTTGATCACCTTGGCGGGATTAGGATTGGGCGGCACGCCGGCGATCGGCACGCCCGACGCCCATAACATGCCTTCGAGCACGTCCTCGAACGAGCCGCCGCACGCACCGAGCACGCGCACCGGCAGGATGTTCACGTCGCCCGCCACGCCGGCGATGCCGATGCCGTTGTTCGTCTTGGCGGCGATGATCCCGGCCACGAACAGGCCGTGGAAGAAGCTTGGGTACTCCGCGCCGTAGCAATCTCCGGCGCTCCAGTCGCCCTCGTCGCGCGGGTCGGGGTCACGGGCATTGCCGTCGCGGGCGCGCCCGGCATCGGAGATGAAGTCATAGCCTGGCAGCACGCGGCCGTCGAGGTCGGGATGCGGAAGGATGCCCGTATCCACCACGGCCACGGTCAGCCCGCGGGCGCTCGGCTGCAGCGTCCACGCGGTTTGCGCATTGATGCCCGCGGTGGCGCTGCCCAAGCCCCATTGCAGGGAAAAGTACGGGTCGTTCGGGGCCGCCGCCGGCCGGACGCGGCGCACCGGGTCGGCATATTGGATCTCGGGCTGCGTTTGCAGGAGCGCGGCCATCGCGCCCAGCGTGCCGATCGACTGGTCGGAGATCGTCTCCAGCACGTAGACGTGCGCGATCTGGCGCACGAGCGTGAGACGCGTGTCCACGAGCCTGGACAGCCGCTCGAGGAAGTCGGGCCAGTTCACCGCGACCCCGTCCTTGAGGCGCACGAGCAAGCGGCGCCCCGGTTCGTTGCTGGCGGCGGCGGCACGGGCAGAGCGGGCGGCCACCCCCTCCACGACGGGCTCCGCCCATAGCACCGCGCGGTCGACTCGCAGCTTCTTCACGAGCGCGGCGGCGGCAGCGTCGCTTACCGGCGCGGGCAGGGCAAGCTCGAGCGCGCCGGTGCGGGTGGTTCCCGTGAGAGCGAGGTCCGTGCCGGTGACGGCGGCCAGACGCGCCCGCGCGGCGGGCGGGAACTCGCCCGGGGCCGCCGTGTAGGGGTGAAGCATGACGCGTAGCGCGCCAACCGTGCCCGCCAGCGCCGGAACGGCGGCAAGGGCCAGGGTGACGAAGGCGCACGCTAGAGCGGCGCGGCGAAGGGGGTTGGGCATCCTGCGTGACTCCCGCGGCATGAGCGGTGGCAGCCCGAAACCGGGCCCTGAGGCTCCGGACGGAGCAAGGTGAGTGCCAACCGCCGTTCTTATGCCGCAAGCATACGACGCCGGCGCCCGTGCTGGCCAGCGCGGCAGGCCGCGCGGGCCTGTGCATCCGCCGGGCGGTGGCCGGCGGATGCTACCCATCAGGCCGGCTTGCCGCCGATCATATTGGGCCGGAACGGGGCCAGGGTAGTCACCATTTGCGCGAAGATCTTGGGATTCGCGGCGATCACCTGGCCGCCGAAGAGGTAGCTGTCGTCACCGGCCAGGTCGCCGATGAGACCGCCTGCCTCGAGCACCAGCAGGCTGCCGGCGGCCACGTCCCAGGGATTGAGCCCCACCTCCCAGAAGCCGTCGTAGAAACCGGCGGCCACATAGGCGAGGTCGAGGGCCGCCGCGCCCGGGCGGCGCAGGCCGGCGGTCTGCGTGATCATCGCCTTCATCATCGCGAGGTACTGGTCGAGGAAGCTGCCGTCGCGGAACGGAAAGCCGGTGCCGATGAGGCAGTCGCGCAGGTGCACGCGCTTGGACACGCGGATGCGGCGGTCGTTGAGGAAGGCGCCCCGGCCGCGCGAGGCGGTGAAGAGGTCGTTGCGCACCGGGTCGTAGATCACGCCCTGCTGCACCTGCCCCTTGTGCGCCAGCGCGATCGACACGCAATACTGCGGGAAGCCGTGCAGGAAATTGGTGGTGCCGTCGAGCGGATCGATGATCCACACGTAATCGGCCTCGGCGTTGTCGCCCTTTTTCGTCCCCTCCTCGGCGAGGATGGCGTGGTCGGGATAGGCGGCGAGCAGGGTCTCGACGATGGCGGCCTCGGCCCCCTTGTCGATCTCGCTCACGAAGTCCTTCGGCCCCTTGGCCGTGACGGTGAGGAGGTCCAGGTCGCGGGCACCGCGATTGATGATGGTGCCGGCACGACGCGCGGCCTTCACGGCCGTGGTGAGCATCGGATGCATGGGGAGGGTCGAGCCTTCGGGCGCAGCGCGCGCAATCGCGTATTTTACCCGCTTCGCCTCGCTTTCCCGTAGCCTCCCCCCGTGGACAGTGCTTTCCGCTCCGACCTTGCGCTCGCGCGCCTGCGCGTGGTGCTCGTGCATACCACGCACCCCGGCAACATCGGGGCTGCGGCGCGCGCGCTTCTCACCATGGGTCTCGATCGCCTCGTGCTCGTGGGGCCGTCACGCTTTCCCCACGACGACGCGGTGGCCATGGCGGCCGGTGCCGCGCGCGTGCTCGACGGTGCCCGCGTGGTCGCCACGTTGCCCGAGGCGCTCGCCGGCTGCGCGCTCGCGGTGGGGCTGTCGGGCCGCCCGCGCACCTTCGCCGGACGGGTGCTCGACGTGCGCGCCGCCGCGCGCGAAGCCATCGCCGCCACGGCGCGCGGGGACGTCGCGCTGGTGTTCGGCACCGAGATGTCGGGGCTGTCCAACGAGGAGCTGGCGCGGTGCGGGATCGCCGCGGCGATCCCCGCGAACTCGGCCTACCCGTCGCTCAATCTCGCGGCGGCGGTGCAGGTCATGGCCTACGAGGCGCGGCTCGCCGCCGGGTCGAGCGACGTGTGGCGGGCGTCGCGCTTCGC
>CALFEY010000350.1 GCA_937958295.1 uncultured Pseudomonadota bacterium
GGATTCCAGCGGCTGGTGGCCGCCGGCTTTGATCCGGCCGGGGCGGCCGCCTTCATGGGCCGCCTGCAAAAAAGCACGCGCTTCCAGGACGGCAACACCCCATCGTACCTGCGCACGCACCCCATCAGCTACGAGCGCATCGCCGAGGCGCAGGCGCGCGCGTACGACCTGCCTTACCGCCAGGTGCCCGACTCGCTCGATTTCCATCTCGTGCGGGCGCTGCTCAAGAGCTACCAGGGCGAGGCGCGCGAGCAGGTGGTGAACTTCGAGGTCGCGCTGCGCGAGAAGAAGTACAACAGCGAGATCGCCGAGCGCTACGGCCTCGTGGCGGCGCTCCTGCGCGCCGAGAACATCCCGCGCGCCAAGGCCGAGCTCGCCAATCTCGAGGCCATCGCCCCGCCGCATCCCATGATCGAGGCCATGGCCGGCAACGTGCTCATGGGCGGCAAGGAGTACAACGCCGCGGCGAAGCGCTTCGAGAGCGCGCTCGCGCGCTATCCCAACAAGATGCAGCTCGTGTACGACTACACCGAGGCCCTGGTCAAGGCCGGACGCCCCGCGGAAGCCACGGCCTTCGCAGAGCAGCAGCTCCAGCGCTTCCCCGGCAACGGCCCCCTGCATCGTATTGCCGCGCGCGCCTACGCCGAGCAGAACATGAAGCTCAAGCAGCACGAGCACCAGGGCGAGTACTACGCCTGGGCCGGCGCGCTGCCCCTTGCCATCGGCCAGCTCGAGCTCGCGGCCAAGGCCGGCGACGGCAACTTCTACCAGGTGTCGGTGGTGGAGACGCGCCTCAAGAAGCTGCGCGCGGAGCAGGCGGAGATGCAGCGCAACGGTTTCGGGCGCGCGGGGTAGCCCGCCCAGTCTCGCCTGAAACTACTGACAGGTCCAAGCCCGAGCCTCATCCCCGCACACTCGGCGTGACGCCTTCCGTCACGCCGCTCTTCCGGGGGAACCATGAAGCTCCTCGTCGTCGACGACCATCCACTCATCGTCCACGCCTTGCGCGAGGTCCTGCCCCACCTCGCCGGCGACATCGACCTCTACAGTGCCAAGAACCGCGACGAGACGCTCGCCGTGCTGGCGCGCCATCCCGATTGTGCCCTCGTGCTGCTCGATCTCGCCTTGCCGGGCGCGCACGGGCTCGATCTGCTGGCCGAGCTGCGCCGCCTCTATCCCCGCCTGCCCATCGTGGTGCTCTCCGCCACGCACGATCGCGCCACCGTGGGCGCGGCCCTCACTGCGGGGGCGCGCGGGTTCATCGCGAAGACCGCCGACCCCGCGCTGATGCTCGACGCCGTGCGCACCGTGCTCGCGGGCGGCACGCACATCACACGCAGCTTCGCGCCGGAGCGCGTGCGCGAGCTCGATGGTGTCGCCATCGACGTTCTCGGGCTCACGCAGCGACAGAGCGAGGTGATGCTGCTGCTCGCGCAGGGCAAGCCCAACAAGATGATCTGCCGCGATTTGAAGCTCTCGGAAGGCACGGTGAAGGTCCACGTGTCGGCGATCCTGAAAGCCCTCAACGTCCACTCGCGATCGCAGGTGATCGTGGAGCTCGCGCGGCGGGGCATCGACGTCGCGCGCCGTCCGCCGCTCGTGTAGCTCGCCGCCGGCTCGTTCGCGTGGCCACGCCCGCCACCCTCGCACCCGCGGCCGTCGCCCGCGCGCGGGCCGACCAGGTGGCGCAGCTCTATGCAAGCTGGCATCGCACGTCGCTATCGATGCTTCTCGGTGCGGCGATCCTGTGCGTCGTGCTTTGGGACCAGACGTCCCCGGCGTGGATCGCGGCGTGGACGGGACTCATCGTGGCCAACCAAACTTGGCGCGGCCTGCTCGCCCGCGCATGGCGCCGGCAGCAGCCGGGCCTGCATGCCGTGCGGCGCTGGGGCCGCTACTGGTCCGTGGGGTCAGCGCTCGGCGGCGCGTTATGGGGCTTGGCGTCGATCGCGATGTTCCCGCCTTCGCAACCGCACCAGGCGCTGCTGATCGTGTGCCTGTTCGGGGTCGTGCTCGGCGGCCTCAACCTCACCGCCGTGTACCGGCCGGCGTTCTACGGCTTCGTACTGCCCGCGCTCGTGCCCCTCATCGTGCGAGTAGCGCTGGAAGGCGACACGGTGCATGCCTACATCGCCTTCGTGATGGGCGTGGTGCTCATGTTCATCCTCGCCTTCGGCCACCAGCTCAACGCGCTCATGACACGCTCGCTCGCCATGCGCTACGAGAATCTCGACCTCATCGACGAGCTCAAGGCGCGCTCGCGCGCCGCGCACGAGGCACAGGACGCCGCGGAGCGTGCCAACCGCAGCAAGAGCCAACTCCTCGCTGCGGCGAGCCACGACCTGCGCCAGCCCCTGCACGCACTCGGCCTGTACATCGCCGCGCTGGCCGCTCGCGCGAGCGATGTCGAGTGGCGGCCGCTGGTGGCGAGCATCCAGCGCGGCCTCGCCGCGCTCGAGGCGCAGTTCGAGCAGCTCCTCGACCTGTCGCGCCTGGAAGCCGGCGCGCTCACGCCGAGCACGTCGCGCGTGGCCCTCGCACCATTGCTGGCCAAGGTCGCGCAGGAGCTGGGGCCGCAGGCGAACGCCAGGCGCATCGCGTTGCGCGTGCGCCCCACACGGCTCGCGGTGCGCAGCGACGCCGCCCTG
>CALFEY010000351.1 GCA_937958295.1 uncultured Pseudomonadota bacterium
GCCGCGCGCCGTGGCCGCGGCGGTGATGGCGGCGGCGCGCGCGATGGCCTCGAGGAGGTCGACCTTGCCCGGCCCGAGCAATATCTCCTCGCCACGCGTGGGGCGCAGGCGAAAGCGCGTCGCCACGGGCAGCGCCTTGGCGGGGCTCATGCGGCGCCCCGCACAATGCCGGCGTCGGCTTCGCTCCGCGACCCGTCGTCGCTGCGCGGCCCGGTCCCGGCGTCCCGGTCGCGATGCAGCGCGCCGGGATAGAACGTGGCCAGCAACGACAACACGGTCTCGTGCAGCAGCGGCGCCACGCGCGCGGCCGCGGAGGCGGGATCGCCTCCGCCCTCGGCGGGCGCGAGCGCCACACGCCAGGCCTCGCGCCGCGCCGCCACGGCGGCCGCCACGTGCTCGCGCCAGAAGGCCGGCGACTCGCGCTCCTCGTAATCGCCACGGCCGCGGCCGTAGTGCGCCACCGCGAGGTAGCGCAGGATCACCACCTGCACCAGGCCCTCGACGAACGCCGCGTCGAAGCGCAACGTGTCGTCGGTCTGGCCGCGCACGACGTTGACCGCGCGTGCGACGCCCGCGCCCCCCAACGCGCCGAGCAGCGCACCGGTGAGCGCGCCGGCGCCGAACGTGAGGCCCCCGGCCGCGAGATCAGCCACGAGGCCTGCCGCAAAGCCCGAGGCCACGCCGCCCATGGCCGCTGCCTTGCCCTCGTCGACGGGCCCGTCGCGGGCAATGTCCTTCTCGAAGCGGGCCTCGACGTGGGCAGCCGCACGGCCCGACAGGCCGTGCAGCTCGATGAGCTCGTCCATCGCGGACCGCATGGCGTCCGCGAGGTCGCGCGCGAGCACCGCGGCCCCGCGCTCGTCCTCGGCACGCGCGTTGTCGGAGGCGATACCGATGGCGGCGGAGAGCCGCTTCAGCATCGGCGCGCGCGGCACCACCACGCGCGCGCAAGCGGCCACCGCAACGGGCCGGGCAATCGCGTGCATGGCCGCGTCGAACTGCGCAAAGCGCCGCGTGCGCGCGGCTTGCGCGAGCCGCGCGTAAACGCCCGCCTTGTCTGCGGGGACCAGCGGTGCGATGGCGTCGAAGAGCGCGAACTCCTGGACCCAGCAGCGCGTGAAGGCATCGAGCGCCAGCACCCCCTGCACATGAGCGTGGCCCGCGAGCGCGGCGCGCCACCGCGCGGCCTCCGCCGCCTCGTCGGCGGGCGTGCGCGGCGCGCCGGTCTGATTGAGCAGCACGAGCACGGGTTTTTTCAGCCACGCCAGCACGGCGAGCTCCGGCGAGAGGTAGCCGGCATCGGCCGGATCCTCCGCGGCATTGACGAGGTAGAGCACCACGTCCGCCTCGTCGCGCACGTTGCGCATGGCGAGCTGCGTGAGATAGAACGCGCGGTCGCGGAAGCGATCCCACACCTGCGTGAGAAACCAGCCGACGGGATTGCCTTCCTGCGCGAGCCGCCGGGCGAGGCGCGCGCTGTCGCCGAAGCCGGGGGTGTCCCACAGCAGCAGGCGATCGCCTCCGGCTTCGACGAGCGGGAACGCTTCCGCCGCGGTGGTCACGTGCGGGGCATCGCGCACCTCGCCCACATCGCGCCCGAGCAGGGTACGGGCGAGCGTGGTCTTGCCTACGTTGGTGTGCGAGACGAGCGTGAGGGTGATGGCGGTCATGCCGGGCCGCGCCGCGGGATCAGGCAAGCGCGGCGTCGAAGGCGGCTTCGGCCGCCGCGACGTCGGGATTGGCGAGGTCGACGAACACCACCGCGCGTCCCGCCTCGTCGGCGAACGCCTTCCACATCGCGCGGCGCTCGTCGCGGCGGCGCACGTCTGTGCCAAAACGCGCGACGAGCGCGGACTCGTCCACCACCAGCACCAGGGGCCGGCCCGCGGCCGCCAACGCCTCCACGAAGCGCCCGTGCGCCTCGCGCTCCGGCGTGGCGGCGCCATTGAAGAGCGCCAGCACCGGATGCGCCACGTTACGCGCGAGCGTGGGCGTGGACGCCTCGTCGCCGTAGGCCACCGCGGGAGCCACGCGCACGGCCACGTTGCCGCCGAGCGTGCGACCGGCGAGGGCGGCGAGCACCGTGTCGCAGCCTGCGGGCACCGCGAAGCTGTACGGCACCGCATCCACGACCACGCTGCCATTGGAAAAGCCGCGCAGCAGGCGCGCAAAGTACGGGTCCGTCAGGTCGAGCGAGAGCCGCCCGGCCCGGTAGCGCTCGACGATGCCGGTCCACAGCGCGAGTGCCAACCGGGGGACGATGACCACGACCGCGAGGGTGGCCGCCATGAGGTGCATCCACGTGGCGGCGTTCTCGCTCGCGGGCGCGCGGATGGCCGCGACCTGCGCCAGATCGGGCACCACGAGCGTGGTCACCCACGCGCCCGGCGCATAGAACACGGCGACGATGGCACGCACGGCATTGGGCTCGAGAAAGGTGCTCTCCCACGTGGCGCGATACTCGAGGGCGAGGCCGCGCAGGTAGAGCCCCACGATGACGCCCGCCGCGAGCAACGCCGAGGCCACGTGCAGGATGCGCGCGGCCCGCGCGGCGTAGATGGGACCGGCGCGCGCGGTCCAGTCCTCGGCAAAGGTCGCAAGGGCGCGCGAGGTCACGTCGTCGCGGGCGCGGCCGGTGCCATGGATGCCGCCGGCGAGCCAGGCGACGGCGCCGCGCAGGCGGCCGGGCTTGCCGGCGTCGCCGTAGCGCAGCACAAAGCCGGCCGCGAGCAGCGCGTAGACCGCGAGGTTCCACACCACGAGCGGCAACACCGGGGAATACAGGATGTCGATGTGGCGCGCGCCGCCGACGACATTGGCGGCCGCGCCCAGCACGAAGGCCACCAGCGCGATGGCAGTGCCCACCCAGGGTCGCCAGCGCCAAGCCCGCGCAAAGCGCACCACCGCATCCTTGCGCTCGGCGAGCCGATCGCACGCCACGCGCGCGCGCGTGGCGATGAAGGCGGCGGGCTCGGCGTTCTCGCCCACCACCTCCGCGGCGGCGCGGCTCGCCCACGCGCGGTCGGCGTCGGCCCACACCGCCCGCTCGCGATCGGTGGTCTCGATCGCGCGCAGGGCGCTCACGGAAAGGGCGGTGCGTTCATCCATGGCGGTGGGGTCCGCCGCCATGATGCACGAAACCGCCCAGACGCTCTGGATGCGCTATCGCTTGCGTGCGGGCAATGCCTTGGGCGTGAGCACGGGCCGCGCGCCGAACTCCGGCACGCCGGGCTTGGCCTTGCCCACAAGGTCGAGCGCGGTCGCGAGGGCGGTCTCCAGCTGCCGGTCGCGCCCCGCGCGCGCATCCTGCGGCGAGTTGTCGACCTCGATGGTGGGATCGGTGCCGTAATTCTCCACGCCGAAACCCACGTCGCTGAACCAGAACGAGAACTCCGGCTGCGTGGTCTCCGTGCCGTCGACGAGCTTGTGCCGCGGCCAGATGCCGACGACGCCGCCCCAGGTGCGCATGCCCACGAGCGGGCCGAGCTTCATGAGCTTGAAGTTGTGCGAAAAGATGTCGCCATCGGAGCCCGCGTGCTCGTTGGTGAGCGCTACCACCGGCCCCACCACGGCCTCGTCGGGATAAGGCGAGGGCTTCATCCAGCGGGCGATCGCGTAGCCGCTGCGCTTGCGGGCGATCTTTTCCAGGAGAAGCTGCGACACGTGGCCGCCGCGGTTATAGCGCAGGTCCACGATGAGCGCGTCGCGGTCGCACTCGGCGCTGAAGTAGCGATGGAACTCGGCGAAGCCGGCCGACTGCATGTCGGGGAGGTGGAAATAGCCCACGCGGCCATCCGACTTCGCGTGCACGAAGGCGCGGTTCTTCTCCACCCACTCGCGGTAGCGCGCCGGCACTTCGTCGGCAAGCGTGGTGACCACCGCCGTGCGCCGACCGTGCGGGCTCTCGAAGGTGAGCTCGACCTTGGTGTTGGCCTGGTGCACGAGCAAGGCCTGCGGCGGCGTGGCCTTGGTCACCGGCTGGCCGTTGACCGCCACGATGCGCTCGCCGACCTTGGCTTCCACGCCGATGGCATTGAGCGGCGAGTCGGCGCCGGCGTCCCACGGGTCGCCCTCGACGATGGACACGATGTCGTAGCCCCGGCCGTCCTTGGCGGGCGCGAGCGCGGCGCCCAGCTGGCCGAGCGTCCACGAGGGCGGACGGCGATGATCGCCGCCCATCTCGTAGGCATGCGAGGTGCCGAGCTCGCCCTGCATCTCCCACACGAGGTCGGAGAGCTCGGCGCGCGAGGCGATGCGGTCGAGGAAGGGCGCGTACTTGTCGTACACCTTGTTCCAGTCCACGCCGGACATGTCGGCCGTCCAGAAGTGGTCGCGCTGCAAGCGCCAGATCTCGCGCAGCATCTGCTTCCACTCGGCGCGCGGCTCCACCGCCGCGCGGATGCGATCGAGATCGAGCCAGCCGCTCTTGCGGCTCGGCGTGCTCTCCTTCGCCTCCGGGCCCTCGAGCTTGCGATTGGCGGGAATCGCCCGCAGGCGCTTGCCGTCGCGCACGATGAGCGTGGCGCCGTCGTTGGCGAGATCGAAAGCCTCCACGCGGTCGGCGAGTGTCTCCGCGCGCAGCGTGTCGAAGTCGAAGAGCTCCAGCCGCCCGGGCGACTCGCGATGGCCGCCGCGGCCGTGCGCGCCTACGATGGGCAGTACCGTCCAGATGACCTTGTGGCCCGCAACGCCGGCGATCTGGCCGAAGCGGTTCTCGGCGACGGGAAAGGCCGCCACGCGGCGGGCAAGGCCATCGACGTCCACGCGCACGCTCACCCCCTCGCCCTCCTTCGCGTGGTCATCCTTGCGGCGATGCTCGTCGCCACCGAGGCCCTTGGGTGCGGGATCGAACGGCGGCGGCGTGCCGGCGGCGAGCGCGATGAGGTACGGTCGCGCGGCGCGCGGGAACGAGAGCTCGAACTGCACCGCGTCGTACACCGGATCGAAGGTGCGCAGCGAGAGGAAGTAGAGGTACTTGCCGGTGGGATCGAAGGCGGGAGCGTAATCGCGGAACTCCGGCTGCGTGGCGAGCACGGAGGTCTTGCTCTCCACGCTGTAGAGCTTGATCGCGCAGTGGCGGGCGCCGGCCCAGTAGGTATAGGCCAGCCACTTGCCGTCGGGCGACCACGCGAGCTCCTCGGTGCGGCCATGGTCGCTGTGATCGATCACCGCGGACTCGCCGGTGTCGACGTCGCCCACGATCACCTGGTTGCGGTGGTTGCCGATGGCGACGAGGCTTCCCTTGGGTGCGGCGCGCATGGCGACCGCGCGACCGATGTCCCAGGGCTGCGAGCGCGTCGCGCCGTCCTTCCACGATTGCACGCGCTCCTCGCCCGTCTCGTCGCTCGTGGCCACCACGGTGCTGCCGTCGGCGAGCCACTGGGCGTGGCGATGGCGGGCGCCGTCGACCATGCCGAGCTGACACGCCGCGCCTTCCCACAGGCCCATGGTGAAGAGCTTGCCGCGCACGTCGAGCGCCACGCTGTGTCCAGCCGGATGCGCATGGAAGCCGCCCAGGAACTCGCCGGTGGAGACGAACTTGCGTGCCGCCTGGGTGCGATGCGCGGGCACGTCGATAGGGATCTTCCGCGTGGTGTCGGTGGCCGGATCGAAGAGCCAGATCTGCGCGCCGCACTGGTACACGATGCGCTCGCCGTCGGTCTGCGCGAAGCGCGCGTAGAAGTCGTCGTGATCGGTGTGGCGGGTGAGATCGCTGCCGTCAGGCTTGATCGAGTAGAGGTTGCCGGTGCCTTCGCTGTCGCCGATGAAGTACACGCGATCACCGATCCACATCGGGCTCGTGAGGTTGCCGGCGAGCTCGTTCAGGCGGCGGAACTCGCCGCTGCCCGTGGCGTCGATCCACAGGTAGCCGGCCGTGCCGCCGCGGTAGCGCTTCCAGCGCGCGGGGTCGGCCGTGTTGCGGCCGATGACCATGGCCTTGCCCGGGCCGTAGGCGAGGTGGTTGACCTGGCCGAGCGGCAGGAGCTCCGGCATGCCGCCCGCCACATCGAGCGTGAAGGCTCGGTAGTTGCGGAAGAAGGGCTGCCCTTGCGTGGTCACGAAGAGGATGCGGCCCTCGGGGGTCCAGCCGCGCACTTGAACGTCGGGGCCGAGCCACGTCATGCGCCGCGCCGGTCCGCCCTCGGCCGGCATGAGGTAGACCTCAGGGTGCTGCTCGTCGCGACTCACGAAGGCGATCCACTTGCCGTCGGGCGACAGGCTGGGCGTGGACTCCTCTCCAAGGCCCGCGGTGAGACGGCGCGCGACGCCGCCTTGCGCGCCGACGCTCCAAAGATCGTCGTCGCAGACGAACACGACGTTGTCGCCACGTATCGTGGGGTGCCGCAGATAGCCTTGGGTCATGGTGGTCCCGTGCGAAATGAGGAGGCGCGCGCCTCGTGGGCCCGCGCCGGGGGGTGAATGGTAGCGGAGGCCCCGCGGCCGCGCAGCTATCCGGCGGACGAGACGCGACGGCGCTTGACGGACGGCGTCTTGGCGGGACGAACCCGCTTCGCGGCAGGCGGCTTGGCCCGGGCCTCCTCGATCACCCAGTCACGGAAGGCGATGGCTGCCGGCGACAGGGTGCGGACCTGCTTGCGCGGCCAGGCGAGGTAGATCCCGCGACCGGGCGCGAAGGCGCGCGGATCCACCGCCTCGAGGGCGCCGCGCGCGACCTCCCGCTCCGCGAACGCGGGCGGCGACAATGCCACGCCCTGCCCGTCCACCGCGGCATCGAGCGCCAGCATCGTGTGGCTGAAGAACAGACCGCGCGCGACGTCGACGTCGCGGACGCCGGCCATCGCGATCCAGTCGGGCCAATAGTCGAGGCTCACTTCGTGCAGCAGGCGCGCCTTCGACCAGTCCACCGTGCCATCGCGCCGGCGTAGGCGGCGCGCATAGTCCGGACTCGCCATCGGCAGGAACTCGAGGAGGAAGAGGCACGCCGATTCCGCCTCGGGATAAATGCCCGACCCTTCGCGGATCGCGAGATCGAAAGGGTCACGCGCGAGGTCGGCGAGCACCGGGCTCGCATCGATGCGCACCTCGATTTCGGGCTCGCGTGCGGTGAACTTGGTCAGCCGCGGCATGAGCCAGCGCGAGCCGAACGACTGCACCACCGTGACTTGCACCACGCGCCGGCCGGGCCGCACGCGCTCCGCGGCAAGCGCGATCGCGCGCAGGTGCCGTGCGATCTCCTCGTGCCACACGCGTCCGGAATCGGTAAGGGCGATCCCGCGGCCCTTGCGCTGGGTCAGGGCGATGCCGAGGTGCGCCTCGAGCACGCGCAGCTGCTGGCTCACCGCCGCGGGGGTGACCGCCAGCTCGTCGGCGGCAGCGCGCACCGAGCCGAGCCGCGCCACGGCATCGAATGCACGCACGGCATTTAACGGTGGCAGGCGCATGGTCCCTCTGCGATCACGTAGAAAATCTTAACAGAACCCCTCGAAAGCATCGCTGGTTGTGCAGTGCGGGAGAGCCTATCGTGCAATTCACGCCGGACACGTTCCGCCGCCTTCGCGGCGAGTGCCGCGTACGCAGGAGAAGGACCATGCCACACCTCCACGCCGATACGCTTCCGCTGCCCGCCTCTTACCGCCGCCCGGGCGAGTCCCGCTTCGCGCGGCCGGTTGCCGCCCTCACGGCCGCGGTGGAGAAGGTGCGCGTAGGGGTCGCGCAGGCGCTGGCGCTGCGCGCTGCTCCGACCCCCCCGCGCATCCGCCAGGACCTCGAAGTGCGCGCGCTCGAGGAACGTTTCGCGCGCGCCACCGATCACGGCGACCTCGAGCGCATGGAGCGGGCGTTCGACCGGCGCGAGGCCGATCGGGCCTGGGACTGGCGCTAGGGAGCCTCGGCCCAAGCCGCGTAGGAGCCGACGCGTGCGCAACGTCGCACGACGCGCGTCGTTGCGCAGAGGATTTCCTGCCACTGCCGCCGGCCCGCCCCAAGGCGGTCGCCTGACTTGAAGTTACACTCTTTCCCTACACGACGCTCTTCCGATCTAAAAAGTGTCCCCTACGGCATTGAAGGCGACGAAGCCAAGTGGACACTTTTTAGATCGGAAGAGCGTCGTGTAGGGAAAGAGTGTA
>CALFEY010000352.1 GCA_937958295.1 uncultured Pseudomonadota bacterium
AGGATGCGTTGCAGAAGTAACCACTAACCTGTCCGCGGAAGCGGGGCAATTCCACATCGGTCGTAACGACGCTCACCGTCGTCCGATTGCCGTAAGCGTCGATGCTGCCGAGCGGCATCGACGTCGTCGTGGTCGCGAGCGCGCTGCCGTCGAGCTCGAACGATTCCTCGACCGACTGCGTCACGTGGGCCTGGTAGACGGATGGATGGGGAGGCGTCGAGGCGACCGGCGTGCAGTTGGCCCCGTTGCACGTCTGCGAAATCCGCGATTCCCAAGTGTTCTGCGAGCGGTTGACCAGACGCAGATTGCCGCCGAACAGGGTCGCGGCACCGTTGAAGGCGGCAACGTCCTTGATGTCGGCGCTGTAACCCGCCGCGGTCGGCGAGTACTTGCGCATCACGCTCGCCCGCCCCACCTCGGCCCACTTGGAAGCGTAAGTGTCGACGCCCCCCGCCGGTCGGGTGAACTCGGTCTCGGTAACGATTCCGACGCCATCCCGGCTGCGCACTTTCGCGAACCCGTACAGCCCAGTATTCAACTGGCGTCGAATTCCCATCGCATGTACTCACGCAGCTGCGATACTACCGAGGCCCAATCTTCTCCCTCCATGCCGGCCAAGACCTCGAATACTGCGTCCCTTACTTTCTTCGGGTCAAATGCGGGCAGCATCAACGTCTTCCCTGTCCATGCATATCCGCCGGGACCCATGTCCTCTGCTGTGACACCGATCCTGACCGTGAATTCGAAGAGCTCATCGCCTTCGCCGGGGTCCGGTCCAAGGACCGCCTGGACAGTGACCTCCGAACAGCAAGGCAACAGTTGCTCTAGAGGCAAGCCGCTGGTCAGCGTCAGTTCCCGCAACCGTGCCTTCATGGTAGCCGTATGGTCAGGTGCGCATTGGACATTGCACGCCCACTTTCGGTATTGATGCGCATGAAGTTCGCCTGGTACTCGCCCCATGTCGGCTTCATGGTGGGCGGTCGGTAGACTTTGGTGCCGTCTAGACTTAGCCACGCGCGTCCGCTCTCAGAAACCCGATAGCCAGGCCCTACCCAGGCTTTGCCGAGCGCATTGGCGTCGGCGATACTGTCAACAGCGCCGACGGAGAAATTGCCGAGGCGGCTTCCCGCTTCCCGCAGGAGGCCGACCTGCTCGGCATGGGCAGCCTGGCGCGCTGCCAGGCCCAGTTGCCCACCGCGGCCTGCGAGCCCCAAGCCAACCGATGCAGCATCTAAAATTTCCCAGCCCGTCCAACTTCCATCCCCCCATAATTGATTGTGGAGCAAGGTGCCGGCCTTGTAGCCCGGACACCAGTCGTACATGAACTGCTCGAAATCACTCGTGCAGTTTCCGTGCGCGCAGTGGTTAAAGAGATACTGAACGAGGGATGGTTAGCAACTTCAGGAGCTCCAGATGCGAGAGAACCGCGAGCGCAACGCTGTACCAGTCCTCGTTGTTCAAGCAATACGTATCTCCTCCAGGGACGATGCTTTGAATCGGAATGCGCTTGGGGTTGCTTCCTCCAGCAACGAAGTGTAGCTGCACGTTGCCATGTTTGCGTGTTAACGCAATATCCGTCCACTCAAGTATGACGGGATATGGTGTTTCGCAGATTGGTGTAGCAGAAACTAGCACGTCGGCTGCCATGCGCCTTTCGATTCGAGCAAACGAGAGCGAATCCGAAATGCGCTCAAACAGGTCCACTAGCCGTGAAATCGTGATGGTGTTCGGCGCCGGCACAATGCCGTCTACTCGGCCTTTGATATCTCGAACTTCCCCCTGTTTCTGCGCCATAACCAGGCTTCGCCAGTGGTCTGCCAACAGTCGGTCCTGGAACGGCATCCGATGATAGAGGATGAAATTGGGATCGAGCACCCCGGAGGCGTGCGCCTTATTGACCCCTTCGAAATTGCCTTTGTCAATCTCTCGCTGTAGAAAGTCTAGGTATTGCGACCGCAGAGCATTGGGACATGCCAATCTCACCTCCGCAGACCAGTATCGCGGCAATGCCAGATATTCCCGCAAGACCTCATCCAAATAGCTATCGTAGCTACGTTCGGCGGCTCCTCTTTCCCGCGTACCTTCGATGAACGCGAGGACCAATCCCGGGACATGGAAGCCCAGCGCCGCAAAGCTCCTACGGCGAGCAGCCAAACCGCGCACCCACTGAACCATTGCGCCGTCCGGCGAATTGGAATCAGCAGCGCGGGTCACGCTCAATTTCCGAAGGGGTGGTCGTTGCGCGGACGAGGCAGTAGTACCGGATTCAGCACGGGTACGCGAATACGCATACCGGGAGAATCGAACACGGGGCTGTAGACGATGAGGCCGGCGCCGACGTTCGTGTACCGGTAGGAACCAAGCTTGCCCTGCAACTCGAACCCTCCGCCAACGGACATGTCGACTAGGTCTCCGCCCCTCACAAGTCCGGTGTCCGTTGTGTAGTTGCGAATCGCCACTTCGCCCAGGATCCGGCCTGCAATGCTGTCGCGTTTTATCTCCCAAATCTCGTTCGGTGCTCTGCCAATATCGAAACGTCCATCGACCTCGAGTGCTCCTAAGTACTTAGATTCGGTTATGTAGCCGAGCTTGTCGTAGTACCGTTGCAACGCCTGATGCGCATCGAATCCGTACCGGGCGAGTTCTGGATTGTGCGCCCAGTCGTTAAAGAGATACCCGAACGCCCCGGTGACGGCGCCGTTCTCGAACGTTCCTCCGGCCGCCAGCGAGCCAAGGCCGCCGGCGACCGAGTGCGCGGCGACGCGGTAGGCGAAGTTCTCTCCTCCGGCGGCAATGACCGGCCCGGCCAACTCGGAGAACGCCCCCGCCGCGGCCTGCCGGCCACAACTGCCGCCCGCCGCCGCTCCCGACGCGCAGCCTGCTACCGCATGCAACGCCATTCGCCCGGGCTCGCCGCTGCCGAATCCGGCCATGCTGCCCATCGCCGTTTCGGCAAGGCTTCCCGCGGCGAAGAACGCCCCCGCCGAAACCGCTCCGGCCACGGCACTCTCGATGTTGCCGCCCTGAATCCCGCCGGCCGCGAATCCGCCGGCAACCACCGTAGCCGCCTTGCCCACCGCGACCGCGTCGGCGACTACCGCGCCTTGCGCGGCGGCGATCTCCCCCATAACGCCCCCGACGAAGGGCGCCGCCCATGCCGCGAACGCGCCAACCGCAATCGCCGCGATCGGCTTGCGCCACTTCGTCCACCAACTGTACCCCGACGGGTCGGTGAACGAGAGCGGGTTGTTCCTGACGTAGCTGTAGCGGTTGTAGTTCTGCGCGTCGTACGGGTCCTGGATCAGCGGGTCGGCCGCGAGGAAGCGTCCGGTGACCGGGTCGTAGACGCGCCCGTTCATGTGCACCAGGTTCACCTCGGTCAGGTGCTCGTGCCCGGTGAACCCGCGGTCCTCCGCGCGCGGGTCGGCTTGTACGACCTGCGTCCTGTCTCCCCACGCCCCGAAGCTCGCGCTCTGCTTCAGGGTACCCGTCTGGTCGACCTCGCCCACCACGCTCCCCAGGTGGTCGGTCATCCAGTAGCGCGGCGCCGTGGTCCCGTCGCTGCGGCTCGTGTAGGTCCCGGCCGGGCCGTCGGGGGTCTGGATCCAGTGGCGCCGCTCGGTCACTCCGTCGCTTCGCGTCAGCTCCTCGTAGCTGCCGAGGTACCAGGTGGTGGTCGTGCCCCCGGCGGTGGTCGAGGTCTCCTTTATCCGCTTGTGCGCGCCGTCGTAGACGTAGAGCCTCAGGTGCCAGACACGTGCCAGGCACGCGCCCGACACCGGGGGTTGCCGTTCAGCGCGCCGCGTCGACCGCGCGAGCCGCCATCACCGACACGAGGTGCGCCCGATAGGCGGGCGACCCGTGCAGGTCCGAATTGAGATCGGTCGCGCTGACCTTGACCGCCTTCGCGGCCGCCGCCGTCCAGCTCTTCGCGAGCGCGTCCTCGATCGGCTTGCAGCGGAACACCGCCGACGCCGCGCCGGTCACCGCCACGCGCACCCCCGAGCCCGTCTGCGCGACGAGCACGCCGACGAGCGCGAAGCGCGACGCCGGGTTCGGGAACTTCGCGTAGGCGGCCTTCTTCGGGACCGGAAAGCTCACCGACACGATGATCTCGTCGGCGCCGAGCGCGGTCTCGTACATGCCCTTGAAGAAGTCGTCGGCCGCGATCTTCCGCTTGTTGGTGACGACCGTCGCCCCGAGCCCCAGCACGCCGGCCGGCCAGTCGGCCGCCGGATCGTTGTTCGCGAGCGCGCCGCCGAGCGTCCCCATGTTGCGGACCTGGCGGTCGCCGATGCCTTCCGCGAGCGCCGCGAGCGCCGGGATCGCGCCCTTGACGACGTCGGACGACGCGACCTCCGCGTGGCGGGTCATCGCGCCGATCGTCACGTGATCGCCCTCGCGGCGGATGCCCTTGAGCTCGGCGACGCCCGACAGGTCGACGACGTGCCCCGGCTGCGCGAGCCTCAGCTTCATCGCCGCGACGAGGCTCTGGCCGCCCGCGAGCGCCTTGCCGCCGGTCTTCGCGAGGAGGGCCGCCGCGTCGGCGACCGACTTCGCGTGGTGCAGTTCGAATGCGTACATATCGCGTCCCCTAGCCTTTCTTCGCGGACTGGATCGCCTGCCACACGCGGTGCGGCGACGCCGGCATGTCGAGGTGCCTGACGCCGAGCGGCGCCAGCGCATCCATCACGGCGTTCATCATCGCGGCCGGCGAGCCGATCGCGCCCGCCTCGCCGCAGCCCTTGGCGCCGAGCGGGTTGTGCGTGCACGGCGTCACCGTCGTCGCGACCTCGAACGACGGCAGGTCGTCGGCGCGCGGCATCGCGTAGTCCATGTAGCTGCCGGTCAGGAGCTGGCCGCTCTCCTTGTCGTACACGCCGTGCTCGAGCAGCGCCTGGCCCAGGCCCTGCGCGAGACCACCGTGCACCTGCCCCTCGACGATCATCGGGTTGATGATGTTGCCGAAGTCGTCGCAGGCGGTGAACTTCGCCACGGTGACGACGCCGGTGTCCGGGTCGATCTCGACCTCGCAGATGTGCGTGCCGGCCGGGTAGGTGAAGTTCGTCGGGTCGTAGAACGCGGTCTCGTTCAAGCCCGGCTCCAGCTTGTCGAGCGGGTAGTTGTGCGGCACGTAGGCCGTGAGCGCCACCTCGCCGAACGTCTTGCTGCGGTCGGTGCCCGCCACCGTGAACTTGCCGTCCTTGAACTCGATGTCGCCCTCGGCGGCCTCGAGCAGGTGGGCGGCGATCTTCTTGCCCTTGTTCACGATCTTGTCGAGCGCCTTGACGATCGCCGAGCCGCCCACCGAGAGCGAGCGCGAGCCGTAGGTGCCCATGCCGAACGGGATCCGGCCGGTGTCGCCGTGCACGACGTCGACCGCGTCGACCGGGATGCCGAGCCGCGCGGCGACGATCTGCGCGAACGTCGTCTCGTGCCCCTGGCCGTGGCTGTGCGATCCGGTGAACACCGAGACGCTGCCGGTCGGGTTGACGCGGATCTCGCCCGCCTCGAACAGGCCCGCCCGCGCGCCCAGCGCACCCGCGACGTTCGACGGCGCGAGGCCGCAGGCCTCGATGTACGACGAGTAGCCCATGCCGCGCAGCCTGCCGCGCTTCGCGCTCTCCGCCTTGCGCGCCGCGAAACCCGCGACGTCGGCGATCTCGCGCGCCTTGTTCATCGACGCGTCGTAGTCGCCCGTGTCGTAGGTGAGCGCGACCGGCGTCTGGTGCGGGAACGTGCGGATGAAGTTGCGGCGCCTGAGCTCGTCCTGCGGAATGCCCATCTCGACCGCGGCCTGGTGCACGATCCGCTCGACGACGTAGGTCGCCTCGGGCCGCCCCGCCCCGCGGTACGCGTCGACCGGCGAGGTCGTCGTGAACGCACCGATCACCTCGGCCCAGATCGCGGGCGTCGTGTACTGCCCGGCGAGCAGCGTCGCGTAGAGCATCGTCGGCACCGACGAGCCGAACGTCGACAGGTACGATCCCATCGACGCGATCGTCTTGACGTGCAGGCCGAGGAACTTGCCGTCCTTGTCGAGCGCGAGCTCGGCGTGCGTCACGTGGTCGCGGCCGTGCGCGTCGGACAGGAACGCTTCGCTGCGCTCGCCGGTCCACTTGATCGGCCGGCCGACGCGCTTGCTCGCCCAGACGAGCGCCGTCTCCTCGCCGTAGAGGAAGATCTTCGAACCGAAGCCGCCGCCGACGTCCGGCGCGATCACGCGCAGCTTGTGCTCGGGCAGCCCCAGCACGAACGCGCCCATCAGCAGGCGCTCGACGTGCGGGTTCTGGTTGGCGACGTAGAGCGTGTAGCTGTCGTCGGCGCGGCTGTAGCTCGCGTTCGCGGCGCGCGGCTCGATCGCGTTCGGGATCAGCCGGTTGTTGACGATGTCGATCTTCGTCACGTGCGCGGCCTTCGCGAAGGCGGCTTCCGTCGCCGCCTTGTCGCCCAGCCCCCACGAGTAGCAGCGGTTGTCCGGCGCGATGTCGTGGACGACCGGCGCGCCGGGCTTGATCGCGTCGGCCGGGCTCACGACGGCGGGCAGCACCTCGTAGTCGACGTCCACCAGCTCGGCGGCGTCCTTCGCCTGCGTCAGCGACTCGGCGACGACCAGCGCGACGCGGTCGCCGACGTAGCGCACCTTGCCCTGCGCGAGCACCGGATGCGGCGGCTCCTTCATCGGCGTGCCGTCGAGGCTCGTGATGAGCCAGCCGCACGGCAGCCCGCCCACGCCCTCCAGGTCGGCGCCGGTGAACACCCCGACGACGCCGGGCGCGGCCTTCGCCCGCGCCGTGTCGACCTTGCGGACCTTCGCGTGCGCATGCGGCGAGCGCACGAACACCGCGTAGGTCTGCCGGGGCAGGGTGATGTCGTCGGTGTACTGACCGGCGCCGGTCAGGAACCGCACGTCTTCCTTGCGCTTGATCGACTGGCCGATCAGCCCTTGCTCGCTCGCACCCATGGCATCGTCCTCACTTGCCCATCGAGGCGGCGCCGTGCTGCACCGCCTTGACGATGTTGTGGTAACCGGTGCAGCGGCACAGGTTGCCTTCGAGCTCCTCGCGGATCGCCGCTTCGGAGGCCTTCGGATGGCGGTTCACGAGGTCGATCGCGCTCATCACCATGCCCGGCGTGCAGAACCCGCACTGGAGCCCGTGGCACTCCTTGAACGCGGCCTGCATCGGGTGCATCGTCCCGTCGGCGGCGGCGACGCCCTCGATCGTCGTGACCGCCGCGCCGTTGGCCTGCGCGGCGAGCACGTTGCACGCCTTGACCGCGCGTCCGTCGAGAAGGACGGTGCAGGCGCCGCACTGGCCGGTGTCGCAGCCCACGTGCGTGCCGGTCAGGCCCAGCTGGTTGCGGATCAACTCGACGAGCAGCGTCCTCGGGTCGACCGTCGCGGCGACGGCCCTTCCGTTGACGGTCAGCGAAAGCGTGACGGCCACGTGCTCCTCCTTGGGGTGGGTGATGCGGATGCGCCGGGCGGCGTTGTCCCTGCCTTTCGCCCTTGCGCGACCCGGCGACTATACTGCGCCGGCCGACGTGCGGCAATGCGACGGCGGCCGCGCGAATCGCGTCCGGCCTTCCAGAAAGCCCCTTCCCGTACCGGAAACGCCTCGATGTCCGTCACCGCGCTGCACTGCAACGAAGCGCCCGCGTGACGCCGCGCACGATCCTGCTCGCGGGCGGCGGGCACGCGCACGTCGAGGTGCTGCGCCGATTCGGCGAGCGACCGGCGCCCGGTGTCTCGCTCGTTCTGGTGTCGCCCGACCGCTTCACGCCCTACTCGGGCATGTTGCCCGGGCTCGTGGCGGGCCATTATTCCCACGCGGAAGCCCACATCGACCTCGGGCCGCTGGCGGCGTACGCGGGCGCGCGCTTCGTTCGCGACCGGATCGCGGCGCTCGACGCCGACGCCCGCGCGGCGACGACCGCGTCCGGGGAGCGGATCGCCTTCGACATCGTCTCGCTGGACGTGGGGTCCGCGCCGGACATGCGCTTCCCCGGCGCGCGCGAGCACGCGACCGGCGTGAAGCCGGTCGACGCGTTCCTCGCGCGCTGGGAACAGGTGCGCGGCGAGGCG
>CALFEY010000353.1 GCA_937958295.1 uncultured Pseudomonadota bacterium
CGCAGGTACCTCGCCAGAAGCACCCACACCTATCGGTTGCAAATTTTTAAAGAGCCAGGCTGCACGCTTCCCGGGTCTTGCGGACGTTCCGGGGAGAAAGCAGCAAAGAGGCGCGATTCTAGGATGCTTTTCGGGGGTTGTCAACACCCTCGACGCGCCGTGACCCCGTAGATGGGGCCCCGACCCGGCGACACAAGGGGTGCGCTAGCATCTTCGCCCTATGGGCCCCGCGCAGACCCCTCCCGGGCGCAACGACCCCTGCCCCTGTGGCAGCGGCAGACGCTACAAGCAGTGCCACGGCGCGTCCACGGCGCCCTCCTCCGCCGACGAGATCGCCCGGAGCGGCGTGTCCGCCCATGCCCGCGGCGACATCGCCGGCGCCGAGCACCGCTATCTCGCCGCGCTGGCGGCGGCCCCTGAGCACCCGCTCGCCCAGCACTACCTCGGCGTGCTCCGCTACCAGCAGGGTCACCTCCGCGAGGCGCTGGAACGGATCGAACTGTCCCTGGCGGCGATCCCGGACGAGCCCGAGTTCCACAACAACCGAGGCCTCGTGCTCGCCGCGGCCCGACGCGACGACGAGGCCATCGTCGCCTACGAGCGAGCCCTTGAGCTTGCGCCCGGCCATGCGGGCGCGTGGAGCAACCTGGGGCTCGCGCGACAGAGCCGCAACGACATCGAGGGCGCCGTCACTGCGTTCCGCCACGGCCTGGCCGCGGCGCCCGACTTTCCGCAGCTGCACTGGAACCTCGCCCTCGCCCTCCTGCTGCGCGGCGAGAGCCGGGAGGGATGGCAGGAGTACGAGTGGCGCCTGCGCACGCCCGAGCTCGCGGCGGTGCTCGCCCGCTATCCCGGACCGGTGTGGACGGGCGCAGATCCCGCCGGACGCACGATCCTCGTTACCCCGGAGCAAGGACTTGGCGACGCGATCCAGCACCTGCGCTTCACGGCGTCGCTCGCAGCGCGTGGCGCGCGCGTGATCGTCGTGATGCCCGCACCGCTCGCGCGACTCGCGGCGACGGCACCGGGCGTGGCCGCGGTCGTGGCGGAAGGCGCGGCACTGCCGCCTTATGACCTCACCGTGCCGCTCCTGTCGCTGCCGCATCGACTCGAGGTCAACGACGAGGACCTGGCTCCGACCCTTCCCTATCTGCGCGCCGACCCCTCTCGCCTGGCCGAGGCGAGAGCATGCATCTGCCACGAGGGGCGCCACTTGAACGTGGGCGTGGCGTGGGCCGGAGCCCCGGGCAACACGCATAATCCCCGCCGCAGCATCCCGCTGGCCGAGCTCGCCCCGCTGTTCGACCTGCAGGACGTGGCCCTCTTCTCGCTCAAGCGGGACGGCGAGCTCTTCGCTCCCGGCGACGCCGCGTGGATTCCTCGTCTCGTGAATCTGCCGCTGCGCAACGACTTCGATTCGCTGGCAGCCCTCGTGGCCAGCCTCGATGTCATCGTGAGCGTGGACACCAGCCTCGCGCATCTTGCGGGGGCGCTCGGCAAAGCACTCCTCGTGCCCCTCGCCTTCGTGCCCGACTGGCGCTGGCGCCTCGAGCGCGCGGACAGCCCGTGGTATCCCACGGCGCGCCTGTACCGCCAGCGCGCGCCGGGCGACTGGTCAGGCCCCGTCCGCGAGATCGCGCAGGCGCTGCGCGAACGCCGCGACGGGCGCTGAAGCGTCGAACACCGCGGGGTGTGCCGCGATGATGCGCGCGCGCAGCGCCGCTTGATGCGCGGCGTCGGAGGCAAGGCCTGCGGCCAGGCGAACATAGTCGTCCGCGTCGCTCGCCACGAGCTCATCGAGCGCCATCGCGCGGAGCATCGCGGCGCTCTGGCGGCCACGCATGAAGCGTCCCGGCAGCGTCACGATGGGCAACCCGGCCGCGAGCGCATCGAGGCTCGTGTTGCCGCCGGACCAGTGCAGCGTGTCGAGCATCATGTCGCACACGCGATTGATGCGCAGGAACTCGTCATGCGTGCATTGCGGCAGCACATGCACCCGCGACTCCGGCACGCCCGCGCCGGCGAGCCGCGCCACCATACGCGAGGTCAGCGAAGGGTCGCGTCCGGCGAATAGCACGAGCTTCGCAGGCGGTATCGCATTGAGGACGCTGGCGAACAGCGCATCGTTGTCCGGGTGGATCTTGAACAGCGATTGCGAGCACAGAAGAAGCGGCGCCTCTTCCGGGAGGCCGAAGCGCGCGCGATTGCCGTCGGCAGGCACGTGCGGCGCGGTGTAGCGCGTGCCAATCCCGGGGAGCGGCACGAGTCGCTCGCTGTAGTGCGCGGCGCCCTCTTCCGGCTCCATGTCCGCGCACGAGAAGAAGACATCGAGGGTCGGCAGCCCGGTGGTCACGGGATGGCCCCATCCCGCGCATTGCACTGGTGCGAGCCGCAGCGACGCAAGCGCGAACGGCACGGCCCCCATGCCGAGCTCGGGATAGACGAGCACGTCGAGCCCGTCGTCGCGGATCACCGGCGCTGCCTGCGAAGGACGCCACCACGGCAGGTGCCGGAAGTGATCGGCGCGCTCGACGATGCGCTGGGCCAGGACATCGAGCCCCGGCAACAGGTGATAGGCGAACACTTCGAACTCGTCCCGTGGCAGATCGGTCAGCCAGCGTTCGAAGTAGCGGCCGGCGGTACCGTCGCGAAAGAAGGTCGAGGCGAAACCCACGCGAATCCGGCGCGCGCCGCGAGCGGCAGGCGCGCGCGGTTGCAGCCACGCGCCCGCGCGCTTGCGCAGCAGGCCCGCCACCAGCGCGCCGTAGCGCTCCTGCAGCGGACGATCGTCGCCACCCTGATACGCCAGCAGGAAATTGCTCCAGCGTAGCTCGTCCTGCAGGCGCTCGGCGGAAAGCGGAGCGACGCGCGCCGGCAGCTCCGCCTCGAGACGGCCGAGTCCCGCCGTGAAGCGCTCGCGCGCCGTGGCGACGGCAGCCGCGCTCGACGGCAGCATCGGCAGCGCGAGCTCGCTTGCGATCGACGCGCGCAGGAGCAGGGAGTCGCGGCGCTGCGCCTCGGCAAAGGCCACGCGCGCGCCGTCGAGGTTGTCGCGCTCGGCCAGCGTGCCGCCGAGCTGGAAGCAGGCGTTCGCGTCGTGCGGATCGAGTTGCGCGGCACGGGCGAAGGCGTCCGCCGCGAACACGAGGTCGCTGCGATCGCGCAACGCCCCGCCGAGCGCGAGCCACGCGCTGCGCAGCTTGGGCTCGAGCGTCACCGCGCGCCGCAGCGCGGCCTCCGCGCCGGGCTCATCCCCGGCCTCCCGCCGCAGCGTCCCAAGATTGGCCCAGGCGAGCGCATACGCGGAGTCGACCTCCACCGCGCGCTCGGCGGCCGCCATCGCCTCCACGCGCTGCCCCGCTGTGCGCAGCGCATTGGCAAGGTTGTTCCAGGCACGCGCATAGCGAGGATCGGCGGCCGTGGCCTTGCGAAAGGCCTCGACCGCATCCTCGTGCCGGCCCGCATCGCCGCACAGCACACCGAGCTCGCTCCACAGCTTCGCTTGCGTGGGGTCAAGCGCCAGGGCGGCCTCCACATCGGCGATCGCGCGCGCGAGGTCGCGCCGGCCTTCGTATGCGCGCGATCGCAACAGCAAGGCATTCAGACGCGTGAGGGGAGCGGCATCGGATGCGGCGAGGAGCGCGCTCGCCAGGGCGATCGTGCCCGGCGCATCGCCCGCTGCGAGCCGCGACTGGATCAACGACAGGCGGGGATCGCTCATGCGTCCGGCGGCGCGGCGGCGGCGATCGCGCTACGGTACGCCGCCTCGAGGTGGCGCGTATGGGCGGGCATGTCGGTGAGGGGCGAGCTCTCGATCCCGCGCGCGATCGCGGCCTTCACCGCCTGCATGAAGGCGGCCTCACTCGCGAGGCGCGCGGCGATGTCGACGTACTCGCGCCCAGTCTGCGCGATCGTCTCGGGCACGCCCAGGTTGACGAGGATGGAATACGACGTGCGCTCCCCGTGGCGCTTGCCAACGAGCGTCACCACCGGCACGCTCATGGCGAGTGCCTCGAGCGTGCCGTTGACGCCGCCGAAGGGCATGGTGTCGAGAACGACGTCCACGAGCCGGTAACGCGCCTGGTTCTCCGCGTCGTCGCGGCCCTGCGGCAGGAAAAGAACGCGCTGCCGATCGATGCCGGCCGCGGCCACGAGCCGCTCGTAGCTCGCGCGCAGCGCGGGGTTGGCGGGCGAGAAGGCGAGGCGGGCGCGCGGGACTCGCGTGAGCACGTCGCGCCACAGCCGCAGGCAGCGTCGGGAGAGCTTCAGCGGATTGACGAACGCGCCGATCACGAATGCGTCGGCGTCGATGCCGAGCGCCGCGCGCTCGAACGGAGACTGTGCGGACGGCGCCACGTAGCGATACGGATACACGCAGCCTTCCATCGCCAGCAGCCGCTCGAGCTGGAACTCCTGGCTCTCCGGCACGTCGGCGTAGTGGTCGGTCAGCTTGTAGTCGATCTGCGTGAGGCCGAGCGTGCCCGCGCTCGCCACGTGCGTCAGGGCCACGCGGGCGGGCTTGCGCGCCAGGATGCCGGGACGCGAGCCCTGCGTGTGGGTCGACAGATCCACGAGCAGGTCGAGGTCGTCGGCGGCGATCGCCGCCGCGGCGGTGTAGTCGTCCTGGTCGGCGACGCCGGCAAAGCGCGTGGCCACGCCCTCGAACCGGCGCGTCCAGTCGTCACGCTCGCGCGAGGTGGAATAGAAGTGGACGTCGAACGCCTCGCGATCATGGTGCGCGATCGCCTGCCACATCATCTTGCCCATCACGTGGTTGCGTAGATCACCGGAGAGGTAGCCGATGCGCAGCCGGCCGGGCTTGCGCAACGGCGGCATGGCCACCGGCGTGCCGTACACGCGGCGCGCGACGGCATCATAGGCCTGCGCAAGGCGCAGCAGCACGGTCTGCTCCACGTCGTAGAAGAGCAGCAGGTAGAGCAGCGACTCCAGGGAATCGGCAAGCTCTTCCTCGTCGCGTGCCCGGTACGCATCGCGCCGCAGGCCGTCGAGGTAGCGCTCCAGGCGCTCGAAATCGGCGGCATGCTGGCACGCCTCGAGGGCGTATACCGCGAGCGGCAGCGCCTCCGGGCATTGCCGCTCGAAGTCCTTGAAGTTGGCGAGCCACGCGTCGATCTGACCGGCGGCAAGGAGCACGTCGCCCAGATGCTTGTAGGCACTCACGTGCCGCGGATCCACCGACAGCACGTGGCGGAAGGCGGCGATGGCCGCCGCGCGGTTGCCCTGCTGCTCGAAGAGCACGCCAAGATTGAAGTCGGCGTCGATGAGGTCGGGCTTGAACGTCAGCGCACGCTGGTAGGCGCGCGCCGCGCCCTGGATGTCGCCGGCGCGTTGCAGCGCGGCGCCGTGACCGAAATGGGCGAGCGCATCGGCGGGCGTGCGCAGCAGGATGTCGCGGTACACGGCCAACGCCGCCGCGCTGTCGCCGCGGCGCGCATGGACGCGCCCCTGCATGCGCAGCAGCGCCGCGTCGAAGGGGACCAGCCGCAACCCCTCTTCCACGATCTGCATCGCATCGTCGTAGCGGCGCTCCACGAGCGCCAGGTCGGCCGCAGCGAGGCGCGCGTCGACGAAGGCAGGCTGCGCGGCCAGCGCCGCCGCGAACGCTTCGCGCGCGCGGTCGGGCTCGCTATGCGACGCCGCCACCACACCCGCGAGGTGGAGCGCGGGCGCGAACTCCGGCTGCTCGCGGAGCAGCGCGGCGTAGGCTTCGGCGGCGGCCGGCAGGTCGCCTTGCCGATGCAACTGCACGGCGTCGTCCCACGCGCGCGCGAGATCGTCGGAGCTGGCCCTGCTCTCGGGCAGCGCTGCAAGCCTCGCGCGCACGTCCTGCAAAGCAGAAGCGAGGGTGGCGGCGTTGGCAAACGCCCGCACGACGATCGGCGCACGATGCATGGGCAGGCCGACGTCGAGCCCCCAGACCTCGCGCGTGGGACCCGCGAGCAGCATCGCCGCGATGTCCGCGCCGAGCCCGGTGGCATCGACTAGCACGTCGCAGTCGCGCGCCGCGACCGCCTTCGCCGAATCGCTGTCGGCGGGCAATGCAAGTCCGGCGTAGACGGCGTTCGCGGGCGCCCCAGCGCCGAGCGCGACCCGGGTGGCATCGGGATCGCCGCAGCACAGCACCACTGTGGCGAAGGGCGCGGCCGCAAGCTCGCGCACGATCGCGGCGAGCGCTTCGCGGGCGGGCCCGAAACAAGCGGCGGCGGGTTCGGGTAGCGTGAAGGCGAGGCGCAAGGCGCTCCCGCGCGTGCGCCGCGGCCAGAGGAAGGGCACGGGCGGGCGCGGCAACGCGGCGGACAGCGCGCAGTAGATGTCGGCGAGTGCCGCCGCGAGGCCGGGATCGCGCGCGTGCAGCACGAGTGCGGTTTCGCGCAGGTCGTCGCGATCGTCGAGCGTGAAGCGGCGCACAGGAAGCGCTGCCGGCATCGGCACGCCGCGCCGCGCGAGCGCCGAGACCAGCGCCATCGGCAGCTCAGCCACCGCCGGGGCCAGCGTGGCCACGAGGGGCGTGGCCTCGATCGCCGTCCCGCGATCGAGCGCACGGGCGAGCGCACGGGCGAGCGAAGGCACACGCGCCAGGGCCGGATCGGCGGCAAGTGCGGGAGCCACCGCCGCCAGCGCGTTCGGATCGCCGGTGGCAGCGGCCGCCACGAGATGAGTCACCCGCGCGCGCGCGTCGCCCGGCGCAATGGCCGCAGCCTGTGCGGCCGCATCGCGGGCGAGGTCGAGCTGCCCTTCAAGCAAGCCCGCTTCGACGAGCGCGAGGCGCGGCGGAAGAAAGGCGGCATCGAGCTCGGCCGCACGACGCCACGCGGCAATGGCCTCACCCGGGCGCGCGAGTTGCCACCACACTTCGCCCAGGTGGAAGTGCGGTACCGGCGAGGTCGGCAGCTCGCGCGCGGCCCGGCGAAAGCACGGGATGGCATCGGCGGCGCGGCCCTCGCGCTGGTGCGCGCGGCCACGCTCGAGCCATGCTGCGAAGGCGTCGTCGGCCATCTACTTCAGACGCGCCCGCAGCGCGCTCACGAGCGAGCCAGGCGCCATGCGATAGAGCATGCGGCCCGCGGGGGTGTTGCGACGACGGGCCGCCGCGCGGGCGAGTCGCGCGAGCAGCGACAGGCGTTGCGCCGCCGGCAGGCGATCGGGGGCAGGCGGCGTCCAGGGCCGATAGTGGAGCGCGTGCCGCACCCGCGCGGTCTCGAGCGCCTTCACGGCCGGTGAAGGGCCGCGCCGTCCGCTCGCGATCGCACTATCGTAGCGCTCGAACGTGGTGGCCATCATCTGCGCTCGCGTGGCGTGCCGCACTTCCAGCGCGCGCGCCGCGCCGCGCGCGACCGCATCCGGATCGGCAACGAGCGCCTCCAGCCGATCGAGCATCGCAACTTCGTCGCGCCACTCCTGCTCGGTCATGAGCCAGCCCGCGCCATTGGCGCCGACCCGCTCGCCGAGCGCGCCGATGGGCGGTACGAGCGCGGGCCGCCCGGCGCACCACGTCTCGGTGAGCGTGTAGCTGAACGTCTCCGGTCCCGCGGATGGATAAAGGACGAGACAGACGCGATACTGCGCGAACAGATCCGGTAAGTCCTGCACGTCGTAGTGGCCGTGGACGGTGAGCACAGCGTCGCTCGACTGCCAGGGCCCATGCTGGAAATCCATGTAGCCGATCAGCACGAAGCGCAGCCGCGATCCCCGCGCGCGCGCGCGCTCGGTAAGACGCTCGATGCGCCGGGCGCCCTTGTCCGGGCCGATGGCGCCGAGGATCGCAACGGTGGGCACGCCGTCATCGGGCAGCATCACCGCCATGCGCGCGCCCCGACCTTTGGGCGGAAAGAGCTCCGGCGCGCCGTGCGGGATCACGCTGGCCGTGCAGTCGGGGAAGTAGCGGACCAGCGTGTCGGCCGTCCACTGCGACGGCGCGATGCGGTGCGCCGCGGCTTGCAGGAGCGCATGGTGTTGCTCGCGCCAGGAGGCGATGTCCACCCGGTCGAAGGCAGGCTGCGCGGTAAGACAGCGCGTGCACACGGCTGGATCGACCTCCGCCCCGCAATACAGACCGTCGGACCCTTGGAAGGTGATCGTCGGACAGGCGATGAAGAGGTCGTGGACCGTGTAGATGAATGGCACCGGGAAGTCGGTGAGCGCGGTGGTGATGCCCGCCCGGCACGCCGATACCTGATGCAGGTGGACAAGCCCGATGTCGAAGGTGGCGCACATGCCCCCGAGGAACTCGCGCCAGGGCTCGTGCGGTCCGCGCTCGAAATCGTAGACGACCGTGTCGCCATCGCCGCGCTCCTCCTCGATGCGCCAGCGATCCTCCGCGGGCGTGGCGACGAAGTGTCGCCATCCGGGCGGTGAGTGCGCGATTAGGGTGCGCATGTACGCCTCGGTGCCACCGCCGTGCGCATGGGTGATGTGCAGCACGCCGCGACCTGGCGCACGCAGCGCCGCCAGCTTCATCGCGGCCGCCCGGCGAAGCGCCCGCAGCGGATCGGCGCCGATGTAGTCGCGCACCATGTCGTTGTAGTGCGGATGCCGCTCGAGGAGGATGCCGAGGTTGCGCGCGCAAAGCGCTTCCTTCTCGCCGGAGAACGACTTCGCGCCCGTGTGCACCACGAAGGCATTGTCGGCGAGCACGTTGCGCCAGCCACGCCGCGCTGCCCGTACGCACAGGTCGTTCTCCTCGCCGTAGCCCTTGCCGAAAGCCATGTCGAAGATGCCCACGTCGTCGAGCAGCGCCCGGCGCACGAACATGCAAAAGCCCACCCCCGTGGGAATGTCGGGATAGCTCGGCACCGCCATCGCGCTCATGGCCTCGGCCACGGGCGCGGGATCCTGGCCGTCCGGCCACGGATTGTTCTCGCAGAACATCGGGAACGAGAGGATCTCCGCGTTGTTGGAGAAGGGCGTGATCGTGCCGATGCGCGGGTCCGTGGCCGCGCAATGCATGATCGCATCGAGCCACCCCGGCGCCACCATCGTATCGGAGTTGAGCAGGATCACGTCCGCCCGCGACAGCTGCATGCCGCGATTGGCGGTGCCGGTGAAGCCGAGGTTCGTATCGTTGCGCAGCACGAGCATCTGCGGATGCGCCTGCGCGTCGTACGCGGCGAACAACGAGCGGATCGCGGGGTCGGGCGACGCGTCGTCGATGAGCACCAGGCGCACGTCGGGGCGCAGCGTCGCGAGCACGCTCGCGATGCAGGCGCGGACATCGTCGGGCGCGTTGTACACCGGCACCACGACGTCGATCACGAAGCGCGAGGGATCGCTCACGTGCCCGTCTTCCGTCGAAGGAGCATGCGCAGGCGCAGCCAGGGCAGGCTCGCCCACCAGCGCGCGCTTTGCCGGTACGCGATGATGCGCTCCTGCGCCGCCAGCGCGCCCTCGAGCCGCTGCTGCTCGCCCGCCAGCGCCACGAGCGCCTCGGCCTGGGAGGCGGCCTCGCTGCGCGCGGCGTCGAGGTCGTTGCAGGTGCGCTGGTACTGCGCGCGCAACTGCGCCGCTTCGTCCTGCGCGCGCGCATGATTGTCGGCAAGCGCCTGCTGGATCTCGCGCAGCTGCGCGTCGCGCGCCTCCACGAGGCGCTCGCGTACCGCCACGAGCTCCTCGAGATGGCGGACGTGCTGCGTGGCGCGATCCATCGACTCGTCGCGCGACTTGAGGAGGGCATCGAGGCGGAGGACTTCGGCCGCGCGCGCATCGATACGGGCGAGCTCGATTTCCTCCCGATCGGCGAGCAGCGACAGCGCGGGGGCCGGCGGACGCAGCGCATCGGGACGTCGGCCGGCCACGACGACGAAGTACATGGCCGCGGGCGGCGGCGCTGGCGCGAGCCTCGACTCATCGGCGGCCCAGGCCTCGAAGCCTGCGCCCGCGCCCGCCTCGTTCCAGATGGCCGATCCGAAGTACCGCCGCTGCGCGAACCACTGCTGCACTGGGAAGTGCCAAGCCAGCAGCTCGCGCAACTCGTCGCGCGGCGGCTCGTGCGAGTGGAAGGGATTTCGGTAGTGGCGAGCCTGCGAGTACTCCACAGGATTGGGGGCGGAGATCACGAGGATCCCGTCGGGCGCGAGCACCCGCGCGATCTCCGCCACCATGCGGGGCTGGTCCTCGCGGGCGAGGTGCTCGATCGTCTCGAACGAGACCACCGCCTCCACGCTCGCGTCGGCGAGCGGCAGCGCCGCCGCCGAGCCCGCTTCGTAGCGCAGGTTCGTCATTGCGGCGTAGGTGGCGCGGGCGTGTGCGACCGCCTCCTCGGCGATGTCGACGCCCACCACCTCCGCGGCCCCGGCCGCGAGGAGCGCACTGCCATAGCCTTCGCCGCAGGCGACGTCGAGCACGCGCCGTCCCGCCACGAAGCGGCGCGCGAAGGCGTAGCGATGCCAATGCTCGTGCGCGATCTCGCCGGGGATGCCGGGCACGAAGCGCTCGCCGGTGAAATCGAGTTGGGAGGTCATGGGATCGTCGCGCGGCAGTCCGGGGGCGCAAGGAGCCGCCTGCGAACCGTCGATTCTAGTCGATCGGTCCGGCGCCCTGACCTGCCACCGCGGGCCCCAGCACGAAGACCTCGGCGTGGCCCACGGTGAAGTATTCCCCCGCACGTGCGGCGGGCGAGAACACGAGTCGGGAGAACGACGCGGCCTCGCGCAGCAGGAGCGGGAGCTGGTGGCGCGTGACGAGATTCATGCATGCGCGCGACTTCAGGGTCTCGTCGAAGTGCCACTGGTCCTCCCGGCGCACATCGTCGAGCACGAGCCACTTCTGGTTATGCTCGTTGAACGACGACAGATTCGCGCCCCGCACGTTGAGGCAGGCGAAGTCGGCTGCCGCCACCGGCGCCGGCAGCGCGTAGGCCACCATCGGACGCACGGCGTCGGAACGGTACAAGGCGATGCCGTCGCCCATCTCCTCCACCTTGGTCGCGTTCACCACGGCCACGGGGTCCACGCATACGCGCACGACATCGCGCACCTTGCGCAGGTCGCTGGCAAACGACAGCGAGTCGTGCTCGTCGCGCAGGTTGATACCGGTGAAGGCCGGCTCCGCGGAGTGCGCGCAGGTCGTGGGCTGGGCCGCAAAGCCGGCCATCGACGCGAGCGCGGCGAGGCTCTCCTCGCTGTGCAACCACCGGTGGCCCGAGAAGCGCATGCCCATGTTGACGGCGTCCGCGCCGGTGGCCGCGCCGAACATCGCATGCATCACGTCGTCGTGCGTGGGCCGGAACGTGTCGCCGTAGGCCGCGAGCCGCGGATAACTCGGCATCAGCATGCGGGCGATGCCGCCGGCCTGGAGCATGCGGTTCACATTGCAGAGGATGTAGGCCTGCTCGCCGTGGAAGAAATGCTCGAGCGTGTCCTCGGAAAACACGCCCTGCGCGCGTCCCACCCAGGCTTCGGGCCAGACATCGAGCAGGTTGAAGGCGTGCACGCGCGCATCGTGCGGAATGAAGTCGAGGTTCACGAAGCCATCGAGCACGTTCTCGCCGCACCCTAAGTGCAGGAAGAGCGGCGATGGCGTGACCGGTGCGGCGTTCGTCCCCCACAGGAACTGCGCTGCGAGACCCGGATTGCCCTGCGCGACCGCGCGCAGCGAGAACGCGGATAGCGCAGCGGCGACGGCCGGCGGCGGGCGGTCACGCCGGAGCCAGCTCACGAACTGGTCCCTCGGAAACGACGCAGCCACTGCACGAAGGGATGGGCCGCCCTCTGCGAAGCAGGCGTTGCCGTTTTCGCGCACGCGCCCGCCGCGGGCAGGGCCACGACGGCAGAAGCGAAGCACGCGGCCGCGTAGATCGCATGGTGCGGGTAAGGAGGTCGCGCTGCCGCGGACCGGACCGCCAGCTCGTCGTAGAGCGCAATCACGGGATCGTCGGTGGCCGCTGCCGCGGCCGCCGCGGCGCGCGCGCGTGCGGAGCGGGCGGTGAGCTCGTCGGACTGCGGATCGGACGTGACGGCCATCGCGAGGTCGAGCCATGCATCGATCCCGGCATCGGGATCGAGCGCCCAGCCGGCGCCGGTCTCCTCCACGCGCTCGCCGGGGGCGCCGCGCGCCGGGACGAGCGCCGGACGGCCGGCAGCCCACGCTTCGCCCAGCGTGTAGCTGAACGTCTCCGGCCAGATGGTGGGAAACGCCACGACGGCGATGCGGTAGTGATCGAGAAGGCGCGCGAGGTCGCGCCGTTCATAGGGGCCGTGCACCACCAGCACGTCGTCCGTCGCGCGATAGCGCACTTCGCGATCCATGAAGCCCACCACCACGAGGCGCAGCGGCAAGCCGCGCTCGCGGATGCGTGCCGCCATCGCCTCGATGCGCCGCGCGCCCTTCTCCGGACCGATCGCGCCGAGGAATCCGATGGAGCGGGACGAGTCCGCCGGGAGCTCGAACGCCTGCAGCGCGTCGTCGGTGGGCGCGGGAACCGGTGGCTCGGCGTGCGGCATCGCGACCACCGTCGCCTCGGGGTAATACGCCGAAACGGTCTGCGCGGCCCAGCGCGACGGCGCGATCACGCGACGCGCGCCCGCCATGAAGGGCGCGTGCCGCTCGCGCCACGCCGCGATGTCCACGTCCGTGAGACCGGGCATGGCCGCAAGGCAAGCCCGGCAGGTCGCGAGGTCGGTGGTGGCGTTGCAGTACACCCCGGCGCTGCCGATGAGATACACGCTCGGGCACGGCACGTACATGTCGTGCGCGGTGTACACGTACGCAACGTTGGCCTCGCGCAGCGCGCGCAGGAGGTCGTCGCCGCCGCCGACCAGGCTATGCACATGGAGGAGGTCGATGCGCAGCCATGTACAGGCATCGTGCAGGAAGGCGTCCGGCGCGGCATGCTCTCCCCGCGGCCAGGCGTATTGCGCAAAGCCGTCGTCGCGTCCGTCCTCGAGCGTGAAGCGGTCATGGTGGATGCGCAGCACGTAGTGGCGATGCGAGTGGGCAGTGGCGGCGATCGCCGCGCGCAGGTACCGCTCGGTGCCGCCGCCCCGAGGATGCGCGACGTGCAGGATGCCGGGCTGCTCGCCACGCTCCAGCATCGCGAGCGTGGTCTGCAGGACGTCGCGCAGCGGTGCGAGCGCGTCGTACGCGCCGGCTGACACGAGGGCGGCGCCCACCGCGCGATCGTCCGGCGCCGTCTCGCCCACGTCGAAGCCATAGGGGACGCGCTGCGCGACGATGTCGTCGCACGACACGACCCGATAGCCGGCTGCATGCGCGCTCGCCGAGAGCGCGGGCAGCGACGCAGGCTTGGCCGCGCCGCCCAGCACCGCGCGACGCAGGTACATGCAGGGCCCCACGGCGATGCCCACGTCCGGGTACACCGGCACCGCCGTGAGCGCGAGCGCCGTATCGACCACATCCGGCGCATGCCACATGCCCCCTATCGCGAGGCGCTGCAGGAGGCCCGGGGCGTCGCGGTCCGCGGTACTCCATGTCGCCACCACGCCGATGCGGGCGTCACTCTGCGCGCAACGACAGAGGCGATCGAACCAACCTTCGGACAAACGCACCCGCGGATCGACCAGGACCACGTCTGCGCGGCCGGCATCGCGCGCGGCCGCGAGCGCGGCCACGATGCCGCGGCCGTTCGCG
>CALFEY010000354.1 GCA_937958295.1 uncultured Pseudomonadota bacterium
GCGAGCCCGGCAAGCGCGATACCCACCACCACCTGCGCGATAGCCACTGCCGGTAGCGCCAGCGCCGAGCGCAAGGCGAGCACCAGCACGATGGCACCCAGAATCGCGGTGATCCACCAATAGGCTTTGGCGCTCGGGTTGTAGTCGTCCATCTGCAGCATGTGGGGCACCGGCGCCGTGGCGGGGGGCGTGAGGGTCGTGATCTGGTCCCGATCGCCACGCAATCGCCAGCCTACTCCCCATGCAAGAAACGCGCCGCAGCGTTGCGCCGCGACGCGTTCCGAAAGCCGCCGCCGCCCGCGAACCGCGCGGGCGGGGTGGCCGCCGGCTACGGCTCGCCGGCGAGGACCGTTTCGCTGAGGATAAGGCCCTCCGACAGAATCAGCCCTTCGGAAAGAATGAGCCCTTCCGACAGGATCAGCCCTTCCGACAGGATGAGCCCCTCGGAGAGGATCAAGCCCTCGGACAAGATGAGGCCCTCGGACAGAATCAGCCCTTCCGACAGGATGAGGCCCTCGGACAGGATGAGGCCTTCCGAGAGGATGAGCCCTTCGGACAGGATCAATCCCTCGGACAGAATGAGGCCTTCCGAGAGAATCAGCCCTTCGGAGAGGATGAGCCCTTCCGACAGGATCAGGCCCTCCGACAGGATGAGCCCTTCGGAGAGGATGAGGCCCTCCGACAGGATGAGTCCCTCGGACAGGATCAGTCCCTGGGAAGCCGCCGCAGCCTGCGCCAGCGTGGACACCGGCGCGTACATGCCGGTGCCCGCCGCGAGGTTGGTCACGCCCGCGACCTTGTCGAGCGGGCGCACGCCTGCCGACAGCACCTTGGTCTGGCCGGCCAGCCGCTGCTCGAAGTAGCGCGGCTGCGCGGTCCCCGGCCAGTTCACCGCGGTCATCCTGGTCACCAGCCGGCCGCTCCACAGGAGCTTCGGATCGTAGATCGCCTGGTACTGCGCGAGCACCGCCGGTCCGCCCACCACGTGGCCGCCGCCGGCGGTGATGAGGCCGCTCCAGGCGGCACTTTCGCCGCGAATCCACGACGGCCCGGCGGGCAGCGTGTGTCCCGCTGCGAGCAGGCTGTCGCCGGGCTGGAGGGTGCCCGCCGCGACCGCCGATGCGATGTCGGTGCGCAGCGATTGCGCGATGCGCACCGCGCCGTCGACGTTGAGCAGCCCCGCGCCCTGCTGGATCAGCGATTGGCCGGCCAGCGGCTGCGCCGAGTATTGCAGGATCGCCTTGATGAGAGGCGGCGTGAGTCCCGGGTTGGCCTGGAGCATGAGCGCAACGGCCCCCGCAACGGCCGGTGCGGCGATCGACGTGCCCGACAGCTGCATCAGCCGGGCGTTGGCGCCGGCGCGGAAGCCGACGATCTCCAGGGCCGGGTTCTCGCCCAGGAGCACGTTGGCCGGCGTGCCGGCATTGGAGACGGCGCCCACGATCTTGTTGCCGGGCGCGACGAGGTCGGGCTTCAACAGGTTGTCGTGGTGACGCACGCCTGCACCGTCGACCCAGCCGCTGCGCGTGGGACCGCGGGAGCTGAAGCGGTTGATGGATTCGTCGCCCCGCGAGAAGGTGTCGTGGTGGTGAGCCGAGCCGACGGTGATCACCGACGGCTCCACCGCCGGCGCGCCCATCGCACCGAGGATCTCCTTGCCGTCCGCGGTCACGCCGTAGTTGCCGGCGGCCACGACCACGGTGATCCCGAGCGACGTCGCGGCGCGCACGGCGCGGCAGAGCGGGTCGTCCAGGAACGAGCCGGTAGTGGGGGTGGCGAGGCTCAGGTTGAGCACCCGGATGTTGTAGACCGCCCGATTGGCGATGGCCCAGTCGATGGCCGCGAGCACGTCGCTCAGCTGACCCACCCCGTTCTCGTCCAGCACCCGCACGTCGAGGAGCTGCGTTCCGGACGCAATGCCGGCGGCGTCGGGCGCCCCCACCATCGACTGCCCGCCCGCCACGGAGGCCACGTGGGTGCCGTGGCCGAAGACGTCGGGATTGCTCACGCCGGAGCCGTCGATCGATCGTTCGAAGGCCTTGTAGGACACCGACCCGGGCGCGAAACCGATGGAAAAGTCCGTCGGACGGGTCCAGTCGACCTTCTTCGAGCCTTGGGAGGCGGACAGACGAGTGAAGTCCACGCTGGCGCCAACGCGGCCCCGCTGGCAGTTGCCGCTGTTGCCGTTCGCACGCGCGCCGAAGGCGGCATGGCAGCCGTCGATGCCCGAGTCGAGCACGGCGATGCCTACCCCCGCTCCCGTGAACGCCGTGCCGTTGGTGGCACGCGCCCCAGTCGCTCCCGTGATCTCCTGGAGGAAGCTCGCGGTTCGGAATGCGGGGCGATTGGGCACCGCGAAGGACACGTCGCCGCGCGCGGCCAGAGAGGCCACGGCCGTGGACGGCAGCACGGCGAGGATCGCGGGGGTGGACTGGTACACGTACTGCACCGAGCCGCCCGCCGCGAGGATCGCCGCGCGCAGGGACGTGAACGCGGGATCGCTTCCCGACGCCCCCAGCACCACCTGCACATAAGTGCCGCGACTGGTCGTCGCTGCCCACTTGCCCTTGGCGACGCCGCCATTGAGCACCGAGCGCAAGTCGGAGGAGATCTTCGCCACCGGCCCGGCGGAACCTGCCTGGGCGGCGTTGCTGCCGATGCCCAGCATTGCGATTGCAAACAGCCCAAGCGGAAGAAGAATCCGGGCGAGCAGCACCAGCCAGCCGTTCGTCCCTCCCTTTTGAGCATTTCCAGCATTACCGATCATTTCCACGACACTTCCCCCATAGACATCCGCACAAGCTTTGGATGCTACAGGTCGGTCATGTCAGTCACAAGAAGTTGCCCTGATCTAGGGCAACACAGCGTGACGTAGTGTGGCTGTGGAGTACGAAATGATGCGACGACCGACCGGACGACGCGCAAACGTAAAGGGAATCCGGGCTTTTGGAGCGTCCCGCCCATGCAAGGGGTGCCGGCGGTGGGCACTACCGGACGGCCCCCGACAGCCGACGCGGCAACCAGAACTAGCCGGGCAGTGCCCCATGCCGCTCGCGGTACCCCGCCAACGCGGCCTCGGTGCGGACGAGATCGTCGTCGACGTGCGCGGGATAGTCCGCGCCCGGAACGGCGAGGTGGATCGCCGAGACCATGCCCCACATCGCCTCACGCAATGCGCTCGCCACCTTCATCTCGCGACGACACGCGGCCAGCAGCGCCGCGATGCGCGCCAAGTTCACGCGCAGATCGGCTTCGACGAGCGTCCTGCCGTCGATGTCGCGCACCACCAGCAGGCCGGGCCCAGCGTGGATCACTTCGAGCGCGAGGCCGGCCGCGTGCGCCGCGGCGCACGCCGCCGCTCGCGATTGCGAAAGACGTGGTGCACGGGGAGATCGTCGCCGCACCGCGCCACGAACCGCTCACCGCCGTCGGCCACCACGAAGGCCATGTTCGACAAGCCGCCGCGCAAGGGCTCGAGCGTCACCTTGCCGCGCCAACAGGGCAGCGCGGCGATGCGGGCTTCGAGCGTGGCGGAGGTCATGCCCCGGTCAGCGCGATGCCGTGTGGCCTGCGCGTGAGCCGGGCCTGCCGACGCGCGTCACGATCCCGCGCGCGCGGTCGCGTCGTGGCTCTGCCGTGGGGCGGTGTCGATCATCATGCCCACCCCGGTGCCGATGAGCGCGCCCGAGATCGGATGGCCGGTGGCCACGCCCACGCCGGTACCGATGAGTCCACCCGCAATGGTGGCGCATCCTGACATCGCCGCAGCCGCCACCAGCAGCAAGGCCCATCGAATCCTGGACAGCATCGCTAGGCGCATCCGTGTGACTCCCGATCTCTTTCACGGCGGCATCGTGCCGTGCCGTAGCGATTCTGCCATGGCGGCGATGACATGCCGGAAAGCGCAAGGCGACGCCGCGCCCTCCGCCACCGCAGTGGGCAGGTGTGTCCTGCAGGTCGCAATCCGATGCCATCCTGTAAAGTGCGAGCCTCAATCGGGGGCGGCTAGAGCATCGCCCGGCCCTGGTTCGAATCGCCCCGACAGTGACGCCCATTTGCCAAGACAGGTGCGCAATGGATGCTTCGTGCCGCAGGATCGAGACTCGATGGGACCACCAGCCCGCGCCGCCGGCCGCGCCAAGGGTCGACTTCGTGCCTGCCACGACCGCGAGCATCAAGGACAACTTCTTCGAGTACCTCGATGCCGCCCCGCAGGTCGTCCCGCCGACGGCCGAGAACAAGGACATGCGCGCTACGCGCGCGAGCATCGGCAGGCAAACATGAAGTTGTACTTCGACGACGAAGGATTCGACGGGCAGTTGCAGCGCTCGGTGGGCAAGTGCGACGCCGGCATGGCCAACGTGGGCGAGTGCTTGTACATCGCAGCGCAGATCAAGGCCGGCGATCGCGACAGCTGGCATGCTGCATGGTCGGGCTTTGCCGAGGGCCTCGTGGCACAAGCCGACGCCGCAGACCGCGGCGGTCACGTGACGAGCGCGGCCAGCCTGCGCCTGCGGGCCGCTGAGTACTTCCGCCAGGCCTTCTTCTGGCATCGCGACGACCTCGACGGCAAGCCTCTGACCACCGCCTATCGCGCGAGCGTCGACGCCTTCCGCAGCGCATTGCCGCACCTGCCGCGCCCGGGACGCGTGCTGGAAGGCGACACGCCCGGCTACCTGTT
>CALFEY010000355.1 GCA_937958295.1 uncultured Pseudomonadota bacterium
CGCATGTGCGCGAGGTCGCGCAGGTCGTCGCGGGAGATGGCCGCCACCTCGAAGCCGCGTGCCCCTTCGGCGCGGATCAAGCCTTCGGAGGCCAGGGCGTTGAACACCTCCCGCAGCGTGCCTACCGCCGAGCCGTAGGCATCGCGCATGCGCTCCAGCGTGAGCTTCTGGCCCGGCGCGAGGCGCCCGAAGACGATGTCGGCCCGCACCCGCCGATAGGTGGCTTCCCCCACCGGGGCCACGGCGGGCGCGGCCGGCGGCGCCTCCGATGCCGGGCCGGCGGTGCCCGACGGGGCGCCGCGGCTGCGCGGATTGCGGCCCGCCGCGGCGGGAGGGGGCGTTCGGCTTCTATTCATTGAAGATTCTCCAAACCATCCGATGGTATTGCGTTCATACGGTGAAATACATAGTATGCGCTCGTCGTGACGCCATCACTCGAGGGACCGCGCCTCCGCGCCGGCCCCCATTCAACCCGGAGGATGCATGGGAATCAACCAAACCCGCCGCGCGCTCGTGGCGGCCGGCGCCTCGGCGTTCGCGCTCCGCGCGCTGCCGAGTGCGCAGGCCCAGGGCAAGACCAAGCTGCGCTTCAGCGCGGCGTTCACCGACCTCGACCTGCGGGCTGAGGCGTACCGCAACTTCGCCACGGCGATCAAGGACGGCTACGAGTTCGAGCCCTTCTGGGGCAACACGCTCTTCAAGCAGGGTACCGAGCTCGTGGCTCTGCAACGCGGCAACCTCGAGATGGTCAACCTCGCGCCGGCGGACATCTCCAAGCAGGTGCCGGCGTGGTCGCTCATGACGTCGGCTTATCTCTTCCGCGACGCCGACCACCTCAAGAAGACCTTCAAGAGCGACGTGGGCCGCGAGTTCATCAAGATGGCGCGCGACCAGCTCGGCATCCAGATCATCACGCCGGTGTACTTCGGTGCCCGCCACGTGAACCTCAAGCCGGACAAGACGATCAAGACGCCCTCGGACCTCTCCGGCATCAAGCTGCGCATGCCGCCGGGCGAGTTCTGGCAGTTCCTGGGCGAGTCCATCGGCGCCAATCCCACCCCGGTGGCCTACGCCGAGGTGTACACGGCGCTGCAATCGGGCGCCATCGACGGCCAGGACAATCCGCTCGTGGCGAGCAAGCTCATGAAGTTCTACGAGGTCACGTCGCAGTTCGTGCTCACCTCGCACGTGATCGGCTACGACGTGATGAGCGTGACCACGAAAGTGTGGGACGCGATGAAGCCGGACCAGCAGGCGCGGTTTCAGGCCGCCGCGGAAAAGGCCATCGACGACTACGTGGTCAAGTTCAGCGCGGAGGAGAAGGCCACCCTCGACTTCTTCAAGGCGCAGGGCAAGAAGATCTACGAGCCCGACCTCGCGGCGTTCCGCAAGCACGCCCAGGCCAAGTACGTGGCCAAGTACGGCAACGAGTGGCCGAAGGGCGCCCTCGAGCGCATCAACGCGCTTTAACCGCACGCGCCCTCACGTCTGCCGCGACCGACGGCGGCCGCGCTTCCACGGCGCGGTTGCCGGCGCCGCGCTCCCTCGCATGGCTCTCATCGGCAACGCGGCAATGCTCCTGTGGTACGACATCGTGCCCGACCAGGTGGGGGAGCACGACGAGTGGCACACGCGCGAGCACTTTGCCGAGCGCGTGGGCATCCCGGGCTTCCTGCGCGCGCAGCGCTGGGTGGCGCAGGGGAATACGTCGCCGCGCTACTTCGTGAGCTACGAAGTGCGCGACGTGGCCACGCTCACCTCGGCCCCGTACCTTGCGCGTCTCGAGAATCCCACGCCATGGACGCGGAGGATCATGCCGCACTTCCGCGGGATGGTCCGCGGCTTCTGCCGCCGCGAGCATTCGCTGGGAGCGGTGCTGGGCGCCGAGCTCCTCGTCGTGCGCTACTCGCCGCGTCGCGGCGAGGCCGCCGCGCTGTCGCGATGGCTCGCCGGGCACGCGCTGCCGGAGGCGGTGGCGCGTCGCGGCGTGGCGAGCGCCTTTACGCTCGTCGCCGAAGGTGCGCCGCCGATGACGGCGGAGCAGGCGCTGCGCGGCCGCGATGCCACGGTCGACGGCGTGTTGCTGGTGTCCGGATACGACGCCGCGGAGGTGGACGCGGTGGGCCGGCATGCCCTCGCGCCGGAGACGCTCGAAGCCCACGGCGCGATGCCGGCGAGCGCCGTGGGGCGCTACCGGCTGGTGTGCCGGGGGGACGCCTAGCGTTCAGGCCGGCTCGCGCGCCCGCAGCGCGGCCGTCAGCTCGGCCGCCGTGGCCTTGAGGGGGGGCAGGTACTTCTGCGTGAGGTCGGCCACGCTGGCGCGCTCGTCGGGCACGCTCACGTTCAATGCCGCCACCACCTTGCCCGCCCGGTCGTGCACCGGCACGGCAATGGAGCGCAGGCGCGGCTCGAGCTCCTGATCCACGATGGACCAGCCGTCGCGGCGAACGTCCGCGAGGATCCCGAGGAGCGTCTCGATGTCCACCACGGTGCGCGGGGTGTTGCGCACCAGGGGAAGCTGGGCCAGGAGCTCACGCTGCACGGCGGGCGCCTGCGCGGCGAGCAGCACGCGTCCGAGCGAGGTGCAGTAGGCGGGCACGCGGCTGCCCACCGTGCGGCTCACGTCCACGATATGCGGATTGCTGCGGATGCGCGCCACGTAGACGGCATAGGGACCGTCCAGCGTGGCGGCGGAGCAGCTCTCGCGCACCTGGTCGACGAGCGCGGCCATGAGCGGTCGTGCCACGTCCCAGAACGGGAACGAGGACAGGTACGCATAGCCCAGGCTGAGCGCGCGCGGCGCGAGGCTGTAGCGACTCTCTTCGGCGCGCACGTACCCCAGCGTCTCCAACGTGAGCAGCAGCCGGCGGGTGGTGGCGCGGTCGAGCTCGCATTGCTGCGCGAGCTCGCTGAGAGAGCGACCGCGCGGAGCGCCGCCCAGTGCCTCCATCACGGCGAGGCCCCGTGCGAGCGCGCGCACGAAGCTCTGGGGATCGCGGAGTTCGTCGGTGGTGTCGGTCAAGGCAAAGGCTCCAGGCAGCGAGGCTTGACATGGCCTCGGCTGCGCTCAATAATAATTCATCAGATGCACGTTTGTGCATCTAGTGCACAAATTCAGTCGATTCTCGTTGAGGACACGAATGGACACGGTGTTCACGAAGGAGCAGCAGGAACTGATCGAGCGCGTCGATGCCCTCGTGTTCTCGTCGGTGGCCAAGCGGGCGGCCGAGCTCGATGCGAAGGGAGAGTTTCCCGACGCCGACTTTCGCGACCTGCACCGGGAGGGCCTGCTGGTCGCCACGTTGCCGCGGGCGGATGGCGGCAAGGGCTACGGCTTCCATGGCGACGACCCCTTGTCGTTCTTCCTCGTGATCGAGCGTCTCGCCGCCGGCAACCCGTCCACGGCGCATTGCTTCCAGGTGCACTCCAACGCCGCGCAGATCGTGCGCGCCTTCGGTACCGACGAGCAGGTGCGCCGGTTCGTGGCGCCCACGCTCGAGTCCGGACGGCTGTTCGTGGGGGCGGGGTCCGAGCCGGGCGGCGGCCGCGGCGGCACCGTGGCCAAGCCGGTGAAAGGCGGGCTGTCGGTGACCGGGATCAAGCACTACGCGACCAATGCCTCCCGCAGCGAGTGGATGACGGTTCACGTGCGCAACGAGGAGACGGGCCTGCTCGAAACGGTGGTGGTGCACCGCGACAGCAAGGGGCTCGAGATCGACGAGGTGTTCTGGAATCCCGCGGGCATGCGGGCCTGCGTGAGCCCGCTCCTCAAGTTCACGGACTGCTTCGTACCGACCGAGTGCGTGCTCGGCAACCCCGGCGGCTTCTTCAAGGACAACTGGCTCGGCAAGATCAATTTCGGGTTCACGGCCAACTACCTCGGCAGCGTGCAGGCCATGTTGCAGTGGACCGTCGACTATATGCGCCAGCGCGGGCAGGTGGACACGCCGGTCTACCAGATGTACGTCGGCGAGATGCGCGCGCGCATCGACGCCGCGCGCCTGCTCTTCTACCACAGCGTGGAGGTGGCCCGGCACGACATCGCGAAGGGCCTGCTGAAGAGCAACGAGGCCAAGTATCTCGCGGTGGACTGCCTGCAACGTTTCAAGCAGATCGCCGGACAGCTCGTGGGCAGCACGGCCTTCTTCCGCTCGTTTCCGCTCGAGCGAATGATGCGCGACATGGACGTGCACTCCCTGCATCGCCGGCACCACTTCGGGGCCGTGATGGTGGGGCAGGCCGAGCTCGGTGTGCCCTACGACCTCGCCCACTCCTGACCGTCCCGCGGAGGCTTCCATGTACAACACGCCGCATCCCGTGTCCTGGTCACGCGCCTGGCAGTCCGATCCTCTCGGCGGCGTCCTCTCCGAGGAGTGGCCGCGGCTCATCGACGCATTCCGCGCGAAGACGCCCCTCGGCGGCATGGCCCCGCCCCTTCGCGGCGATACGCTCGAGGGCGCGACCTTCGATCTCGCCGCCTTTCGCGACCGCAAGTCGGTGCTCGTGGTCTTCGGCAGCTATGCCTGCCCGCCGTGCGTGACCAACATCCGCACCACGCAGCCCAGCCTCGTGAGCCTGTACGAGGAGCATCGTGACGCCGTCGAGTTCTGCTACGTGTACACCCGCGAGGCGCACCCGGGCGCGAAGATGGTGCCGCACACGTCCATGGACGACAAGCGACGCAACGCGGCGCGGCTGCGCGCCGAGGAGCCCTTCACGTTCCCGCTGGTGATCGACACGCTTGCCGGCGACATCCAGCAGTCCTGGGTGGACATCCAGTTCAACAATCCCGTCTTCCTCGTCAATCGCGCCGGCGTGGTCGTGTACAAGTCCGCGTGGCTCGACGCATCGGAGTTGCCGCAAGTGCTCGCCGACGTCGCGCTGTGGGACGCGAAGGCGCCGCTGGAGCGCACGATCAAGAAGACCTACAGCGAGCGCATCAGGCCGTTGCGCGAGCCGTTCGATGCCACCGCGAACGCCCGCATCAAGAAGCTCATGGGCGACATCGGCCTCGAGCAGCGGGCGATGGGCCCGATCCCGGGCGTGGAAGCCGAGCGCGCCCACAAGAACGGGGAGGGGCGGTGATGGGCAGCGACCTCGACGGCCTCGCGGCCGGTCCGGCTTACGTCGATCGCCGTTGCTACGTCGACCCGGCCATCTACGCCTTGGAGCAGGAGCGCATCTTCGCGCGCGCGTGGCAGTTCGTCGCGCACGACAGCGAGCTCGCGCAGCCCGGCGACTTCCGTACCACGTCGCTTGCCGGCCAGCCGGTGATCGCGGTGCGCGGCGACGATGGCGCGCTGCGTCTCTTCCTCAACACCTGCCGCCACAAGGGGACACTGCTTGTCGCAGAGGCGAACGGCCGCTGCGACCGCATGCGCTGCCCCTACCACCACTGGAGCTACGACACGCGGGGCAACCTCGTGAGCGTGCCCAAGGTCGAGGCCTACGGCAGCCGCTTTCGCATGCAGGACAACGGCCTCGTGCCGGTGCCGCGCTTCGAGCGCTTCGCGGGGATGTGGTTCGCCAACCTCGATGCCCGGGCGCCCGCCCTGGCCGATTACCTCGGCCCGGCCGCGCCGCACCTCGCCGAGATCGGCGAGTTCGAGGGCGAGCGCCTCGTGTCGCTCGGTGCCTATCGCTACACCTACGACGGCAACTGGAAGCTCCTCATGGAGAACACGCTCGACGACTACCACGCCGAGTACCTCCACGACTACGCCTTCGCCCAGCGGGCGGAGCTCTTCGCCATGAAGGGCACCAGCGGCTTCCAGGAGAAGGAGGGCTCGCGCTTCTCGCTCGACCTCGGCATCCACGGCGCCTTCGACCAGTGCGACGACGTGCGCACGTTGACGATCCAGAAGCGCCGCGAGCGCCGCCTCTACCTCGGCGTGTTCCCCAGCTTCATCGCGCTGTACAACCCGGTGTGGGACGTGACGAGCTTTCGCGTGATCGAGCCGGTCGCGGTGGACAAGACGAGCGTGCTGACCTACTGCCTCGCTCCGGCCTCGGCCAGCGAAGCACAGCGCCAGGCCATCGGCGAGCGCTTCCATTACTCGTGGGGGCCGGGCGGGCGGGCCGGCGTCGACGACATCATGATCTTCTCCCGCGTGCAGAAGGGCCTCGTCGCGCAGGCGGGAGGCCGCATCAACATCACGCGCGGCATCGAGCACCTCGACCCCAAAGGCGGCCCGGCCGACGATCACGCGGTGCGCGCGCTGTGGAAGGGCTGGCGGGAATACATGGGCGCGGACGCGTCCGCGGGAGCCGCGTGATGCTTTCGCTCGACACCGATACGCAGGTCAATCCCGAAGTTGCCGCGCTGGTCGACGAGTACGTGTGCGCCCTCGACCGGCGCGCGGGCGCCGCCTGGCTCGACCTGTTCACGCCCGACGGCTACTACCTCGTCGCCCGCGAGGCGGAGCTCGTGGCGGGCAATAACGTCCTCATCATCGGCGAGGACATGAAGCGGCTGCGGGCGCGCGTGGATTCCGGGCAGCACCGGGATCGCCGCCGCACGGTGCACGCGGTCAGCGGCATAC
>CALFEY010000356.1 GCA_937958295.1 uncultured Pseudomonadota bacterium
GGGCGCCGCCCTCGAGTCCACGCCAGAGCGCAAGGGTCCCGCGGGGCGCGACGCCAGCAACCAGGTGCTGACCGCGCTCGGGCAGAGCATCCCATGGTTTCTCGGTGGCTCGGCCGACCTCGGGCCTTCCAACAAGACCACGCTCAAGTTCCCCGGCGCAGGGGAGTATGAGCCGGGCAGCTACGGCGGCCGCAACCTGCACTATGGCATCCGCGAGCACGCGATGGTCGCGGCGGTGAACGGCATGTCGCTGTCCAAGCTGCGGCCGTTCGGCGCGACGTTCTTCATCTTCTCCGACTATGCGCGCGGGTCTATCCGTCTGTCCGCGCTGATGGAGCTGCCCACCCTCATGGTGTTCACGCACGATGCGATGGGCGACGGCGAGGACGGCCCCACGCACCAGCCCATCGAGCAGCTCGCCTCGCTGCGCGCCATGCCGGGCATCACGCTCTTCCGCCCGGGCGACGCGAACGAGGTCACCGAGGCATACCGCTACGTGCTGCAGCTCAAGCATCGTCCCGCGCTCATGGTGCTGTCGCGTCAGCCCCTGCCCACCCTCGACCGCGCTCGTCTCGCGCCGGCCGCGGGCGTGGCGAAGGGTGCCTACGTGCTCGCCGATCCCCCGCACGGCGACCCGCAGGTCATCCTGATCGCCTCGGGCAGCGAAGTGTCGCTTGCCGTCGACGCCTTCGATACCCTGATTGCGCAAGGCATCCGCGCGCGCGTGGTGTCCATGCCATCGTGGGACGTGTTCGAGATGCAGCCGCAGGACTATCGCGACAGCGTGCTGCCGCCGGCCATCGTGGCGCGTGTGGCGATCGAGCAGGCGTCGACGTTCGGCTGGGAGCGCTATCTCGGTACGCGCGGAACGGCCATCGGGATGCACACATTCGGCGCGTCAGCGCCGCTCAAGGCGCTGCAGGAGCACTTCGGCTTCACGCGCGATCACGTGGTGGCGGCGGCGAAGGCGCAGCTCGCGCAGTAAAAAGGGCCCCCGCGCCGCGTAACCCGCTTGCTTGGTTGACTCGCTCTGGCGGTGGTCAGGCACCACCGGCGCCTCATTTCCGCGGTGCAAGCGAAGGCGATTCAGTCGAACGACCGCCGGAAGAACAATCCGACGCTGCTCACCGTTCCTGCTTCCGCCCGCAGCGTGAGCGTGCGGCTCAGTGCGTACTCGATGCGCAGCGCGTTCGTCGCCACCGTCAGCCCTTGTTCGTACACCAGCGTGAGCCGCTCCGAGATGCGCTTGCCGAACGCGACCACCTGGGTGGACGTGCCGCCGGTCACGGCGGCATCGCTGCCGCGCACGGAGATGTCGTCGAGGCCGAAGGTGTTGGCGATCTGCGTGGTGATGGGCCGGTTGTTGCCCCCGCCGAGGAGCGAGGCCGATGCCGCGCCGAGGAGCGCGATGTCGCCGCGGCTCGCGCGATCGAGGCCCTGGCCCGTGAGGAGCCACGACAGTTTTTCGCCGTCGGGCACGGGCGGGTTGGACACCAAACGCACGCGTGGCTGGCGCACCGTGCCGCCCACTTCCACGCCGGCCTCCACAGCGAGGTTTTTGCGCAGCGCCACGACATCCAACGCGGGGTTGGCCACCGGGCCGTCGAAGATGAGGCGGCCGCGATCGATGTCCAGCCGCTGCCCGAAGATGTAGAAGGTCCCGGCCACGGCGCGGATCGTGCCGTTGGCATTGATGTCGCCGCCGGCCGTGGTCACCACCTTCACGCGGCCGGCGAGGCGCGTGTCGAGGCCCTCGCCGCTGAAGCGGAAGTCGCGGCCGAGCGCTACCTCGAGATCCAGGGCGAGAGGAAGCGGGCCGGTCGCATCGTTGCGCCGCGGCTCGCCCACGATCACCACGTCGTCGGACAGGCGCCCCACGCGCGTAGGCTCGTACTGCACGCGCCCTTCGTCGATGCTGATGCTGCCCGCCAGAAGGATCTTCCTGCCTTCGAAGGCGAGCGTGCCATTGCCGTCGGCCACGAGCCGCAGGTCGGGCCGGTTCACGATCGTGAAGTTCTCCGCCTGCCACTGCACGCGGCTCGTGGGGCCGTCGCTGCCCGGCGTGGGGCGGGCGATGGTGCCTGTGGCCACGAAGCGGCCACTGCCGCCACCGAAGGAGAAGTCGTCGAGCGTGACGGTGCGATCGGCCAGGCGCGCGCGCAGCGTGCCGTCGCGCAGGTGCACGCCGTATTGCGGCAGGTCGAAGCGCAGTGCGTCGCCGGCCAGGTTGCCGGTGAACACGGGATTGTCGAGCGTCCCGCGTCCCGCGAGATCGACGTGCAGGCGGCCGTCCATCACGGCGACCGTACCGAGCCACGGCTGCAACGGACGCAGCGAGGCGAGGTCCGCCGTCACGCTGGCGGTGAACGCCGCGCTCGACTCGATACGCCCCGGCGCCGAGCTCGCGGCGAGGTTGAAGCTCGCATCGCCCGTGCCGGCGCGAGTGGAGCGGAAGCGTGCCGTGGCGGCGAGCGCGTCGTCGGTGAAGCGCGCCGTGACGTCAAGCGCGGTGATGCCGAGGGCGAGGTCGGAAGGATCGAGGGTGGCGCTCTCCGCGGCGTACCAGTCGCCCTTTTCGCGGGCGAGCGTGAACGTGCCGTTCAGGCGCGGCGTGGCGGCGATCGTCCACGCGCCGCCCACGACGAGGGTGGAATGAAAGGGCAGGGGACTGCCCGCCAGCTTGGCCACGGCGGCCACGGGCAGCCCGGTGTAGCGTCCCTCGGTGCTAATACGTCCCTCGTCGAGCACAACCCTCGCGATGTCCACGCGACCTTCGGCCACGATGATGGACGCGCTGCCGAGCTCCGTGCGATGAGGCGCCGCCACCAGCGTGGCGGGTGCTGTGAGCGTGACCGCGTAGGTGCCCTTGTTCGTGAGCGTGTCGATCGTGCCGCTCCAGCCCTTCTCGACGCCCCCCGGGTAGCGCACGTCCGCAAGGCCTCCGGTGGCCGTGGCCGCGAGGTCGATGTCGCCGCCCTTGGCGACGAGGGTGGCCTTGTGCAGCTCCAGGCTACCGGTGACGCCGCCCTCGAGCGACGCGAGTGCGCCGGGCGGACCGGAGACCTTGGTGGCCGCGACCTTGAGTGAAAGCGCGCGCGCCGTGAGCGCGACCGGCCCTGCGCTGTTGCGTCCCGGGGCGAGTGAGCCCGTCACGTCTACGGTGGCGGCGCGGGTTGTCTCGCCCCACACGAGGTTGGCCCCGTGCGCCTCCACCGTAACCCCCGGAGCGCCCGGGTCGCCCGCGACCTTGCCGCGGGCACGCAGCGAGCCGGCGACCTCCTTGGGCAGCGTCACGCCGGGGGCGTAGCGGGCCACCAGCGGGCGCAGCTCCGCGAGCTTGCCGATGTCGATGTCGTAGGTCAGCGCGTCGGCAGGCGTGCCGTAGCCACCCGCCAGCGCGGCGCGGGTGCTGCCGAGCGTGACGTCGATCTTCGCCGCGCGCACCGTGCCGGGCGCGATGTCGGCCACCGCGGTGCCCGCGAGGTCGAGCCCGGCGAAGCGACTGCCCTTGGTGACCTTCACCTCGGCGCTGATGGCGAAGGGACGCTCGAGCCGGCCGCGTGCGTGCACGGCACCGTCCAGGCGCGCGGCCGGCATGTCCACGAAGCGCGACGGATCGAACGCCGCCACGGTCGCGTCCACCGTGAACGCGCGCGGGTCATCCAGCCCGAGGGTGCCGCTGCCGGTGAGCGTGCCTTCGCCGGCGCGGGCGCGCACGCGCTCGATGGTCACGCGCCGCGCGGCCACCGTGGCGGCGAAGTCCACCGCGAGGTCGTCCTGGCGCAGGTCCCCGCGCACGACCTGGCGCGCTTCCTCCACTTCGGCGGCGAGCGTGCCGGACAGGCGCGTGGCGATGAGCGTGGTGAGGAGCCGCGACGCATCGACGTTGGCGAGCGCGAGGTCGAGCTTGACCGGACCGCCCGGGGTCGTGACCGTGACGGTGCCGGTGGCCCGCCCGCCGGCGCCCCGTTCCCCGAGCTGCGCGTCGATGCTGCTGAGCGCGACGCTCCTGCCGTCCCAGGCGAACGCCGTGGACAGGGTGGTGACCGGGATGCGCCCCGTGTCGACCGGGCCGGCAGCCTCGTTGCGCGCCTTGAGCGTGCCGGCGAAGCCTGCGCCTTCGGGACGCGCGCGAGCCGTGAGGGAGAGCGCCGTGGTGGGCAGGTTCGGGAGGAACTGCGCGAGGTCGACGTTGCTCGCCTCGATGTCGGCCGCCGTGAGGATCGCGGGGGCGAACGGCGTGACGCCCGCCTTCACGCTCACGTTGGCATTGCGCCACGTGCCCTTGGCACCGAGGCCCAGGTCTTCGAGCGTGCCCGACACGGCGACGTCGGCGCGGGCACCGCGGTAGTCGTTGTCGCCCTCGAAGTCGAGGGCGCCGCTGATCGTGTAGGGGGGCGCGGCGGCGAGGCGCGCACGGCCGCCCAGCGTGCCCCATTCGGTGACGAAGCGCAGCTCGCGGATCGCATGCTCGCGTGCGCCGCCGGCGTAGCCGAAGGTGATGCCGCTGACGTAGCCCGCCTGCGTGGGCGTGCGCCAGTCGAGGCGCTGTACGCCAATGTTGCGCACGTCGACCTCGAGCGGCAACGCCATGCTCGCGGGCAAGCCGCCCGGCGCGGCGCCGGGCGACGGCTTGAACTCGATGGTGAGCTGCTTCGCGCCCAGTCCCTGCACGATGAATTTGCGTGACAGGAGATCCCACGGTGACCAGGTGAGGGCGACGTCGCGCGCCTCCACGTTCATGCCTTCGCCGGTCCACGCGATGCGCTCGGCAAGCACCGTGGACAGGAGGGACCCGCGCGCGCCCTCGATCACCAGGTGGCCCTGGGCCTCGTCGGTCGCTCGCTGCACCACGTAGTCGAGCGCGCGCTGCGTGCCGAGTGCGATGTACGCGGCCACGAGCAGTACGGCCACGAGCCCCACCAAGGCGCACAGGGCGAGCACCGTGCCCAGCACATAGCGGCGGCGACGGCGCGGAGGCGGCGGCACGTCCGTGGGCGTGGCGGCGTCGCTCAAAATGCGAGTCCCACGGAGAAGTGGATGCGCACCTGGTGGTCATCCTGACCGTAGGCCACGTCGAGGCGGAAGGGCCCGATGGGCGTGCGCAGGCGCCCGCCCACACCGTAGCCCAGCGCGAGATGGATGTTGTCGAGGTCGTCGATGGCGTTGCCGGCGTCCACGAACGCCGCGAGGCCGATCGACGGCGTGATCCAGTGGTTGTACTCGATGCTCGCGAGCCCGTAGTAGCGGCCGCCCACCACGGCGCTGCCCTGCTGCACGCCGAGGCTCTCGTAGGCGTAGCCGCGCACCGTGGTGTCGCCGCCCGTGCGGAACAGGAACACCGAGGGGATGCCCACCCGCGATTGCGCGAGCACGGCGCCCGCCTCGGCGCGGCCGATGAGCTCGTCGGTGCGCGTGAGCGGCCACCAGCCTGCGAGCTTGCCGATCACGCGCCCGAACTGCTCGGTGGAGGCCCCCGGGATGCCCCAGCCCAGCTGCACGTTCGCCATCCATCCCTTGGTGGGGTCGAGGAGGTCATCGACGTTGCGCCAGGTGTACTCGCCGTCGACATAAAGGGCGTGCGACGACTCCGTGGGCTGGCCGGACGGGGTCTGGTCGTTCTGGTAGTAGCCGATGCCGAAGGCGGGTGTGCGCCGCTCGTCCACCAGCCGCCGTCGCCAGGTCACGGCGGCCGTGCGCGTGACGAGGTTCTCGATGTCGGTGCGCTGTGCGCCCGTGGCGTAGGTGTCGATCCATCCGCCCGGCCACGGCGGCAACACGAAGCGGATGTCGAGCTGCTGCACCAGCGACTCGAGGCGCAGGCTCGTGTACATCTGCGTGCCGCGGCCGTTCACGTTCATGTCGCTGTAGGCCGCGCTCGCGCGGTACTCGGTATCGGTGGAGTAGCCGATGCCGAGCTCCAGCCGCCGCGGCGGGGCCTCGATCACGGAGAGCGTCACCTTCGCGTTATCGGCCTGTGCGGGGTCGGGGTCGATCGCGGCCTGCACGCTCGCGAAGTAGCCCGAGGCCAGGAGCCGGCGCACGTAGTCGTCGAGCGACTGTCCGCTGTACAGGTCGCCCGGTCGCACGTTGGCGAAGTTCTGGACGAGCTCCGGCGTGTAGCGTTTCAGGCCCTGGATGTCGATCGTGCCGATCGTAAAGGCCGGTCCGCTGTCGAGCGTGACCGACAGGTCCGCGGTGCGCTCCAGCGGATTGATGAGCGCCTCGCTCGCGGCCAGGCGTGCCGCGGCGTACGGGCTCGTCGCGAGCGTGTTCACGGCGCGCTGTTTCGCGGCGGTCCATTGCTCCTGGCGGAAGGGGTCACCGCGCGGGAGCAGCCATTGGTCGCGCAGGCGGGCGACGGCGGCCGTGCCTTGCGGCGTGTCGTTGGCGGGCCCGTCCACGGTGATCTTCACGTCGTGGATGGTGGTCACCGGCCCCGGCGTGACCGCCAGACGCACGGTCACCGGCTTGACGTTGCGGTCGATGCCTACGTCCACGGTGGCGGAAAAGAAGCCCTGCGTGGCCGCCGCCTCGCGCGCCTGCGGCACGGCGTCGCGCGCGAGACGGTCGAGGAGGTCCTCGGTCATGTCCTCGAACGTCTGCCAGCGGACGAGGTCGACCGCGCTGCGGATGGCATCGGCGATCGGGGCCGGGGCCACGATGTCCACGCGATAGCGAACGGGGTCGTCGGCGTGGGGCAGTGCCGGCGAGGCCGCCTGGGGCGGCGGAGAAGGCGGAGCGCCGGCGTCGGCCGGCGGGTCGTCGCTAGCGGAGCACGGACGCGACGCGGCCGTCGCGATCGTCAGCGCGAGGAGCAGCGAGCGCCAGGCGCGCGGTCGTGTCGTTGCAGGCCACACACCCGACATTATCGCCGACGCCAGCGAGGCGGGTCGCTATGCGGGTGGGAATGGGGGCAGGCTCGTTGAGATAGGACCACCGCGACAGGTCGTTGAATTCGTAGGGGCTGGGGACGGGCCACAGTTCCGTGGGCGCGCCCCAGCGCGGGAGGATGGGCAGGCGCGGGTTGCTGTAGTCGATGTCGCGGTACGTGTCCTGGCCGAATTGCCACACGTAGATCTGGCGGCCGGACGCGTCGTAGCGCGTGGCGCAGCCCGTGGCCAGCACGGCGAGGGCAAGGGCGGCGGCGCGGACGAGGGTCCGGCGGGTCGATGGGCTCATGTCGTCTCCAGGACGCGCGCGGCTAAAAACGGTACCGCAGCGTCAGTGCGAGGGCCGGGGCGAAGGAGTAGTCCTCGGCCACCACGTCTTCGGCATTCCGATTCTTCACGTTCAACCGCCCATTGGCAAGGCCCGTAGCATAGAGGTCCACCTGTGCCTGCTTGCCCAGGTTGCGCGAAAGCCTCACGAACAGCGGGATGAAGCGTTGCTCGCCGATGCCGTCGGGCACGGGGCCGTCGCGGTTCAGCCGGAAGGCGTAGGAGCGATAGCTGCCGCCGAAGCCCGCCTCCCAGTTGTCGTCGAAGGTGTACGACAGCTCGAGGCCGGCCGGACCCGTGGGGCCGGCGGCGAAAGGATTGGAGAGCTTCCAGTTCTTGTCGATCTGCCAGTCGATGGCCAGGAACGGGAAGGTCTGCGTCTCGTAGATCTGACGGAATATCGCCGCGCCCAGGCCGATCGTCAGGGTGGGCGAGAAGTCTTTCGTCACGGCGACGACGCCGCCGTACTCGAGAGCGTCGCTGGTGCTCGCGCCGCTCTCGTAGGCCCAGGCGACCGAGGGCGAGACCATGATCGTCCAGTCCTCGCTCGGGGCGAAGATGAACGTGGCACCGATCTGCGGCTGCTGCACGTTGCCCCAGGGCGCCACCCCGCGGAAAGCCGTGGGCGAGTCGAAGTGATAGCCCTGGTACTCGTACTGCACGGTGAGCCCCGCGGCGATGTTCACCGCGAACTGGCGCAGCACGCTCGCCGAGGCGATGCCCCCCGACCAGCGGAACTTGCCCCCGGAATCGAGGTTGGTATCGAACTGCGCGATGCCCGTCACCGCCGTGCTCACCACGGTGGCCCCCACGGGGAGGTCCTGCGCGTGCGCAGGAAGCGCGACCGCGAGGGCCAGGGGCACGGCGGCGAGGGCGGGGGTGCCGCGAAAGGGGGTGGGGCGCTTGCGCTGCTGCATCGGATCCTCGGGGAGCGTCGGAACAACTTGCGGGTTAGTCCCAGTAGAGACGCCCGCGCCAGCCGAGATGCTACGTCAAAAGCGCGCGGACGGCCCCCACTTCCCCCACGTTGAGAACGATCGTTCGACGCGGTCCGCGCACGGTGGGATTTTCTTGCTAAGTCACCTGCGAAATACGGTCTAAGTACCTATTTATTCGGGAAAATCAGTTGATGTCTGATAAATGCGCTAAGTCATTGTTCGGAAAACAGAAAAGCATTGACCTGTCGCTTTTGACGCGCGTATAGTGCGCTCCAGTGGTAAAAAGTGGGTCAAAGTGGGTTGAAGTTGGGCTTTTATGACGCTCGCCTGAACGAGGCGAGCGGTCAACGAGACGAAAGCCCCAGCGCGAAGAGGACAGGCGTGGCGGGTGAGCGAGAACCAGGCGAGGGCGTGCCGACGGGGAGCGAGGAGGGCGGGTCCGCCCCCATGTTTCGCGGCGTCACGGCGCTGGTGCTCGACGCCAAGGGTCGTCTTGCCATCCCTGCCCGGCATCGCGACGCGCTCGCTGGGCCTTCCGGCCAGCTTGTGCTCACCGCCGACCCCTCGCGTTGCCTACTCCTCTATCCGCGCGCCTCGTGGGAGCCGATCCAGGCGCAGCTGATGGCGCTGTCGTCGTTCGATGCGCGCATCCGCGGCCTGCAGCGCCTGCTCGTGGGTCACGCCGACGACGTCGAGGTCGATGCCGCCGGCCGCATCCTCGTGCCACCCGAGCTTCGCCGCTACGCGAACCTCGACAAGCGCGTGGTGCTCGTGGGGCAGGGCCGCAAGCTCGAGTTGTGGGACGAGGCGCAGTGGGAAGTGCAGACCGCGCAGGCCATCGCCTTCCCGGCCGACGGGCTGCCGCCCGAGCTTGCCGGCTTCTCCCTGTAGATGAGCGATGGCGTCCACGTCCCCGTCCTGCTCGAAGAAGCCGTGGCGGCGCTGGCGGTCATGCCGACCGGCACCTACGTCGATGCCACTTTCGGCCGCGGCGGGCACAGCACCCGCATCTTGGCCGGCCTGGGGCCGCAGGGCCGCCTCATTGCCGTCGATCGCGATCCGCACGCCGCGCGCGCTGCGGACGAGCTCGCCGGTCGCGATTCCCGTTTTTTGTTTCGCCGCGCGTGGTTCTCGGAACTGCCCGCCGTCCTCGCCGAACTTGCCCCGGCTGGAGTCGACGGTGCGCTTTTCGATCTCGGAACCTCCTCGCCGCAGATCGACGACGCCACGCGCGGCTTCTCTTTCCGTTTCGACGGTCCCCTCGACATGAGGATGGATCCCACCCGCGGCGAGTCGGCTGCGCAATTCCTTGCCCGCGCCTCCGTGCGCGAATTGACCGAGGTGATCCGCGACTATGGTGAAGAACGGTTTGCTCAATCGATTGCAGCAGCAATTGCGACGGCGCGCGCTGCGCAGCCCATCGGGAGCACGGGGCAGCTCAAGCGGATCGTGGGCCAAGCCGTCGGCTCGTTCACGCGGGGTGATTGGAGTCAGGATCCGGCCACGCGCACGTTCCAGGCCCTTCGGATTTTCGTGAACCGGGAGCTGTCCGAGATAGGCAGCGCCCTGCCGGCGATGGTCCCGTTGTTGCGCACCGGCGGGCGCCTGGCCGTGATCGCCTTCCACTCGCTCGAAGACCGCATCGTGAAACGCTTCTTCCAGCGCGCTGCCCAGCCGTTTGCCGGTGACCCGGCCGTGGCGCGCCTGGCCATCCGCACCGACGCGCTGCCGGGCGCGCCGCTGGCGCTCGTGGGGCGCGCGGTGAAGCCGTCCGCCGCCGAGGTGGAGCGCAATACGCGCTCGCGCAGCGCGATCATGCGCGTGGCGCAACGCACCGCCGCGCCGCTGCCAGAGGGCTGGCCGCGCGGTTACGTCGAAGCGGGGCGCGCATGACGCGCGTGAACCTCGTGCTGCTGGTGATCCTCGTGCTGTGCGCGCTGTCGCTCGTCACCTCGCGCCACCAGGCGCGGCGCCTGTTCGTGGACCTCGAGCGCGCGCAGGCGGAGCAGCGCGCCTACGAAACCGAGTACGGCCAGCTCCAGCTCGAGCAATCGACGTGGGGCATGCCCGCGCGAGTGGAGAAGATCGCCCGCGAGCAGCTGCGCATGCAGCTGCCCACCACCGCTCGCACCGAGGTCGTGCCGATGCCGTCGCGTGGGGAGGCGCCGCGATGAAGGCGGCGGCCGCCCGTCCGCGCCTTGCGCCGGCTGCCGCGGCAGTGCCCGCGCTGCCGCGCCTGCGCGCGCCGCTCGTCTTCGGCGTGCTCGCGCTGTTCTTCGCCGGCCTCGTGGGACGCTCGCTGTACCTGCAGGGGATCGACAACGAGTTCCTGCAGGAGCAGGGCAGCGCGCGCCATTCCCGCGACCTCGAGGTGCCCGCGCATCGCGGCCGCATCGTCGATCGCTTCGGCGAGGCGCTGGCCGTGTCCACGCCGGTGCGCTCGCTGTGGGCCTTCCCCGACAAGTTCGAGGCCAGCCCCGAGCAGCTGCAGTCTCTTGCGCGCATCCTGGAGACCACGCCGGCGCGCATCACGGCGCAACTCGGTGCGCACGAGGAGTTCGCGTTCGTGGCCCGGCAGATCGCGCCCGAGACGTCCGAGCGCGTGATGGCGCTGCGCATCAAGGGGCTGCACGACCAGAACGAATACCGCCGCTACTATCCCGGCGGCGAAGTCACCGCGCACATCGTGGGCTTCACCGGCGACAAGGATGCCGGCCAGGAAGGGCTCGAGCTCGCGCAGCAGCAGTGGCTTGCCGGCGTGCCGGGCAGCCGCCGCGTGATCATCAACCGCCGCTTCGAGGCGGTGGAGGATGTCGCCGCCATCCGCGCCCCGCAGGCGGGACGCGACCTCGCGCTCGCCATCGACACGCGACTGCAGTACCTCGCCTTCCGCGAGCTCAAGGCCGCGGTGGAGGCGAACAAGGCGAAGGCCGGCGGCCTCGTGATCCTCGACGTGGCCACCGGCGAGATCCTCGCCCTCGCCAACTGGCCCACGTACAACCCCAATCGCCGCGACAAGGTCGCGCGCGAGAAGATGCGCAACCGCGCGCTGACCGACATCTTCGAGCCGGGGTCCACGCTCAAGCCGTTCACGATCGCCGCCGCGCTCGAGGCGGGCAAGGTGCGCCCCGACACAGTGATCCAGACGGGCAACGGCTCGCTCACGATCGGCCCCAACACGATCCGCGACGCCCATCCGGCCGGCGCGCTCACGGTCGAGCAGGTCATCCAGAAATCGTCGAACGTGGGCTCGGGGCGCATCGCGCTCATGATGCAACCCGACACGATGTGGCAGATGTTCTCCAACGTGGGCTTCGGCACGCCGCCCAGGACCGGCTTCCCGGGCGAGGTCGGTGGGCGGCTGCGTCCGGCGCGCACCTGGAAGCCCATCGAGCAGGTCACGATGGCCTACGGCCACGGCATTTCGGTCAATCTCGTCCAGCTCGCCCGCGCGTACACGATGTTCGCCACCGATGGCCAGGTGAAGCCCGTCACGCTGTTGCGGACCGAGGGCGCCGTCGAGGGCAGGCAGGTGATCTCGCCCACCACGGCGCTCGCCGTGCGTCGCATGCTGGAGATGGCCGTGCTGCCGGGCGGTACCGCGCCCAAGGCGCAGGTCGTGGGCTATCGGGTAGCGGGCAAGACGGGCACGGCGCACAAGCTCGAGGGCAAGGGGTACGCGCCCAACAAGTACGTGTCGTCATTCGTGGGCTTCGCGCCGGCATCGCAGCCGCGGCTCGTGGTGGCCGTGATGATCGACGAGCCCGCCGGCGGTCAGTACTACGGCGGCTCCGTGGCAGGCCCCGTGTTCTCGAGCGTGATGGGGCCGGCGCTACGTACGCTGGGGGTGCCCACGGATGCGCCGGTGAACAACGTGATCCTGCCGCCCGACGGCCTCGAAGTGCACGAGGAGACGTGAGCATGGGCCCCCACGCTCGCATAAGAGCTCTGCTCGCTGCCCCCCGAGGGGGAGCGGTCCGCGGCTTCGGGCGATCACCATGACCGACGCCGTCAAGGAGTTCGACGTGGCCGCGCTGCTGGCGCGCCTGGGCGCCCACCCGCATCGCATCACCGCCGACAGCCGGCGGGTGGAGCCGGGCGTCGCCTTCGCGGCGTATCCCGGCGGCACGGTGGACGGCCGCAGCTTCGTGCCCGACGCCGTGGCTCGTGGAGCCGCGGCGGTGCTGTGGGAGTCGCGCGGGTGGCAATGGGACGCCGCGCTTGCCACGCCGAACGCCGGCGTGGAAGGGCTGCAGCAGCGCGTGGGCTTCATCGCCGACTTCATCTACGGCAGTGCGACCCGCAAGCTGTGGATGATCGGCGTGACCGGCACCAACGGAAAGACGTCCTCGGCGCACTGGATCGCGCAGGCGCTCGATGCCTGCGGCACGCGCACGGCCGTGGTGGGCACGATCGGCAATGGCCTCGTCGGAGCCACGGCCCCGGCCACGCACACCACGCCCGACGCCGCGCTACTCCACGAGTTGCTCGCGCAGTTCTTGGCCGCCGGCGCGCGCGCCGTGGCGATGGAGGTGTCCTCGCACGGCCTCGACCAAGGTCGCGTGAATGGCGCCACCTTCGACGTGGCGCTCTTTACCAATCTCACCCGCGACCACCTCGACTATCACAAGACGATGGCGGCCTACGGTGCCGCCAAAGCCAAGCTCTTCGCCTGGCCGGGACTCAAGACCGCCGTGATCAATGCCGACGATCTCTTCGGCCGTAGCCTGGTCGACATCGCCCGCGGTCGCGGGCAGAACGTCCTCACCTACGGCCTCGGGTCGGCCGACATCGTGGCCCTGCCGCTGTCGGTGGACCGTCGCGGCTTCGTGCTCGACGTCACCACGCCGTGGGGCCGAGCCACCGTGCGCTCGGGACTCGTGGGCGCCTTCAATGCGCAGAACCTGCTCGGCGTCCTCGGCGTGCTGCTCGCCTCCGACGTTCCGCTCGCCCGTGCCGTGGAGGCCATTGGCATGCTGCAGCCCCCCGCGGGGCGCATGCAGCGCTTCGGCGGCGATCGCAGGCCGCTCGTGGTGGTGGACTACGCGCACACGCCCGATGCGCTCGAGAAAGTGCTGGTCGCGCTGCGCCCGGCCGTGGCCGACGGCAGCGAGCTCGTCTGCGTCTTCGGCTGTGGGGGCGACCGCGATCCCGGCAAGCGCCCGCAGATGGGCGCCGTGGCCGCCGCGCATGCGGATCGCGTCGTGGTCACGAGCGACAATCCACGCAGCGAGGACCCGCTCGCGATCGCGCAGGCCGTGGTGAAGGGCGTGCGCGACGCCGGCCACCGCCGGTGGACCGTCGAGGTCGACCGCCGCGCTGCCATTGCGGCCGCCGTTGCCGGGGCCGCGATGGGCGACGTCGTGCTCGTGGCCGGCAAAGGCCACGAGACGTACCAGGAGGTGTCGGGGGAGCGGCGGTCCTTCTCCGATGCGCACGAGGCGCAGGTGGCGCTCGCGGCGTGGAGTGACGCATGATGGACACAGCCACCGCCGCGCAAGTGATGCACGGCCGCCCGGTCGGCGGCAGCGTGCCGTTCCTGCGCGTGACCACGGACAGTCGCGACCTGCGCGCCGGCGACCTGTTCGTGGCGCTGCGTGGCGAGCGCTTCGACGGCCACGATTTCGTGCAGAAGGCCCTTGCGGAGGGCGCCGCCGCGGCGCTCGTGGCCGCCGACCGCGCGGTCGCGCTGACCGGCACGCTCATCGCCGTCGATGATCCTCTGGTTGCCTTGGGCCGCCTCGCCGCGCACTGGCGCGCGCGCTTCGACCTCCCGCTGGCGGTGGTGGTGGGCAGCAACGGCAAGACCACCGTGAAGGAGATGACGGCGGCCATCCTGCGCGAGGCCTTCGGTGCCGACGATGTGCTCGCCACACGTGGCAATCTCAACAACGCCATCGGCCTGCCGCTCACGCTCCTGCGCCTCACGCCGGCGCACCGCGCCGCCGTGATCGAGCTCGGCATGAACCACCGCGGCGAGACGCGCGAGCTCGTGGCCATCGCCCGCCCCACGATCGTCGTCGCCAACAATGCGCAGCGCGAGCACCAGGAGTTCATGACCAGCGTGGCGGAAGTCGCGGCCGAGCACGCGGACGCGATCGCCGGCCTCGCCGAGGGCGGCACCGCCGTGATCAACGCCGACGATGCGCACGCCGACGTGTGGCGGGACGCGGCGGCCCGCGCCGGCGCCCGCGTGACCACCTTCGCGCTCACGGCGCCCGCGGACGTGGCCGCGAGCGTGCGCATGGACGCCGCGGGCAGCATGCTCGCGCTCAAC
>CALFEY010000357.1 GCA_937958295.1 uncultured Pseudomonadota bacterium
TCAGGCAGGCGAGGAACAGCGCCACCGCCGTGGTGTGGCGCTCGAGCGCCAGGAACGTTTTGCGCATGGATCCTCGACAGCTCGTGGCGACAATGAAAAGCCCCGGCGCATGCCGGGGCTTCCCCAACGATGACTGCGGAGGCCGCTACTTGTAGTTGCGGATCTTGTCGATGTTGTCCTGGCCGAACTTCTTGCCGAACTCGGCAAAGGTGGGCGTGAGCATGTTCTGGAACTTGCTCTTGTCCACGTTGACGACCACGATCATGCCCTTGGACTGTAGGTCGGCCACTGCCTTGCGCTCGTCCTCGTCGATCCGGGCGCGGTTGGCCTTGACCGCTTCTTTGGTGGCTTCGGCGAAGGCTTGCTTGTCGGCGGCCGAGAGCTTGTCCCACTTGGCCTTGTTCATGAGGATCAGCGCGGGCGAGTAGACGTGCCCGGTGAGCGTCATGTATTTCTGCACCTGCTCGAACTTGGCCGCGGAGATCACGGACAGCGGATTCTCCTGGCCGTCGACGGTGCCTTGTTGCAGCGCGGTGAACACCTCGGTGAAGGCCATGGGCGTGGGGATGATGCCGAACGCCTTGTAGGCCTGCATGTGCACCGGGTTCTCCATGGTGCGCATCTTGAGGCCCTTGAGGTCGTCGGGCGAATTCACCGGCCGCTTGTTGTTGGTCATGTGGCGGAAGCCGTTCTCGCCCCAGGCCAGCGCCTGGATGTTCTTGGCCGGGAACTTCTTGAGGAGGTCCTGGCCGATCGGGCCGTCCAGAGTGGCCCGGGCGTGGGCGTAGTCCTTGAACAGGAACGGGATGTCGAGAATGGCCGTTTCGGGCACGAAGTTGGGGATTGGGCCCGACGACGTGATCGTGAGGTCGATGGTGCCGAGTTGCACGCCCTCGATGGCCTCGCGCTCGGCGCCCAGGGCGCCGGAATAGAAGTTCTGGACCTTGTAGCGGCCGTTGGTGCGCTTCTCCACTTCCCGGGCGAACGTATCGGCGGCCACGCCGTAGTGCGAGTTCTGGGCGATGGCAAGGCTGAGCTTCAGGGTTTCCTGCGCGCTCGCGGAGGCGAACGGCAGGGCGGACATGACGGCAGCGACAACGGCAGTGCACGCAAGGCGCGGCAAACGCATGGGGCTCCTCCTTCGGGGTTTCGGGCGCCGGTTGTAAGTGGTCTGGGCGCTCCGGAACGGGGATTCTAGGGAAGGACCGTCGCGCTGTATAGGCTTGTCCCGGGGCCCTCGCGCGAGCCTTGCCGGGCGGACGCCGCCATTGTGAAATAATCATCCGGTACGCGAGCCAGCCCATGGTTTGCGGCGCCGTCCAACGAATCCTTCCCTTCCGGCCGCCATGCTCGACAGCACCGTGCACGCACAGCTTGCGGCCATCCTGCCTGCCGCCGGCCTTCTGACCTCGCGTGAGGAGGTGAAGCCCTATGAGTGCGATGGGCTCACCCTGTATCGTGCCCAGCCCGCCGCCGTGCTGCTGCCCGAGAACGAGGGGCAGGTCGTGCAGATTCTCAAGGCCTGCCACGCGGCACGGGTGCCCGTGGTGGCGCGCGGAGCGGGCACCAGCCTGTCGGGAGGCGCGTTGCCCGACCCGACCGGCGTGGTGCTCTCGCTCGCGAGGTTCAAGCGGATCCTCGCGGTGGACCCGCTCACGCGTACCGCCATCGTCCAGCCGGGGGTGCGCAATCTCGCGATCTCCGAGGCGGCGGCGGCGCATGGCCTGTACTACGCCCCCGATCCATCCTCGCAAATCGCCTGCTCGATCGGCGGCAATGTCGCCGAGAACGCCGGGGGTGTGCATTGCCTCAAGTACGGCCTCACCGTGCACAACGTGCGGCGCGTGCGCGGCGTGCTCATCACCGGCGAGGTCGTGGAATTCGGCGGCGATGCGCTGGACAGCCCGGGCTATGACCTCCTCGCCCTCATCACCGGCAGCGAGGGGCTCCTCGCGGTGATCACCGAGATCACGGTCAAGCTCACGCCCAAGCCGCAGCTCGCGCAGGTGGCGCTCGCGGCGTTCGACGACGTGGAGAAGGCAGGGGCCGCGGTGGGCGCGATCATCGGCGCCGGCATCATTCCCGCGGGACTCGAGATGATGGACCAGCCCGCCACGCGCGCGGTCGAGCAGTTCGTGCATGCCGACTATCCGCTCGACGCGGCGGCGGTGCTGCTGGTCGAGTCCGACGGCACGCCCGACGAGGTCGCTGCGGAGATGGCCGAGATCCGCCGGGTGCTCACGGAGTCGGGCGCCACCAGCATTCGCGTTTCGCGCGACGAGGCGCAGCGACTGCTCTTCTGGTCGGGACGCAAGGCCGCGTTCCCCGCGGTGGGGCGCATCTCGCCCGACTACTACTGCATCGATGGCACCATCCCCCGCAAGGCGCTGCCGCAGGTCCTGCGCGCCATCGCCCGCTGGTCGGAGGAATACGGTCTGCCCTGCGCCAACGTCTTCCATGCCGGCGACGGCAACCTCCATCCGCTGATCCTCTTCGATGTCAACAAGCCCGGCGAGACGGAGCGCACGGTGGAGTTCGGCGATCGCATCCTCGCCCTGTGCATCGAAGTGGGCGGTACCGTGACCGGCGAGCACGGCGTGGGCGTTGAGAAGCTCGCCACGATGTGCCTGCAGTTCAGTCCCGGCGAGCTCGCGCGTTTCCACGCGATCAAGGAGGCCTTCGACGAGTTCCGCCTGCTCAATCCCGGCAAGGCCGTGCCCACGCTGCACCGCTGCGCCGAAATGGGGCGCCTCCACGTTCATCATGGGCAGGTCCCGCATCCGGACCTCCCTCGCTTCTAGAAGGATTCATGGCATGAAGTTCGAGCCCCGCGCCACCCCGGCGCACACGGCAGAGGTGGTGGCCTCGCTCGCGCGCGACTTCGGCGAGCGCGCCACGGTAAGCAATGCCATCCGCTCGCAGCATGCCCACGGCGAGGGCCTTGCCGATCCCGCGCTGCCCGACGTCGTGGTGTATCCGCACAGCAACGAGGAGGTGGCCGGCATCGTGCGGCTGTGTCACGCGGCGCGGGTGCCGATGATCGCCTTCGGGGTGGGCACGTCGCTCGAGGGGCATGTGGCGGCGCTGTACGGCGGCGTGTGCATCGACCTGTCGGAGATGAACCAGGTCCTCGACGTGAACGCCGCCGACCTCGACTGCCGCGTGCAGGCGGGCGTGACCCGCGAGCAGCTCAATGCCGAGCTCAAGGGCACCGGCCTCTTCTTCCCCATCGATCCAGGCGCCAATGCCACGCTGGGCGGCATGGCCTCCACGCGGGCGTCGGGCACCAACGCCGTGCGCTACGGCACGATGCGCGAGAACGTGCTCGGCCTCACCGTGGTCACGCCCGACGGCCGTATCGTGCGCACCGGCGGGCGCGCCCGCAAGTCGTCGGCGGGCTACGACCTCACGCGCCTGTTCGTGGGGGCTGAAGGCACGCTGGGCATCATCACCGAAGTCCAGGTGCGGCTGTACGGCATTCCGGAGGCCATCTCGGCGGCGGTGTGTCAGTTCGACAGCCTGAAGGGAGCGGTGGACACGGTGATCGCCGCGATGCAGATGAGCATCCCGGTCGCGCGTATCGAGCTCCTCGATTCGCTGCAGATGGAGGCGTGCATCCGCTACTCGAAGCTCGA
>CALFEY010000358.1 GCA_937958295.1 uncultured Pseudomonadota bacterium
ACGCGACGTAGTCGTCGGCGGCGCGCTCGTTGGGCGTGTCGAAGTTCTTGCCGATGTTGATCCCGAGCACGCCGGCGTAGCGCGTGCGCTCGAGGTTGGCGAGGAGCGCCGTCATGCCGCCGTTGTTGAAGCCCAGGCGGTTGACGAGCGCCTGCGCCTTGGGCAGGCGGAACATGCGCGGCTTGGCATTGCCCGGCTGCGGGCGCGGCGTGACGGTCCCCACCTCGATGAAGCCGAAACCGAAGGTGGCAAGGCCGTCGACGTGCGCGGCGTTCTTGTCGAGGCCGGCGGCAAGCCCGATGCGATTGGGGAAGTCGATGCCCATCACCTTCGCGGGTGAAGGCGGCAGGCGCGGGGCGAGGTGGCGGGCGATGCCCAGCGCGGTCGCGCCATCGAGACCTTCGAGGGCGAGCACGTGCGCGGTCTCGGCGTCGAGCGTGAAGAGGAAGGGACGGGCGAAGGGATAGAGGGCGTACATGCGAGGGGGCACCGGCGGGTGGGCGACGAGCCCGCGCGCCTTGCCGGGGCGGGGCGAGGGCGGCGCGATGGTACCATTCGACGACCCCTGTGGAAGCTGCGTTTCGTGCTCGTCAAGTCGCTCGTCGTCGTCCTCTGTGCACTCGCGTGGACCGTCGCGGTCCAGGCCGCGCCGGCGCCCGAAGCGCCGCGCAAGTCCACCGCCAAGCCTCCCGCCAAGCCGAAGGTCCAGGCCAAGCCCAAGGCCGCCCCCACCGGTTACGCCGCACGGGAGGATGTGCGTGCCTATGCCGCGGAGATCGCGAAGGACACCGGCCTTGCACAACGCGACGTCGAGCGCTGGCTCGGCGCCGCCAGGTTCCAACCGCGCATCGTCGAGCTCATGGACCGGCCGCTGCTCGAGCCGCCCAAGTGGTTCAGCTACTCGACGTCGTTCCTCGCGCCGGCCCGCGTGGACGCCGGCGTGAAGTTCTGGCGCGACAATGCGCGTGCGCTCGTCCGCGCCGAGGAGATCTACGGCGTGCCGCCCGAGATCGTGGTGGCGATCGTGGGCGTGGAGACCTTCTACGGCCGCTACACCGGCAGCCACCGCGTGATCGACGCGCTTGCCACGCTCGCCTTCGACTACCCCCGGCGGGCGCCGTTCTTCCGTGGCGAGCTCAAGGAATACCTCCTCCTCGCGCGCGACCAGGGCTTCTCGCCGCTCGAGCCCAAGGGCTCGTATGCGGGGGCGATGGGCCTGCCGCAGTTCATGCCGGGCAGCTACCGGCGTTTCGCGGTGGACTTCGACGGCGACGGCCACGCCGACCTGTGGCGTGATCCCACGGACGTCATCGGCAGCGTCGCGCACTACCTTGCGCGTCACGACTGGCAGCGCGGGCAGCCCGTGCTTGCGCCGGCGATCGTGGCCGGTGACGCACAGGGCACTGCGCTGCGCCGGCTCGACGGCGGGATCAGCGAGCGGCGGCCGCTCGCGGCGTGGCAAGGCGATGGCGTGGACCTGCGCGAGCCGGCGCTCGTGCTGGTCGACGATCCCGTGGGCCTGCTGCTGCTCGAGGAAAGCGCGGAAGGCCGTACGAGCCTGTGGATCGCCTATCCCAACTTCTACGTGATCACCCGGTACAACAAGAGCCGGCTGTATGCGTCGGCCGTTTGGGCGCTGGGGGAACGGTTGCGGGCGCAGTACGTCGCGGGGCGCTAGCGGCCCCGTGCCTCCGCGGCGTCGTGCTCGCTGAAGTCGCGCGTGCGGGCCTCCAACGGATCGAGCAGCACCTGCTTGGGCGGCCCCTCCTCGACGATATCGCCGCCTTCCATGAACACGACGTGCGAGGCCACTTCGCGGCGAAGCGCAGCTCGTGGGTGACGATGATGGCGGTGCGCCCCTGGAGGGCCAGGTCCCGGATCACCCGCAGCACCTCGCCGGTGAGCTTGGGATCGAGCGCCGAGGTCGGCTCGTCGAACAGCATGAGGGCCTCGAAGCGCTTGACGACCTGCCGGAAGCGGATGGCAACTTCAGGTGGCGGCATGGCGCTGCATCTGGAAGTAGCCGCCCGCGGGCAGCTTGCGGGAGACGTGGCCGACTTGATGCCTGCCCGAAACTCCTCCGCGAGGTAACCGCTCGACTGCAGCGCGAGTGCGATGGATTCATGGTCGGTCTCCAGGCTGAGTCGAGATTGCGCGCCCAAGCAGGTGGGCGGGGTGGTGCGACCGACGGCGTGGTGCGGGAAACGTCATCGGTCGCGCGCCGCTACGCGCCGAGTCGGTGTTGGCTGTCGTAGGCGACCGGCGCCGGCATCCGTCGCGCGATCAGGGCATGCAGCTTCTCGAGGGACCGGGCGTCGAGCGGGAAGGCGAGCGTGACGACGGGCGTCTGCGTTTCCACGAGCTTCATCCGTCCCGCCGCGGACGGCGTCACCAGCAGGACATCGCTCGTGTCCACGAGCTTGCGCAGTGCCGCCTTGTCACGGGTAACGCAACCGTCGACCCCCACGGCCGCGTTGTAGCCATCGACCAGTCCCCCTGAGCGACGCCAGCGTCTGCTTGAGGTCGCAGACGATGCCCACGCGCGTGCCGGGAC
>CALFEY010000359.1 GCA_937958295.1 uncultured Pseudomonadota bacterium
CGCGGCCCTCCACGAAGATGCGCTCCACGTAGGTGGGATCGTTGCGTTGGCGCACGACGTCGGCGGCGTCCTTGTCGAACACCACGCTTGCGCCCGCCGCGGGCGGACGCTGCGCCTGGACGGGGGCACCGGCCGCGAGCACCAGCGCCAGCGCGCACGGCGATAGCACCCGCTTCACGGTGTCGCCCCCGCGAGCACAACGCCGACACGCCGCCATGCTTCCACGTGGCTCTTCAGGGTGTAATCGTAAAGCGCGATCCGGTCGGCCAGGATCTCGCTCGTGAACGACAGCGCCGTGGCGGGAGGCAGCGTCACGTGGGCGTCGGCGTCGCCGGCTTCCACCACCACCGCCATGCCCACCCGCCGGGCGAGCCGGATCATCGTGGCGTTCTCGCCCAGGCAGTGCATGTACAGGCGGGACGTCGCGCGATTGCGCGCATGCTCCGCGGCCCGGGCGACGAGCGCGCCGCCGATGCCGCGCCGACGTCCCGGCGGCAGCACCGACACGCCGAGCTCGGCGTGGTCGCGACCGAAGGCCAGGTGCACGGCGCCGACGAGCTCCATGCCGGCGCCGAAGACACCGAAGATCGAATCCACGCCGAAGTCGATCCGCGCGACGTAGGCCGTGATGGCCGCCGGCGGCAGCAGGGCACCGAAGCGCAGGCGCACGTCCTCGGCATCGAGCGCCAGGAGATGCGCGACATAGGCCTCGCGCGCGGTGGCCGCGAGGCGATGGATGGGCACGCCGGACACTGTCATTGCCCCATCACGATGCCTTCGCGCCGCGGATCCGCCCCGCCGATCCATCCGGTGCGCGTGCGCACGATCGCCTGCGCGCCGCTCGTGAGCTCCACCACGGCCACCTCGGCACCGAGTGCCTTGAGCTTGGGCGCGAGATCCGCCACAGGCGTGCCCGCCTCGAGCTCCGTGGGCCCGTTGCGGCTTCCGAAGTTCGGCAGCGCGACCGCGGCCTGCGGATCGAGTCGCCAATCGATGATGGCCAGCAGCGTCTTGGCCACGTAGTTGATGATCGCGCTGCCGCCCGGCGATCCCGTCACGATGGCCACGCGCCCGTCGGCGTCGTAGGCAATCGTGGGCGCCATCGAGGAGCGCGGTCGCTTGCCGCCCTCCACGCGGTTGGCCACCGGCTTGCCCTGGTCCTCCGGCACGAACGAGAAGTCGGTGAGCTGGTTGTTGAGCAGGAACCCGCCGGCCGTCATGAGACGGCTGCCGAACTGGTTCTCGATCGACGTGGTCATCGCCACCGCATTGCCATCACGATCGACGATCGAGATGTGCGAGGTCGAGGGCAGGTCGAGCGCGGCGTCGCGGCCCCACGCAGCCTTGTGCGCCGCCACGGGCGGCTCCCCGGGTGCGGCGCGGCCCATGCTCGCGTCGGGGCGGATGAGCTGCGAGCGCTCGCGCAGGTAGTCGTCGGCCAGGAGGAAGGCGGGCGCGCGGTAGAACGCGGGGTCCGCCTCGTACACGCTGCGGTCCGCAAAGGCGAGGCGCCCTGCCTCGCTCACGAAATGCACGCTCCAGAACGAGGCCGGCCCCATGGCCGCGATGTCGTACGGCTCCAGCATGCGCAGCATCTGCAGGATGCTCAAGGTGCCGGACGAGGGCAGCGGCACGCCGCAAACGCGATACCCGCGGTAGCCGCCGCACAGCGGCGCGCGCTCGATCGCCTTGTAGCCTTCGAGGTCGGCGAGCGTAAGGTCGCCGGGATTGGCCGCCGTCGTCACGGTGGTCACGATGTCCTGGGCGATGGCACCCGTGTAGAAGGCGTCGGCGCCGCCGCGCGCGACGGCACGCAGCGTTTGCGCATAGGCGGGATTGCGCAGGACCGTGCCCACTGGCACCGGCTTGCCGTCGGCGCCGAAGAAGTAGTCACGAATGCGCGGCTGCGTCATGTGCCGCTCGACCGCGAGCAGCCGATGCAGGCGCGGCGACACGGCAAAGCCCGTGTCGGCGAGCGTGATCGCGTCGTCGAACAGGCGCGCCCACGGCAGGCGGCCGTGCTCGCGATGCGCGGCCTCGAGCATGCGCAGCGTGCCGGGCACGCCCACCGAGCGACCGCCCACCACCGCCTCGAAAAACGTCATCGGCCGGCCGTCGCGCAGGAAGCGGTCGGGCCGCGCGGCGGCCGGCGCCGTCTCGCGGCCGTCCCACGCGACCAGCCGGCGCCGCTTGGCATCGTGCACGAGCAAGAACGCGCCGCCGCCGATGCCCGAGGATTGCGGCTCGGTCAGGCCCAGCACCATCTGCACGGCAATGGCGGCATCTACGGCGTTGCCGCCGGCAGCGAGGATGCGGTGCCCGGTCTCGACCGCATGCGGATTGGCGGCCGCCACCATCCACAGACGGCTGGTGACGACCTCTTTGTGCGTCCACCCCGATCCGCTCTCGGGCGCCGGTTGCGCGAGCGCCGTGCCAAGCGCAGCCACGCCCGCGAGGAAGACGGCGGCCAGGCCGCGGACGCGCTTGGCGATGAGTGGCATGGGGCGGATTGTAAGCGAGGCCGGCCGGGTGCCTCCCGCCGCGACCGTCAGCGCATCTTGCCGCGCTCGTCGATGGGCCAAACGCCTCGACGGCGCCGGATCTCAACGCGATCAACGCGTCGTGCAAGTGGACCGTGCCATCCGAGTATCCCACCTCGAACTCCACGCGGTCCCCACGCGCGGCGTCTCGCTGGGCACGGCGAGGATAAGGGTGCCATGCTCCTGGGAGAGCTTGAGCGACGCGCCCCCCCTCACGCCCGGCACCCTGGCGTCACCGAGGCTGTCCACTGCCACGATCACGTCACAATCGCGGGCGAGGTCCACCAGCCGTGCGATCTTCCGCGGCCGCACCACTTGCTTGGCGACGAGGATGCCTCGCACGCCAACCGCGGCCATGATCTCCGCCTCGCCGACCTTCGCGCAGGTCACGCCGATGGCACCGCCTGCGACGAGACGCTTTGCAAGCGGGGGACTCGCGTGCAACTTCACGTGCGGCCGCCATTGCGCATGCTGGCGCCGGCAGGTCGCGGCGATCACCGCGATGTTCGCGTCCGGCGAGTTGAGGCCGCGGCCGCCGGCGGGCCCTACAATGCGCATGATGAATCCCACGCCCGTCGTGTCCACTGGCAGGAGCGTCGCCGCCCTCGCCGGCTTCCTGCTGCTATCGCTCGTGACCGGCGCCACCGGCGCGTTCGCCTCGCGCAACGCGCAAGCCTTCTACGCGCAGCTCGCGCAGCCCTCCTGGGCGCCGCCGCCATGGCTCTTCGGTCCGGTGTGGACCGTGCTGTACGTGCTCATGGCGGTCGCAGCCTGGCTCGTGTGGCGACAGCGCGGGTGGGCAGGCGCGCGCGGCGCCCTCACGCTCTTCCTGGTGCAACTCGTCTTCAACGGCCTGTGGACGTGGCTCTTCTTCGCATGGCGCATGGGCGGCCTCGCGTTCGCCGAGATCCTCGTAATGTGGGTGCTGATCGCGGCCACGGTGGTCGCGTTCTGGCGCACCCGGCCCCTTGCCGGAGCGCTGCTCGTGCCCTACCTCGCGTGGGTCACGTTCGCGGCGGCGCTCAACTTCGCGCTATGGCGCGCCAACCCGGGCGTGCTGGGGTAGCGACCGCCCGCGTGACCGCACGCGACGCCTCTTAGTAGCGTGCGTTGCCGGGCGTGCGCGGAAACGGGATCACGTCCCGCACGTTGGACAGGCCGGTGGCATAGGCCACCGTGCGCTCGAAGCCGAGCCCGAAGCCCGCGTGCGGCACCGTGCCGTAGCGGCGCAGGTCGCGATACCAGCCGTAGTGCGCGGGATCAAGGCCGGTCTCCACCATGCGCGCATCGAGGATGTCGAGGCGCTCCTCCCGCTGGCTGCCGCCGATGATCTCGCCGATGCCGGGCGCGAGCACGTCCATGGCCGCAACGGTGCGGCCGTCGTCGTTCACGCGCATGTAGAACGCCTTGATGGCCTTGGGGTAGTTCATCACGATCACCGGCCGCCCCACGTGCTTTTCGGTGAGGTAGCGCTCGTGCTCGCTCTGCATGTCCATGCCCCAGGACACTGGGTACTCGAATTTGTGCTTCGAGCGGACCAGGATGTCGATCGCTTCGGTGTAGTCCATGCGCACGAACTCGTGGTCGACGATGCCCGTGAGCTTGGCCACGATCCCCTTCTCGATGCGCTCGTCGAAGAACGCCATGTCGTCGCCGCGCTCGGCGAGCACTGTGCTGAAGATGTGCTTGAGCAGGCCCTCGGCGAGGTCGGCGTCGTCGGCGCGCGCGGCGAACGCGATCTCCGGCTCGATCATCCAGAACTCGGCCAGATGCC
>CALFEY010000360.1 GCA_937958295.1 uncultured Pseudomonadota bacterium
CTCGTGGTGGACCTGAACGGCGTCGTGCGCGGCCACAATGCGCAAGTCACTCGCCTCCTCGGGGGCTTTGGCCGGATGCGCGGCGGCATGCGCCTCGCCGAGTTTTCGGGCACCCTGCACGACTACTGGCGGCGCTGGCAGGAGGATTTCACCGAAGCCCTGCCGCCGTTCAAGGTCGATGCCACGCAGCGGCTCCTGCGCGTGCGCCTCGTGCGCATCGGCACCGGCCTCAACGGCGGCACGCTCATCTACCTCGAGGACCTCGGCCGCGCCCAGACCGAGGCACAGCAGATGAAGCTCGCGGCCATGGGCCGCCTCACGGCATCGATCGCCCACGAGGTGCGCAATCCCCTGTCGGCCATCAACCAGGCAGCGCAGCTTCTGGAGGAGGATGGGGCGGTGGCGCCGGAGGGCGCGCGGCTGCTCGGCATGATCCGCAACAATGCCAAGCGGATCGACCGCATCGTCGGCGAGGTGCTGCAACTCAACCGACGCGACCGGCAGCAGCCCGAGACGATCGCGTTCGGCGAGTTCATGCGCGGCATCGTGGACGAAATCGTGCAGGCGGAGAACATGCCGCCCGGCGGCGTGATCCTGCAGATCTCCGACGATCTCAAGATCATCTTCGACCGGGGCCATCTCAACCAGATCGTATGGAACCTGGTACGCAATGCCTGGCAGCACTGCCAGAAGAAAGAAGGAAGCATCCGGGTGGTGGCACGCGCCGGATACATGGGCGATGCGGTAATCTGCGAGCTCATGGACGACGGACCGGGCATTCCCGCCGAGCTGCGGCCGCAGATATTCGAGCCCTTCTTCACCACGCGGCCAGGGGGAACCGGACTCGGCCTGTACATCGCGCGCGAGCTCGCCGACGCCAATGGCGCCGCGCTCGAGCTCCTGCCGCGCGGACCCGGCGCCCATTTCCGCATGACGTTGAAGCGCGCTTCGACACCGGAGCGATCCGCCTGAAGCCGCCCGCGAGGGACGGCCGCCCGGGCGTACAAGGGGGAGCAACGTGACGAGAAGGATTCGCGGCCAACCGAAGGTGCTCGTCGTGGACGACGAGCCGGACCTCCTCGAGCTCCTCGAGCTCACGCTCTCGCGCATGGGCCTCGACACCTCGCGGGCCGAGACCGTGGGGGAGGCCATCCGCCTCCTCGACAAGGAAGCCTTCGACCTCTGCCTGACCGACATGCGGCTGCCCGACGGCGAGGGCCTGCGCGTGGTCGAGCACATCAACCAGAAGGGCCTCGACGTTCCGGTGGCGGTGATCACCGCGTTCGGCAGCGCCGAGAACGCGGTGGCGGCACTCAAGGCCGGTGCCTTCGACTACCTTGCCAAGCCGGTGGCGCTCGAGCAGCTTCGCGCCCTGGTCAAGCAGGCGCTCAAGGTGCCGGAGAAGGTGCAGCCCGCCAGCAGCTACCAGCTCCTCGGCGATTCGCCGGCCATGCTCCAGGTGCGCGGCCTCATCGACCGCCTCGCCAAGAGCCAGGCCCCGGTGTTCATCAACGGCGAGTCGGGCAGCGGCAAGGAGCTCGCCGCGCGCACGATCCATCGCCTCGGCCCCCGCTCCGAGCAGCCGTTCGTGGCGGTGAACTGCGGCGCGATTCCCGAAAACCTGATGGAGAGCGAGTTCTTCGGTTATCGCAAGGGCGCCTTCACCGGTGCCGAGAGCGACCGCGACGGCTTCTTCCAGGCGGCCAACGGCGGCACCCTCTTCCTCGACGAGGTGGCCGACCTTCCCTTGCCCATGCAGGTGAAGCTGCTGCGCGCCATCCAGGAGAAGAAGGTGCGCAAGGTGGGCGCCACGCAAGAGGAGCCGGTGGACGTGCGCATCATCAGTGCCACCCATAAGAAGCTCGCCACGCTGGTGGAATCGGGCAACTTCCGGCAGGACCTGTACTACCGGCTGCACGTGATCGAGCTCGCGATGCCGTCGCTGCGGGAGATGCGCGAGGACATCCCGTCAATCGCCAACGCGATCCTCACCAAGCTCACGCGCAGCGGCTCAGCACGACTGGAACCGGAAGCGGTGGCCGCTCTGGAGCAGTATCCGTTTCCGGGCAACGTGCGCGAGCTCGAGAACATCCTGGAGCGCGGACTCTCGCTTGCCGCCGATCCGCAGCGCATCACGGCAGAGGACCTGCACCTCACACCGATGCACGAGGACGGCGAAGGCGGCGTGCCTCCGGGCGAGAAATGGCCGCTGCAGGACTACCTCGATCGCGTCGAGCGCGCGGCGATCAACGAGGCGCTCGAGAAGACCCGCTTCAACCGCACGGCCGCGGCCAAGCTTCTCGGCATCACCTTCCGGGCCATGCGTTACCGGATGGAGCGGCTGGGCATCAAGTAAAGCGCGCGTGAGTAGCCCAGATCCGTGACCTGTTGTCGCCCTCACGTCCTCGCCTCCACGCCCGCAATCAACCGCGTGCGAGCCCGCCCCACCGGTCTTCCCCAATGAGGCAGCCTCGTGAGGCACTCCGCGTCGACGACCGCGGCCACGTGCAGCAGGTGCGCCAGGTGCGCTCGCCCAACCGGGACGCGCGACCACCCGGCACCGACATCACCCTTGCGGTAGTGCACGGCATCACCGTGCCCGCAGGGCACTTCGGCGGCGACGGCGTAGAACGCCTCTTCACCAATACGCTCGATCCCTCCGCCCACCCGTCATACGCCGCCCTCGCCGGATTGCGCGTATCCGCGCACTTCCTCATCCGTCGCGGCGGCGCGCTCGTGCAGTTCGTCTCCTGCAACGAGCGCGCCTGGCACGCCGGCGTGTCCGAATGGGAGGGACGGGAGCGCTGCAACGACTTCTCCATCGGGATCGAGCTCGAAGGCACCGACACCGTGCCCTACGCGCCGGTGCAGTACCGCCGGCTGGCGGCACTCCTTCTCGCGCTCAAGGCGCGCTACCCACTGGCGGCCGCCGTTGGTCACAGCGACATCGCCCCCGGACGCAAGACGGACCCCGGTTCGGCGTTCGACTGGGCCCGCCTCGGCGCCCTCACCGGCGCGCCCAGGCTCCCGCGGGGCCTAATGGCCGCCTTAACGGGGCACCCTGATTCCGGGGTATAATTGCAGGTTAGCCCGTCGGGCCTTCGAGGCAGCTAGGAGCGCGCGAACGACGCGCCGCCCGGTAAGGCGCCCTTAAGGCGGGTGGGCGAAGCTGCCTCATGCCCGACCCAGGGGGCCTGACTGAGGCGCCCTGACCCAGGTCCATTGCACATCCATGCAGATTCTCGCGGACTACTTCCCGCTCATCCTCTTTTTCCTCGCCTTCAAGTGGCAGGGAATCATGGTGGCCACGGCCGTGGCGATCGTCGCCTCCGTGTGCCAGATCGTCTGGTTCAAGTGGAAGGGCAAGGTTTCCGTCGTCCACTGGTTGTCGTTCGGGATCATCGTGGTCTTCGGCGGCGCCACCCTCCTGCTCCAGGACGAAGTCTTCATCAAGTGGAAGCCCACCGTTCTCTACGGCGCGTTCTGCGTCGTGCTGGCGGGCGGCAAGCTCCTCTTCGGCAAGGATCTCCTCGCCTACGTGCTCAAGGACCTCGTGCTGCCGCCGGCCGTGTGGACGCGCGTGACGTGGTCCTGGATCGCCTTCTTCGCGACGATGGGAATCCTGAACTGGTACGTGGCGTTCCACTTCTCCACCGACACCTGGGTCAACTTCAAGGTGTGGGGCGGCATCGGGCTCTTCCTGCTGTTTGCGGTCGTGCAGGGACTGTTCCTCGCCCGGCACATCACGGAGCCCGGCAAGCCATGAGCGAACCCCGCGGCGAGACGGTTCCCGACGCGCTCCGGCGCCGCCTGGCTCCCCTGGCGCCGGTGGTGCTCGATCTCGCCGACGACAGCGCCGAGCATGCCGGCCACGCCGGCGCCGCCGCCGGTGGCGGGCACTTTTCGCTGCTGATCGTGTCCCAGCACTTCGCAGGCTTGACCCGGATCGCCCGCCATCGGGCGGTGTTCGACCGGATCGGCGATCTGATTCCCCATCCCGTCCACGCGCTTGCCATTCGCGCGTACACCCCGGACGAGTTTCCCTCCTGACGAAAGGACGTAACGCAATGACCCGAACCAGAATAGCCCTCGCCGTCCTGGCGGCGCTCGCCGTCGCTGGCACCGCGCAGGCGCAACCCGCCGCGCCCAAGGCTGCTGCCCCCGCCGCCGCGCCCGCCGCTGCCGCGCCGGCCGGCAAGGCCCTCTACCCGCAGCAACAGTTCGACTTCATGCTGAAAGAGCGTCTCGCCCAGGGCGCGCCGGACACGCCGGAGCTGCGCAACGCGATCCGCGAAGAGCTCAACACGCGCGAGCTGCTGGTCCGTGAGGCGAAGAAGGCCAACCTCGACAAGAACGCCGACATCAAGAACCAGATGGACCTCGCCGGGCAAACGGTGCTCGTGCGCGCCTACGTCGCCGACTGGATGAAGAAGAACCCCATCCCCGATGCCGAGCTGCGCAAGGAATACGACGCCATCAAGGCGCAGATGGGCGACAAGGAATTCAAGGTGAAGCACATCCTCGTGGAGAAGGAAGACGAGGCCAAGGACGTCATCGCCCAATTGCAAAAGGGCGCCAAGTTCGACGAGCTTGCCAAGGCGCGCTCGAAGGATCCGGGCAGCAAGGATCGCGGCGGCGACCTCGACTGGAACGCTCCGGGCGGCTTCGTCAAGCCGTTCGGCGATGCGATGGTTGCCACGCCCAAGGGCAAGTTCACGGCGCAGCCGGTGCAAACGCAATTCGGCTATCACGTGATCCTCGTGGAAGACGTGCGCGAGGCGAAGGTGCCCCCCTTCGACGAAGTGAAGCCGCAGCTCGCGCAGCGCGCGCAGGCCGCTCACCTCGACAAGTATTTCAAGGAACTGCGCGCCAAGGGCGGCGTGTAAGCAACGTCGCTCCGTATCGAGGGCAGGCTGCGCAAGCAGCCTGCCCTTTTTTCATCCCCTCATAGGGGAAACCCGCACCAAGGTTTGGTCGTGGAGGGAAACCCACATTCCCGCTGGACATTGCCGACGATAGCCAATAACCTCCGGGTTCGCGCGGCTCGGGCAAGGGGGGAGCGCGTGCTCACACGTGGAACGAGACAGGCAGAGGTGCCAGTCGGCGCCTCATGCCATGCGGAGGATTTGCATGCAGTGGATCAAGAACCCCAAAGACTTTTGGGCCGGTGTCATCTACATCGCATTTGGTGCGGCTGCAATCGGCATTGCTTTCAACCACCCCATCGGCTCCGCCGGTCGCATGGACCCAGGGTACTTCCCCCCGGCTCTGGGGATCATGCTGATCGGACTGGGGCTCATACTAGCCCTTCGTGCCTTGAG
>CALFEY010000361.1 GCA_937958295.1 uncultured Pseudomonadota bacterium
GCTCGCTTCGCTGGACGCAATCATCGTTCGCTACAGGCGCATGTCGCTTGTGTTTCCCGATCACCTTAGACGCTCCTACGACGGCCACTGCAGGATCGTCGAGCAGTTCGAGCAGGGAAATCCCGAGGCGGTCGAGGAGAAGATCCGCGATCACATCTTTCGTGCCGGTGCCCGCATCGTTCGCGCCATGTTGAGAATTGACGGCAGTGACGCCAGGATCGGGTCCACGGTGGCGACGCTGCTCGCACTGGACACCGACCGCCAGACCCCATCGCAAGGGAATCGCAAGTGAAGAGCTTCCGCACAGCTTCTACCCCGATGCAGAACGTGGAATGCGTGGCAATCCGTCGCACCGACAGGTCCAGGCGCGGCATCTGCGCTCTGCTCACCGCTGCGTCGATTGGCGCCGCACTGGTCGCCACGCCCGTCCTCGCGCAGGACTACCCGGCGCGCCCGATTCGGCTCGTGGTCCCGTTCCCGCCGGGTGGTGCCAACGATATCGTGGCCCGTGTGATTGCACCGAAGCTGTCGGACTCGCTGGGTCAACCGGTCGTGATCGACAACCGCGGCGGTGCCGCCGGAACGATCGGCGCAGACTATGTCGCGAAAGCCGCGCCCGACGGCTACACATTGCTGATGACGCCGGCGCCGTTCGTCATTACCCAGAGCCTCTACAAGAAGCTGCCGTACGACGGGCAAAAGGATTTCGTCCCGGTCGCGTTGCTGACGTCGGCGCCGTTCGTGCTCGCGGTTGGGGCAAAGTCGCCCGCCAACTCAATGGCCGACCTGCTTGCGCTTGCACGTAGCAAGCCGGGCGCCGTCAACTTTTCCTCGCCTGGCAGCGGCAGTCCGGCGCACCTCGCCGGCGAGTTGCTCAAGACGCGCACCGGCCTCGACATGCTGCACGTCCCGTACAAGGGGGGCGGCCCCGCGGTCACGGACATGATCGCAGGGCACGTCTCGTTCACGCTCGCGACGCCTGCCGAGATCATGCCCCACGTGAAGGAAGGCAAGGCGCGCGCCCTCGCCGTAACGACCGCCGACCGTACGCCGCTGGCGCAGGGCGTGCCGACGATGCGCGAAGCAGGCGTCCCCGACTACGAGATCACCGTCTGGTACGGAATCACCGCCCCACGCGGAACGCCATCGGCCGTCGTCGCAAAGCTGGAGAAGGCGCTCGTTGAGGTGATGGCGAATCCCGAGGTACGCGAGCGGATGATCTCGATGGGCCTTGAGCCTACGCCGATGAGTGCCGCGCAATTCGGTGAGTTCCTCAAGCGCGAGCAGGTCAAGTGGGCCGAACTCGTGCGTGTCTCCGGCGCGACGGCCGACTGAGCGGCGTCGTTCGCCCCCCCGTCGCACGCGTTCCCACCCATTCAATAGCGAGTCCGTCATGCTGGTCAACGATTTCTCGGGTTCCGCGGTGTTTCAATTTGCCGCGCACATCAACCTGCGCTTCGGTGCGGGCGCGTCGCGGCAGACGGCCGGCGAGATCGCCGAGCTCGGCCTGCGCAAGGCGTTCGTCGTCACCGATCCCGGCGTCCACAAGGCCGGCCTGGCTGAGGGTCTGCTGCAGGGACTCAAGGCGAGCGGAATCGCTGCGGAGACGTTCTCCGACGTGGAGTCAAATCCGCGCGACGCGACGATCCATGCCGGTGCCGAGAAGGCCAGGACGTTCGGCGCGGATGTCTACATTGGTTTCGGCGGTGGCAGCGCGATGGATGCGGCCAAAGGCATGGCGCTACTCGCCACCAACGGCGGCAACATCCGCGACTACGACGGCATCAACAAGGTCGGCAAGGATCTTCCGTTCCTGGTCGCCATCCCGACGACCGCCGGTACGGGAAGCGAAGTCACCGCCAACGCTGCGCTGACGAACTCCGACACACACTACAAGATGTCAGTCCGGTCGCCGCGCCTGCTGCCGAAGCTGGCGGTCGTCGATCCCCAACTCTTGTCGTCCTTGCCCAAGATGGTCGCGGCGACGGCGGGGCTCGACGCGCTGTCGCACGCGATCGAGGGCTACCTCTCAGTGCGGGCCAGCGCGCTGTCGGACGTGTTCGCGCTGGAAGCGATCCGCCTGATCGGAGGGAGCCTGCGTCCGTTCGTCGCCAACACTGCGAACGCCGAAGCGGCGGCCGGGATGGCGCTCGGATCCACGCTGGCCGGATTCGTCATCTCGAACACCGGAACGGGCAACGATCACGCGATCGCTCGGGCGCTTGGCGGGCTCTTCGACACGCCGCACGGGCTCGCGACCGGCCTGCTCCTGCCGCACGTAATGCGCTTCAACGCGCCGGCCCGGCCGGCACGTTACCGCCGGATCGCCGAAGCGCTTGGCATGTCCACCAGCGGCGGCGACGCCGAGGTTGGCGACCGCGTGTGCGACGAGGTGGCGGGACTGGTGCGCAACGTCGGCGTGCCGGACCGGCTGGGCGCGATCGACATCGACCGCGCGCGTGTGCCGGACCTCGTCGCGATCGCGCTGAAGAACGTTGGCCCCAATCCTCGCCGGACGTCCAGCGAAGACATGCGTGCGCTGATCGAATCGGCGTTCTGAACGACCCTTCGCGATAGCGCCCGCGCGGCGAGCTCCGCCCTCCGACTGTCACCACGACGACCACGCCCCAATCGATGAAACGGACGGTGCACCCGCTCGATCTCGGCACGCTCAATGTCGACAAGAGTGGGCTCACGCTGCGCCGCGGCGTTGGCACGCGGGTCGATGCGCCGTGCCTGGGCTATCTGATCAGGGGCGGCGCCGAGCCGATCCTCGTCGATTCCGGCCCCTGCGCCGATCCCGATTGGGGGACCCGTTACCACAACCCATTCCGGCGCTCGTCCGAGCAGTCGCTCGCGCATGCCTTGGAACGGATCGGCGTCGTGCCCGAGGCGATCAAGACTGTCATCGTCTCGCACCTGCACTGGGATCACTGCTATGGGAACGCTTTGCTTCCCAATGCCCGTTTCATCGTGCAGCGACGCGAGCTCGCCTACGCGATTGCGCCGCTTCCCTGCGATGCGCCGATCTACGAGACCCAGCTGCACCCAGTGCATTTCCTGCGCACACTCGAGCGCTTCGAGCTCGTCGACGGGGATGTCGACGTCGCGCCAGGCGTGCGCTGCATCCACCTGCCCGGCCATACGCCGGGCCTTCAGGGCGTGCTGGTCGACACGATTCATGGCCGCGTGATGATCGCGAGCGACCACTGTCCGCTATACGAGAACTTCGAGCAGCTCGTGCCCACCGGGATCATTCATGACCTCGAGGCGTGGTATGCGTCGACGGCTCGCATCCGCACGCTCGCTGACCGGATCCTGCCCGGCCACGACTTGCGCGTGCTCGCCGAGGAGCGCGACGCATGAGCGGCCGGATCGCCGTCACGGGTGCTGCCGGCTTCATTGGCGGGGCGGTGGTACGCGCACTCGCGGGCGCCGGACGTGAAGTCACAGCCTGCGACCTCGGGCCTGCGCCTGCGTGGCTCCCATCCTCCGTCCGATGGATCCAGGGAAACGTGACCGATGCCGCCGTGCTCGACGCGATGCTCACCGGCGCCGACGCGGCGATCCATCTCGCGTTTCGCATGGACCTCGCCGCCGCGGATCCGGTCGCCAGCGTGCAGACCAATCTGCTCGGCACCACGCTAGTCTTCGACGCGGCGCTGCGCCATCGCCTGCGGCGGGTCGTGTGGGGAAGCTCTGTGATGGTGTACGGGCCGATCAAACGTTACGCGCGGATGCCCGTCGACGAGTCGGCGGAGCCGATGCCCCGTACGCCCTACGGCGCCAGCAAGCTGCTGCTGGAATGGCTTGCGCGGTCGTACCGAGCGAAAGGGCTCGAAACGGTCGGGCTGCGCTTCACAACGGTGTTCGGCCCGGGGCGTGACCGGCTCGGCGCCGCCGGTTTCTGCGTGACCCTCTTCGATCGTCCCGTGCGAGGCCTCCCGGTGAGCATCGAGGAGGGCGATCGGCGCGCCAACCTGCTTTACCTCACCGATGCGGTGGACGCCTGCACGAACGCCGCGCTATCCCCGAGGCCGCTCGCCGACGTCTACAACGTCGGCGGCTTCGAAAGCACGGTGATGGAGCTCGCGCAAAGTGTCGTTCGTCGGCTGCCACGCGCCGACATCGCCGTCGGACCGGGGGGTGAAAGCCCCTGGCCAACCGCCATCGATTGCCATGCCGCCGACAGGGATTTCGGTTACCGGTCGCGCTACACCCGCGACCTCGCCGTCGAGGATTACCTCGCGACCCTCGGTTGCTCCCTCGTACCCGCAACGCTCACAGGAACCCGATGAACGACATTGCTGCCTCCGCGCTCGTGAACCAGCGCCACACCGGCCAGATCCGCATAACGAAGGTCGAGGCCATCAGTCTCTTCGTCCCAATCAAGGAGAAGATCGAGGCGCCGATCAGCATCCCTCACGCGGCTGAGCTGACCGACATCATCTTCAAGGGTTACCGGACGACGCTCGTCCGCATCGAGACCGACTGTGGGCTTACTGGCGTCGGCGAGTGCATCGTCCGCCTCACGCCGACAGCGACGCGCGACATCATCCGCGACCTGGCCCCGCTCCTGATCGGGAAGGATCCACTCGACCGCGAAGCGCTGTGGGAGCTCCTGTTCGGCGCGATGATGAACCGGGGCCACAACCGGGGCTTCTTCGTCGAGGCCGTGAGCGGCATCGACATCGCGCTGTGGGACCTGGCCGGGAAGGCGCTCGGCTTGCCGCTGTACCGGCTGATCGGTGGTCGTCATCAGCCCAAGCTCCGCGCGTACGCGTCCTCACTCCGGTTCCGTGCGTTCGACATCGTCACCGCGCAGGCGAAGGAATGGAAGAGTCGCGGATTCAGTGCGATGAAGATCAAGATCGGCCGCGACCCCTCGAACTTCCAGCCGGATCTCGCGCTGGTCCGGGCGATCCGTGAGGCAGTGGGTGACGACGTCACGCTTATGGTCGACGCCAATTGCGCATACTCGGAGGACGTGGCCACCGCACTCGAGGTCGGCCGCAAGCTGCAGGACCTCGGCGTCTTCTGGTTCGAGGAGCCCATCAGCCCCGAGAATGTCGACGGCTACCAACATCTGGCCGACAGGCTCGACATCCGGATCGCGGGGGGGGAGGCGGATTTCCTGCGCTTCGGCGCGGCAGAGTTCCTGAAGCGTCGCGCGATCGACGTGATCCAGCCGAACCTCGCGCGCGTGGGCGGCATCACCGAGGCGCGGCGCATCGCGGCGCTTTCCCACGCGTTCCACGTGCCCTATGCCCCGCACACCGGGAGCTGCTCTGCTGTGCTTCTCGCCGCGACGTTGCGCTTCGCTGCCGCGCTGCCGAACTTCCTGATCTATGAATACATGCAGAGCGATTGGTCGAAGAATGAGCCCAATCCGCTGCGTCACAAGCTGCTCCGCCAGCCCGCCGAGGTATACGAGGACGGCTACATGCTGGTCGACGAACGCCCGGGCATCGGCGTCGAGCTCGACGAGGACATCGTCGACAAGTACCGAATGGCGTGACGCGTCTCCGACTTTTCCCCCATTTTCCGACCGAGAGCCCCCGGATGTCGAATCTCCAGACTGCCGCAATGCGGGAAGTACCGATGTACATCGACGGTAAGCACTGCTCCGGCGAAGGCCGGATCGATGTCGTTGAGCCTGTCGAAGGCAAGGTGGCCGCGACGTTGCACACGCCGTCCGTCGCGCAGATCGATGCCGCCGTCGCCGCCGCCTCTGAGGCATTCCGCACCTGGGGCGTGACGCCCGCGCATGCGCGGAGCGCGATCCTCGCGAAGCTCGCGCCGGCCGTGGCGGGAGCGAAGTCGGTGATCGTCGACGCGATGGTCGCGATCACGGGCAAGACGCGCCGCGACGCGTCGGGCGAAGTGGACCGCTCGGTCGAAACGCTTGCGATCTCTGCCGAAGAGGCGCTCCGGATCGAAGGCTTCGAGATTCCGATGGACTCGTCGCCACGGGGCGAAGGTCGCGTCGCGATGGCGCGCCGATACCCGATCGGCGTAGTTGCGGCGATCACGCCGTTCAACTCGCCGCTCAACACTGTTTGCCACAAGGTTGGCCCTGCGCTGGCCGCCGGGAACACTGTCGTGCATAAGCCCGACGTGCGCGCGGCCAAGGTTGCTGTAATGTTCGCGGAGATCGCGACCGGATGCGGGCTGCCGGCCGGTGTGCTCAACGTCATCCACGGCGATGCCGAGGTGGGCGAGCGGCTGGTCACGCATCCCGACGTCGAGGTGATCGGTTTCACCGGCAGCGAGACCGTGGGCGAGCGGATTCTGTCGATCGCGGGACTGCGCCGCGTGCTGCTCGAGCTTGGCGGCAATGCGCCGGCGATCGTGCATCGCGACGCCGACGTTGGCCGCGCAGTCAAGGACCTGGTCGGTGCGTCGTTCGGTATGAGCGGCCAGAGCTGCATCTCGACGCAGCGGATCCTGGTTCACCGCGATCTCTACGAGCGGATGGTCGAGGAGATGGTCGCCGGCGCGCGCAAGCTCGTCGTCGGATCGCCCGCCGACGCCGCAACCGACATTGGTCCGATGATCAGCGAGGACGCGGCCCGACGCGTGGAATCCTGGATCCTCGAGGCGGTGGGGCAGGGCGCGAGACTTCGCTGCGGCGGGGAACGTCGGGGGGCCACCGTGACGCCCGCGGTGCTCACCGAGGTCAAGTCGGAGATGACCGTTGTCTGCCGCGAGGTCTTCGGCCCCGTCGTGAGCATGATGCCCTACGAAGACATCGACGCCGCATTCGCGCTGGCGAATTCGACGCCGTACGGCCTTCAGGCTGGGCTCTACACGAACTCGATGGACGTCGTGCTGAAGGCGATGCGCACGATGCGCTTCGGCGGCATCAACGTCAATGCGCCGTCGCGCTGGCGCCTCGACCACATGCCATACGGCGGAGTAAAGAAGAGTGGCATCGGCCGCGAGGGTCCGAAGTACGCGATCGAAGACATGATGGAACTGCGGCAGGTCATCATGGGTTGAGCGGCATTAGACCGATCCGCCGGTGTCCCGTGGGATGAGGGGCATTCGGCGGCGATAACCCAGGCGCCGCGGCCTTCAGCCGCGCCCGCCCGGTCCACGACAAAGACACCCACTGGAGGAATGCAATGAAACTTGCATCTTGCCTTGCTGGCATCACGCTCGCGATCGCCGCGACGCTGCCGGCCCCCCCTGCCGCTGCGCAGGAAGTGTTGCGCGTCGCCCACGCTTACAAGCCCGGTACCTCGGTGGCCATTTATTGGGACGAGCTCGCCAAGCGTGTCAACGAGCGCGCCGGTGGAAAGATCCGCCTGCAGGTCCATCACTCTGGGCAGCTGGGCGGCGACGAGCAGGTATTCCGCGGCATGAAGCTCGGCACGATCCATTTCGGTAGCGGTGCCGCGGCCAACGAGGGGGTGGTCACCGACGCCTATTTCTGGCTCGACCTGCCTTACGTGCTCAAATCGCGCGAAAGCGCGGTGAAGGTGTTCGCCGATCCCATGGTGGACACCTATCTTCGAGACAAGCTTCGCAATGACGCCGGAACGGTCCTGCTCGGCCACATCGAGGTCGGTGGCTTCCGATTGCTCATCAACAACAAGCGCCCGCTGCGGACGCCCGAAGACGTCAAGGGGCTCAAGTTCCGCGCGCTGTCCAATCCAATCGACATCGCCTTACTCAAGTCCTGGAACTTCACGGCGACACCGCTTCCCTGGTCCGACACGTATCCGTCGCTCGAGCAGGGCATGATCGACGGACTGAACCTCCAGGCCGCGGCAATCAATGCGTTCGGTTTCCAGGAGCTCGTCAAGTACGGCACCGAGACGCGCACGCTGATGACCTTCCACGTGGCGCAGGTTAGCGCAAAGACTTTCGACGCGCTCGATCCGCAGCTGCAGAAGGTCATCCGGGACGCGTCGGCCGAAGCGCTCAAGATTGCGAACGCCGCAGACCGCGAGGACGAGAAGACGGTGCTGAACACGATCTCCAAGAGGGTCACCGTGTACCGGCCGACCGAGGCCGAGATGAAGCTCTGGGAGACCCCGGCGCGAGCGCTGTGGCCGCAGTTCACCGAGAAGATGGACAAGAACCTGCTCGCGCGCATAGTTTCCGTTCAGCAGTAACGACCAGCCCCGGGTGCGGCCGACCGCCGCATTCGGGGCTTACCGCCTTCCTGCGTGTCCCGGCTGCCGAACACCCAAGTCATGCCCTTGATCGATCGAATCCAGAAGCTTCTCGAGGGAATGCTCGTCGGCTTGCTGGCCGTGATGGTGGTGATCGTCTTCGCGAACGTCGTCCTGCGTTTCGTGTTCCACAGCGGCATCGCGCAGACTGAGGAGCTTTCTCGCTACGCGTTCGTCTGGCTGACGTTCATCGGTGCGGTCGTCGTGCTGCGGGAGGAGGGGCATCTCGGCGTCGACTCGTACGTGCGGAGGTTGTCCCCATATGGCCGAATGGCTTGCCGGATTGCGAGCGACCTGCTGATCGTCGTCTGCTGTGTTCTATTCTTCGTCGGAAGTTGGTACCAGACCATCACCAACGTGGGAAAGTACTCGCAAGCGGCGTCCTTTCCGATGGTGCTGCTGTTCGGTGTTGGCCTCGTGGCGAGCGTGCTCATGATCCTGGTAGTAGTCGCGGGCATGCGGCGCGCATTGAAGCGGATCGCGTCGGGAAATCGCACTCCGTTGGGTAGTACGGTCGACTGACGGCCAGCGCCGAACCGGATCACGGACGCGCCGCTTGATTACTGTCACCGTTTTCCTCGTTTCGCTGCTCGGTGCCATGGCGATTGGCGTGCCGATCGCCTTCGCCCTGCTGGTTTCCGGCATCGCCCTGATGATCCAGCTCGGTGCGTTCGATCCGCGCATCATCGCGGAGAGCATGATCAATGGTGCCGACAGCTTCCCGCTGATGGCCGTTCCTTTTTTTATGCTCGCTGGCGAGCTGATGAATGCCGGAGGACTTTCCCGCCGCATCGTCACACTGGCCCTCGCACTGGTGGGTCACAAGCGCGGCGGCTTGGGTTATGTGGCGATCTTCGCGGCAATCATGATGGCCAGCTTGTCGGGCTCTGCCGTCGCCGACGCTGCCGCGCTGTCTGCCATCCTGATTCCCATGATGCGGGAAGCCGGGTACAACTTGCCGCGCGCCTGCGGATTGATGGCGGCCGGCGGCATCATCGCGCCGGTGATCCCGCCCTCCATTGGTTTCATCATCTTCGGCGTCGCCGCGGGAGTCTCCATCACCAAGCTGTTTCTCGCTGGGATCGTGCCGGGAATCCTGATGGGGCTCTCTCTCGTCTTCGCGTGGTGGTGGGTCATCCGCGGTGAGGACGTCAAGACACAGCCGCGGCGCACTCTGCGCGACGTGCGCGCGGCGCTCGTGGATGGCGTGTGGGCTCTGATCTTGCCGGTGATAATCGTGGGCGGGCTGAAGTTCGGAATATTCACTCCGACCGAGGCCGCGGTGGTCGCGGTCGTCTACGCGCTCCTAGTTGGCATGTTCGTTTACCGGGAGATCCATTTACGCGACCTGTTCCGACTGTTCAGCTCTGCGGCGAAGACCTCCGCTGCAGTGATGTTCCTCGTGGCAGCGGCGTTCGTGTCGGCGTGGCTCGTCACGATCGCCAATATTCCCGAACACATGGGCGAGGCGCTGAAGCCGTTTGCCCACGACAAGACACTCCTGATGTTCGCGGTGATGGTGCTAGTCCTGCTGATCGGCACCGCGCTCGACTTTGTGCCGACGGTGCTCATCATGACCCCTGTCCTGATGCCCGTGATCAAGCAGGCCGGCATCGATCCAGTCTATTTCGGTGTGCTGTTCATCATGGCCAACGCGATCGGGCTGATCACACCGCCGGTTGGCGTCGTGCTGAACGTGGTCGGCGCGGTGGCCGGTGTGTCGGTCAGCGAGACGACGCGCGGTGTCTGGCCGTTCCTCGTTGCGCAGACGCTGGTGCTGCTGCTGTTGATCTTCGTGCCCCAGATCGTCACGGTGCCGCTGTCCTGGCTGCACTGATCGGCCGCCATCTTGGCTCATCGATTCCCAAACGCCTCCCACGCGCTCGTCGCCGGGGTTCAGGGACGGGTAGGGGGCAGGGCGCATGCGTACACTCGTGCCGACGCAGCACCAGGGGGGCGGCGCGGTAGGGGTGCCCCAGGTCCACCGCGCCCCCGGAATCCCAAGTCGAAACCATAGCTACCGGGTTCCTTGTGGGCAGTTGCACAGCGTTAGTGCTGCCAGCGAGACGAAGCACTTCGAGGATATCCTCTGGCCGTTCGTGATATCGGCCACCGTAGTGGTCGCCCATCAATTCAGCGGCGCACCGTTCCAAGTGGTGATGAGGTGGGGTATGAGGCCGAGTTTGTGGCGAGGGTAAATCTCGCACGTCGGCGGTAGGTTTGGCGGTAACGGTAGGGGAGAATGATGGTTGTAGCCCCGCAATGTGAATGTCGCCCTCTCCGCCAAGACTCCAACCATTGCGGTCGTGGTAAGCCCCGTTCCCCACGGTTCTCCCCATCGAAGTCCCGCCTCGATCATCCGGCGTGGGCCGAATGGCCGACGGCGCACCTGACGGAGTGCCGCGCGCTGATTGAAGCAGCAGCCCGTCGCAATCATTCATCTGCCACACCGCGGTTGGTCGGCCAGACGCGCCGCCCGCTGCCTCATTCCGACCACCTCGCCCGGCGCAAGCGGCCTCCTGCAGCGAGGTTGCACAATAAGTATTACTTTGGATACCATTTGGGCGTTTCGGGCACGACCCCCGGTGCTGCCGACGACGGTCTGCGGGGCGGCCGCGCAATCGGTGATGTCCGGCGACGAAGGGTTCGATGGTGCGCAGGCGAGGCCGATCCTTGTCGGACGCAGCACGGATTCGTGGCGGTCGCGTTCCCGAGCCAGCGATTCTTGGCATCGGCGATGCCGTCGTCCGTCGCGCAGGGGGATTCGGGTTCGTCGTGACCGGATTCCGATGGCGGAGACGCGCACGCACGCAACCGGCGTTTCGAACGCGTCCGGTGGACATGGATATCGACGAGGAGCCGGGGATGAGCGAGCAAACGGGAACGACGCCGACCGGCGGGGACCGGATCTCGCGCCGCGACCTGATTCGCTGGGCGCTCGCGAGCGCTGCGATGATCCTGGCACCGGCGGCGCGTGCGCAGTCGTTTCCGTCTCGGCCGGTCCGCATGGTGGTGCCGTTCGCGGCCGGCGGGCCCGCCGACACGCTGACGCGCGCGACCGCCACGGCGCTTGCGGCGCAGCTGAAGGAGCAGGTGATCGTCGAGAACAAGCCCGGTGCGGGCGGCAACATCGCGGCCGCGTACGTCGCGGGCAGCCCGCCCGATGGCCACACGCTGCTCGTGGCGGGGCAGGCGATCCTCGCGATCAACAAGGCGCTCTACGCGAGCCTGCCCTACGATCCGGAGAAGGACTTCGCGTGGATAGGCATGATGGGTAGCTTTCCCAACGTGCTCGTCTCGAATCCCGAAGCGGTTCCCGCGCGCAGCCTCGCGGAGCTCATCGACCTCGCGCGTGCGCGGCCGGGGCAGATCTCGTACGGATCGAACGGCGTCGGATCGCAGTCGCACCTGACGGTCGAGGTGATGGCGCAGGTCGCGGGCGTGAAATTCCTGCACGTCCCCTACCAGGGCGCGGCGCCGCAGCGCGCCGACCTGCTGTCGGGACGCATCGCCTTCTCGTTCATCGGCGCGTCGACGACGGTGCCGCTCGTCCGCAGCGGCCAGTTGCGCGCGCTCGCGGTGAGCACGGGGTCGCGCGTCACCGTGCTGCCCGACGTCCCGACACTCGTCGAGTCGGGTTTCCCGACGCTCGACACGCCGACGTGGTTCGCCGCGGTGGCGCCCGCGGCAACGCCGGCGCCGGCGCTCGCATCGTTGCGCTCGGCGTTCGCGGCGGCGATTGCGACGCCTGCCTACGCCGCCGAGATGGGCAAACAGGCGAGCCTGGTCGTCAATGTCGATTCGCAGGCTGCCGAGGCACTGCTCGCCCGGGAACGCAAGGTCTGGGCCGACGCGGTGCGGACGACGGGCGCGACCGCGGGCTGACGCACCCGCGGCGCACGATGATCCACCAGCTCCGCATCTACGAGATCTTCGAGCACAACCGCGGGGCCTTCCTCGAGCGCTTCGAAGCGCATTCGGCCCGGATCATGGCGCGGCACGGCTTCACGCTCGTCGCGACCTGGGAAGCGGGTACGCCGAGCCGCCGCGAGTTCGTCTACCTGCTCTCGTGGCCGGACGAGGCTGCGAAGGACGCCGGTTGGGCCGCCTTCCTCGCCGATCCGGAGTGGATCGAGACGAAGCGCGCGACGCGCGAGGCGCACGGCCCGCTGGTAGGCGAGATCGAGGACCGCGTGCTCGTGCCGGTCGGCGACGCGCCGCTGCAGCGCGCGACGTAGCGGCGCGCGCCAGGCTCGCCACTGCGCGACCGGGCGATTGGGTATCCTTGCCGGATCGCGCGGCATCGGCACAGACCACGGAGACGGGGTGGATTTCAGGTCGGCACTGGCGGCGTGCGCAGCGGCGGGCGAGGTCGCCGAGGTCGACGACGGGGTCGACCGTGCCGACATTCCGAAGCGCGTCAGGGACGAGGAGCGGCGGCGCAACTGCGCGCTGGTCTTCCGCCGCGTGCGCGACGCCGACGCGGCGATCGTCGGCAATCTCTACGGTTCGGCGAAGCGGGTCTGCCGCTCGCTGTCGGCGCGGAACTACGCGACGCTGTTCGCCAGGCTCGACCGTGCGATCGCGAATCCCGCCGCGCCCGTTCGTCGTGCCCTCGCGCAGGGCGCCGTCGAGGTTACGCGTTCGCCCGACCTCGCGCGCCTGCTGCCGGCGATGCGTTACAGCCGCGACGACGTCACGCCTTACCTCACGTCGGGCATTCTGCTCGCGCGCGACCCGGTAACGGGCGCCCATCACGTCTGCTTCGTGCGCATGTCCCTGGCGGGCGGGAACAAGCTCCTGGTCAACCCGGCAACCTCGCGCATCCGGCGGATCGTCGAGGAGACGGTCGGCCGGGGCCAATCGCTCGACGTCGCGATCCTCGTCGGCGCGCCCGCCGAGGTTACGCTGATGGCGTGCGTCGGCGTGGGTGAGGGCGTAGACAAGCTCGCGGTTGCGCAGGCGATGGGCGGCGACGCGCTCGCGTACACGGACGATCCGCTGCCGCTGCCGGTGGACACCGAGTACGCGCTGACCGGGCGCATCGTCCCCAGCTACGAGCGCGAAGGCCCGGTCGGCGACCAGAAGGGGCTCTACTCGGTCCGCGAGCGCAACCCGGCGTGCCTCGTCGACGCGATCCGCGTGCGCCGCGAGCCCTTATTCCACTCGATCTCCGGCGGTGTGTCGCGTGAGCACATCGAGCTCGTCACGCTGGGGCCCCGCGCCGTGCTCGAGCGGCTCAGGCGAGAGACGCCGGAGCTGCTGCGCTACGAGCTGCCGTTCTACGCCGGGGGACGTCTCGCCGTGCTCGTCGTCGCGGACGGCTTTCGCCCCGCCGCGCTCGCGGAGCGGCTGTGGACCATCTCCAGCGTCCGCGGCTTCGTCGCCGTCAACCGCGACGTTGGCGCTCGCTCGGCCGCTGAAGTCCTCTGGGCGATCGTCGAGCGGGCGAAGGACGCGGAACGCTTCGCTTTCTCGGGGGCGGGAATGCCGGGCATCAAGCCGGGCAAGTTTCTCGTCGACGCGACCGAGACCGACCTCGACGACTGGAACCATCGGCGTATCGAGGTCTACCGCCCGCCTGTCTGACGCGCGAAAGGCACGCGTTGCGGTCGCGCCGGACATGATGTATGCTCATCAATACAACTTGCACCGCCGCGCTCCCGCGGACTGGTGCGCCGCCGGGAGCCCCGACATGAAGCGACGTCGCGTCTTCACCCTCGTTCCGGTTCTCGCTGCCTGTGTCGGCATGGCGATGGCGTCCGGGACCCAGGCGCAGCAATACCCGACCAAGCCCGTGCGCATGATCGTCCCGTTTCCGCCGGGAGGCACGACGGACGTCGTCGCGCGGCTCGTCAGCCAGAAGGTCGGCGAGAAATGGGGGCAGACCATCGTGGTCGACAACGTCGCCGGTGCCTCCGGCCTCATCGGCACGCAGGCGGGGGTTCGCGCCGCACCCGATGGCTACGTGATGACGCTGGGTAACAACCAGACGCACGCCACCAACGCTTCGCTTTTCACGAAGCTGTCCTTCGACATGCTCAAGGACGTGCAGCCGGTGGCGTTCCTCGTTCGCACGCGGCACGTGATAGTCGTTCCCGCGAATTCGCCGTACCGGACGCTCGAGGAACTCATCGCCGCGGGCA
>CALFEY010000362.1 GCA_937958295.1 uncultured Pseudomonadota bacterium
GGCTCGCGCCAGCGTTCTGGCGTTGTCGTCGAACACGCCTTCGCGCTCGGCCGCTACACCCAGGGCATCTCCGTGGCCAAGGCGCTGGCGGCGGGGTACGGCGGCAAGATCCGGGATGCGCTCGGGACGGCGCTCAAGCTCGATCCCAAGCATGCCGAGGCGCACACGGCCTTCGGCGCGTACCAGGCTGAGGTGATCGACAAGATCGGCGGGATCGTGGCGGGCGTGACCTACGGCGCGAAGAAGGACTCGGCGGTGGAGCACTACGAGAAGGCGCTCGCCCTGTTCCCCGAGTCTGCGATCGCCCACATCGAATACGGCAACGGCCTCCTCATGCTGTTCGGCAAGAGCCGCATCGATGCCGCGACCAAGCTCTACGAGAAAGCCGCGGCGCTTCCCCCCGCCGATGCGATGGAACGCCTCGATGTCGAACTGGCGAAGTCGGAGCTAGAATAGTTTCATTGCGGCGCAGCATCCGGCCGCGTTCGAAAGGAATGCCCATGAAGTGGCTCCATCGCAACGCCGCGCTCGCCGCGACCCTCTGCCTCCTGGCAGCGATGTCCGCCGCTGCGCAGGACAAGGCGGTGCCCGCCAAGGGCACGCCTGCGCCTGGTGCCTCGCCGGCTGCGCCGACCGAGAGACTGCCTGCCAACATCGACACCCTGAAGCGCATCCGCGACACCGGGACGATCCTCATCGGGGTGCGCGAGTCGAGCGTGCCTTTCTCGTTCCTCGACGCGCAGAAGCAGCCGCAGGGCTACTCGGTGGACCTGTGCGTGCGCGTGGCCGACGCCGTGAAGGCCGATCTCAAGCTTCCCAAGCTCGAGGTCAAGTTCGTGCCGGTGACCTCGTCCAATCGCATCCCCGCCCTCCTCGAGGGCAAGATCGACCTCGAATGCGGCTCCACGACCAATACGCGCGACCGGCAGAAGCAGGTGGCCTTCGCGTACACCACGTATATCGCCGGTATCAAGATGCTCGCGAAGAAGGCCTCGAACGTGAGCTCGATCGAGGACCTGCGCGGCAAGGCCGTGGTGGTCACCAAGGGGACCACGAGCGAGAAGATCATGAAGGCGATGAACGACGAGCGCCTGCTCAAGATCAAGATCATCGAGTCGCCCGACCACGGCGAGTCGTTCAAGGCGGTGGACGAGGGCAACGCCGTGGCCTTTCTCATGGACGACGTGCTGCTCTACGGCCTCATCTCCAAGTCCAAGAAGCCCGACGATTTCGCGGTCGTGGGCAAGTACCTCTCGGTGGAGCCCTACGCGATCATGCTGCGCAAGGACGAGCCGGGGTTCGAGAAAATCGTCAACCGCGCGCTGATCGACCTGTTCCAGTCCGGCGAGATCCGGCGCATCTACGCGAAGTGGTTCAACACCAAGGACCTCGTGGTGCCGCTCAATCCGTACCTCAAGGAAGCCTTCCTCGCGCCGAACACCTATCCGGCGTGGCCGTGAGCGCCCGCTAGGTTGCCACCGCAGCTTCGGCGGCGGCGGGGTCGAGGTCACCCTCGCGCGGCCACGGCGCCATCAGCGTGGTGAGCACGAGCGTCTCGAACTCGTGCCCGAAGCGGTCGGCGATGCGCTCGGGATCGGGACACAGCCCGGCGTCGGTGATGACGCCGAACTGCACGGCGCCGTCGTAGGAGATGATCGACACGCCCATGCCGATGTTGCCCGATTGCGGCACCCAGAACATGAGGCTGTCGATCGGCGCGCCCGCGAGGTAGAGCGGCTGCTGCGGGCCGGGAACGTTGGTCATGACGCTCGTGGCATTGCGCGCGAGCGCCTGCAGGAGCATCTCCTGCAGCGTGCGCGGACCCGAGCCCATCGCTGCCAGGAGCCCGAGGGCCAGCACCGGCTGGTACGAGCCCTTCAGCGCGTTCATGTTCGCCCTCACGGCATAGAGCCGCTCGATGGGATTGTCGATACCGATGGGTAAGTCGAGGAACACGAGCCCGAACTGGTTGCCGAGCTTGTACGCCTTGTCGAGGGGCCGCAGGTTCACGGGCACGAGCGCGCGGGTCATGACGTCGAGTGTGGGATCGCCCTTCTCCGCGAGGTACGCCCGCAAGGCGCCCGCCACGCAGGAGAGCAGCACGTCGTTTACCGAGGCATCCAGCGCGTGGCCGATGGCCTTCACGTCGGACAGCGGCAGGGGATCGGTCCAGGCCACGCGCTTGCCCACGCCGGGAACGCCCTTGAAGCGGGTCGGCGAGTCGGTGGGCATGAGGGCGAGCTTGGCGATCTCGGCGGTGAAGGCCGTCCCCTGGCCCGCGAGCGCCACGGCCTTGGCCGGATCGGACCACATGTCGGCGCCCTTCTCCACGAGCTTGGCCCCGACCTTGCGCGCCGCGCCGAGCACACCGGAAAAGGGCGCGAGCAGGGCCGACAGCGGATCGTCGTTCTCGGCATCGCGGCGCGGACGCGGCGCGAAGGGCATTGCCGGCGGTCCCTTGGGACTGGCGTCGGTCATCGACAGCATCACGCGCACGAGCGCAATCCCGTCGGCGTAGGAATGGTGGATCCGGCACACGAGGGCGCTGCCGCCGTCGTAGTGTTCCACGAGGTGGAACTGCCAGAGCGGATGCGTGGGATCGAGCGGCGTGGCCGCGAGATCGGACACGAAGGCCTGCAGCTCCGCCCGGCCGACGGGCGCCGGAAGCGCGGCCCGCACCACGTGGCGGGCCACGTCGAAGCGCGGATCGCTTTCCCAGAACGCCACCGTGGCGATCTCCCGCGGGCGTTCTCGAAAACGGCGAAACACGACGAAGCGCTCCTCCACCACCCGGCGCAGGCGGGCGAGCGACAGGCGCTTGCGGA
>CALFEY010000363.1 GCA_937958295.1 uncultured Pseudomonadota bacterium
GTCTCCAAGGTGTCTCCAGCGTGAGGACAGCGAGGCAGGACGCTCTCCGCGCGCAGGTGCGCGCTCCGTGCGCCCCGCCCCGCTGTTCGACACGTTGGGGTGGGAAGGACGAAAGACCACCCCCGGCCCGGCGAACTTCCCGCAGGACCCAGGAATGGGTTTCCGTCCATCTCGCCCTCCGGGCTCCGGTGCTGGTGGCTGTGTCGCCACGAGACAGGCAAACGCCGTTCCGCCCCGATCCGGCGACGACAGGTCCAGCGGGGGTGGGGGCGCACGCAGCGGGCACCTGCCCGCGGAGAGCGTCACCACCCCCGGGCCCGACGGGCGGTTCTCACGGCGCGCGCGGACGTCAGCCCTCGTCGGCCGGACCGCGTCCGGCCCGCCGCAGCACGGCAAGCGCCACCGAGAGGCCGTAGCCGCGCGCCTGGAGGAAGCGCACGTGCCGGGCCTTTTCGCGATCGTCCGCGGGCGCCGCGCCGAAGCGGCGCTGCCAAAGCGCGTAGGCGTCTTCCAGCTCGTCACGCTCGCGAAGTGGCGCGATTGCATGGTCGACGTCCGCCTGCGCGACGCCGCGCTCCTTGAGCGCATGCACGATGGCGCGCTGGCCGAAGCGCCCGCCGCGATGAGCGACGATCGCTTGGGCGTACCGGGCGTCGGAGAGGTAGCCGGCGGCCTCGATCTCGTCGAGCGCCCGTTCAATGATCTCGGGCTCGAGGCCGCGTTGGCGCAACCGCTGCGCGAGCTCCATGCGGCTGTAGTCGCGCCGCGCGAGCCAGCGAATGGCGAGCACCTTGGCCGACGGCGGCTCCGGGGGGGCCCTGTCAGCACGCCCGCCCGCGGCGCGCGGGGGCAGCTTGCCTCGCACGCCCGCCTACCGCCTGCCGCGGCGCGGTCCGCTGCCCTGCCCGCTCAATCGTCGGTAGGCGGCGCCGACCCGACGCGGCCCGGCAGAGGCACACCGACCGCCTCGCGGATGCGGGCCTCGATCTCTTCCGCGACCTCGGGATGCTCGCGCAGGTACTCGCGCGCGTTGTCCTTGCCCTGGCCGATCTTGTCGCCCTTGTAGGCGTACCAGGCGCCGGACTTCTCGACGATGCGGTGATTGACGCCGAGCTCGATGATCTCGCCTTCGCGGGAGATGCCCTCGCCGTAGAGGATGTCGAACAGGGCCTCGCGGAACGGCGGGGCGACCTTGTTCTTGACGACCTTGACGCGGGTTTCGTTGCCGACGACCTCCTCGCCCTTCTTGATCGAGCCGATGCGGCGGATGTCGAGCCGCACCGAGGCGTAGAACTTGAGCGCGTTGCCGCCGGTGGTGGTTTCGGGATTGCCGAACATCACGCCGATCTTCATGCGGATCTGGTTGATGAAGATGACGAGCGTGCCCGCGCGCTTGATGTTGCCGGCGAGCTTGCGCAGCGCCTGGCTCATGAGCCGCGCCTGCAGGCCGGGGAGCTGGTCGCCCATCTCGCCCTCGATTTCCGCCTTGGGCACGAGCGCCGCCACGGAGTCGATGACGATGACGTCCACCCCGCCGGAGCGGACCAGCATGTCGGCGATCTCGAGCGCCTGCTCGCCGGTGTCGGGCTGGGAGATGAGGAGGTCGCCCACGCTCACGCCGAGCTTGCCGGCGTAGACCGGGTCGAGGGCATTCTCGGCATCGATGTAGGCCGCCACACCGCCGGACTTCTGGACCTGAGCCACCGCCTGCAGGCAGAGGGTGGTCTTGCCCGACGACTCCGGGCCGTAGATTTCAACCACCCGGCCGCGAGGCAGCCCGCCCACGCCGAGGGCGATATCGAGGCCGAGCGAGCCGGTGGACACGACGGCGAGGTCGTTGGCGATCTGGGCCTCGCCCATCTTCATGATCGAGCCCTTCCCGAATTGCTTTTCTATCTGGGCGAGAGCGGCGGTGAGGGCCTTGCTTTTCTGGTCGTCCATGGGAACGTCGAGAGGGGGCATTTGGAAGGTCTCCGAGTGTAGCGCCCGGCGGCCTGGCGGCCGGGAAGGCGGGCGAACAACTGGCGGAGATGATGGCATAGAACGTTCGTTCGATGCAAGTCGGCCTGGTGGCCTAAGGCGGACGGATGATCGACACCTTTCGGCCACCACGGGCGCCGGGCGCGCGTCCCGCCACCTCAGCCGCCCGCCGCCTCGATGAGGCCTTCCAGCGCGACCACCACGGACGCGGCGCGGACCTCGGCCCGGTCGCCGGCGAAGTGGAGCGTCCGGGTGTGGGTGGGGCCACCGTCGGTCGCGAAGCCGAAGCACACCGTGCCGACCGGCTTGCCCGGGCTGCCGCCCCCGGGCCCCGCGATGCCCGTGACAGCCACCGCCACGGACGCCGCGCTCGCGCGCAGCGCGCCCTCGGCCATGGCCTTCGCCGTGGGCTCCGATACGGCGCCATGGGTGGCGATGATCTGCGAGGGTACGCCGAGCAACGCCTGCTTGGCCTCGTTCGAATAGGTGACGAAGCCGCGGTCGAACCACCCCGAGCTGCCCGCGATGTCAGTGATCGCTCCGGCCACGAGCCCCCCGGTGCAGGACTCCGCCGTCGCGCACATCGCGCCGCGCGCCTCGAGCGTTGTGCCCAGGCGACGCGCAAGCGCCGCAATGCGTTCCCTGTGCAGATCTGCGCTCACGTGCGTTGGTCCTTTCCGCAGTAGTGGTAGGTGTAGCCGGTGGCAAAGCCGAACTTCCGGTACGCGGCGATCGCGGGCGCGTTGTTGGCCTCCACCTGCAGGTACGCGAGCCGCGCGCCGTGCTCCCATGCCCATGCAAGCAGACGCGCGACGAGCGCCGTGGCGACGCCCTGCCGGCGATGACCGGGCGCGGTGGCCATCGAGAACACGCCGGCCAGCCCGTCCTCGAGCATGACGGTGCCCACCCCGGCGACGGCGGTGCCATCGCGAGCGAGCAGCGCACGGAACGCCTGCGGCGTGGCCAGCATGCGCTCGTGGTACGCGTCGCGCTGCTCGGGAGTCGCGCCCTGCAGCACCGCCACCGCGTCGGCGAAGGCGGCGAGGTCCGGTGCTTCGATCGCAAGATCGCCGCGCACCGCGACCTCCGGCGGACGCATGAGCGAGGCGACCTGCACGAGGGTGGTGTCGAAGGCGGTGTAGCCCTCGGTGGCGAGCACCGAAGGCAGCGCGGGCGGCTGCACGAACGGCGTGATCCGGAACAGCGTCGGCAGGCCGCGCTCGCCGTACACGCGCTCGCAGTAGCGGATCTTCTGCACGAGCGGGAGCGTGGAGCCGAAATGCGCCGTCACGCTGCGCGCGCGGCGCGCCTTGCCGGGCGACACGCGCAGGAGCCAGCCGTCGTAGAAGAGCTGCCGCTGGGTCTGCAGCGCGTTCAGGCTCACTTCCTCCACCCGGCGCAGGTCGGGCTGCACCTGCGCGCTCATGCGAAGAGCCTCTGGCCGATCGCGAACACGAGGAGCGCGTAGCCTGCGGCCACCACGTCGTCGAGCATCACGCCGGCGCCGTTCTTGATGGCGGCGTCGAGCTGGCGGATGGGCGGCGGCTTCACGATGTCGAAGAAGCGGAAGAGCGCGAAGGCGATCGCGATGCGCAGCGGCGTCACGCCGGTGAAGAAGAGCACGAGGAGGAAGGCCGCGACCTCGTCGATCACGATGCTGCCGTGGTCTGCCGCGCGCAGCGAGGCGCCCGTCACCTGCGAGGCCCAGGCGCCCACCCCCAGCGTGAGCGCGATCACCGCGAGGAACGTCGCATCCCCGGCGTATTCGCGCAGGGCGAGCGCGATGGGAATGGCCACCAGCGTTCCGAACGTCCCCGGCGCGAAAGGCGCGAGGCCGGCGCCGAAGCCCAGCGCGATGAAGTGCGCAGGATGCCGGAACAGGAATGCGGCGGTCGGGCGCGTCACGCGGGAAAGTGATCGAAGGCGCGGGGCAACGGCGCGAGCGGCACGCCCTGCTCGTCGCGGATACGCAGGCCGGGCTCGGCGGTGATCGTGCCAATGCGCGTCACGCCGGTGGCGGAGGCCGCCCCCGCCTCGTGCACCGCCGCGCGCGCCGTGACAGGTGCCGTGAAGCACAGCTCGTAGTCGTCACCGCCGGCGAGGAGGCAGGCCAGCGCCAGCTCGCGCTGCGGACCCTGCACGCGGGCGGCGAGCGACGCACCGCGCGGAATGACCGGCAGCTCGAGGGTGGCGCCCACGGCCGAGGTTTCGAGGATGTGCGAAAGATCGCCGGTGAGGCCGTCGGAAACGTCGAGCGCGGCCGTCGCGATCCCCCGCAGCGCGAGCCCGAGGGCCACGCGCGGCTCCGGCCAGTCGAGGCGGCGTTGCAGCGGCGCAAGCTCGCCTGCGGACAGCGTCGTGCGCCCTTGCAGCGCGGCCAGCGCCAGCATGGCGTCGCCCACCGTGCCGGAAACGTACACGTCATCGCCCGCGCGCGCGCCGCCGCGCG
>CALFEY010000364.1 GCA_937958295.1 uncultured Pseudomonadota bacterium
AGGTGTCCCCCTTCCGTGCCCAGCAGACGGCGGAGGAGTCCACCGACGAGCACGGCCGGCTCCTCTCAGACAACGTGTACGGCACGCAGGCGGAGGACGCCGCGCGACGGGACTTCACGATCAACGCGCTCTACTTCGACCCCGCCTCCGAGGAAATCTGGGACTACGTGGGCGGGGTGACCGACTGTCGCGCGCGTCGCCTGAAACTCATCGGACCGCCGGTCACCCGCTACCGCGAAGACCCGGTTCGCATGCTGCGGGCCGTGCGCCTCGCCGCGAAGGCGGGACTGGCGATCGATCCCAAAACGGCCGCGCCGATCCCCAAGCTCGCGAGCCTCGTCCAGAACGTGCCGCCCGCACGCCTGTTTGACGAGATGCAGAAGCTCCTGCTGTCCGGCCACGCCACGGAGACGCTGCAGAGCCTGCGCGCGCACGGGCTGTCGCACGGCCTCCTGCCGCTGCTCGACATGATCCTGGAGCAGCCGCTCGGCACCCGCTTCATCGAGGTCGCGCTCGCGGGTACCGATGCGCGGGTGCGCGAGGGCAAGGCCGTGTCGCCGGCCTTCCTCTTCGCCACGCTGCTCTGGCACGAGGTGCTGCAGCAGTGGAACGCCGCGAAGGGCCGCGGCGACAAGTCGTTGCCTGCGCTGTTCGACGCCATGGACCGCGTGCTCTCGGCGCAGGCCGAGCGCATCTCGATCCCCCGTCGCTTCGAGGCCAATATCAAGGAGATCTGGGGCTTGCAACCGCGCTTCGAGCAGCGGGCGGGCGCGCGTCCCTATCGCCTCCTCGAGCACGAGCGCTTCCGCGCCGCCTACGACTTCCTCGCGCTGCGCAGCGCCTCGGGCGAGGTGCCGCAGGAGCTCGTCGACTGGTGGACGCGCTTCCAGGACGCCTCCGACGGCGAGCGCGAGGCGATGCTGCGCCCCGACGAGGCACCGAAGAAGCGTCGCTCGCGTGGCCGCGGCCGCAAGCGGCGCGACGACGAGGCCGGCGGCGGCACGGCGCCGCCCGCCGCGGCGGAAGACTGATCGCGCGGACGAGCTCCGCCCGCGTCGTGGCGCTCGCCTTCGTCGGCCTCGGCAGCAACCTCGCGCATCCGCGGCGGCAGATCGCGCGCGCCGTGCGCGCCCTCTCCCGCCTGCCGCGTTCCACGCTCGTGCGCGTGTCACCGCATTTCGCCACCGCGCCAGTAGGCGCGCCAGGACCGCAGCCGGACTATGTGAACGCCGTGGCGATCGTGCGCACGGCGCTACCGCCGCGCGCGCTGCTGGCGCGGATGCATGCCATCGAGCGCCGTCAGCAGCGCCGGCGCGATGCGCAGACGCCCCGCAACGCGCCGCGGACGCTCGACCTCGATTTGCTACTATACGAACGCCGTCGCAGCGCCGGAACGAGCCCGTTGTTGCCGCATCCGCGCATGCACGAGCGCGCCTTCGTGCTGTTGCCGCTCTCGCGCCTGGCACCGGCCGCGGTGATCCCCGGCCGCGGCCTCGCAAGACGCCACCTGCGCGCCGTACGCAGCCAGGCGGCCCGCCCCACCCGCTCCCATCACCTGGCCTAGACGCATGGACCTCGCGCAGTGCCGCTACATCGTCGTCGAGGGCCCGATCGGGGCGGGCAAAACGACCCTCGCGCGGCAGCTCGCCGAGCACGTCGACGCGGACATGCTGCTCGAGCAGCCGGAGGACAACCCGTTCCTGGCCCGCTTCTACGAGGACATGGCTCGCTTCGCGCTGCCCACGCAGCTCACGTTTCTCTTCCAGCGGGTCGACCAGCTGCGCGCGCTCGCGCAGCTCGACATGTTCCGGCGCCCCACGGTATCGGACTTCCTGCTCGACAAGGATCCGCTCTTCGCGCGCCTCAACCTCACCGACGACGAGTACGCCCTGTACGAGAAGGTGTACCGGCACCAGAAGCCGCTCACGCCCACGCCCGACCTCGTGATCTACCTGCAGGCGCCGGTAGACACGCTGCTCGCGCGCGTGCGCATGCGCGGCGTGCGCTTCGAGCAGTCCATCCCCGACGAGTACCTCGCGCGCCTGGCGGATGCCTACGCGCGCTTCTTCTATCAATACGAGGACGCCCCGCTACTCATCATCAACAGCGAGCGACTCGATTTCGTGCACGACGCATCGCATTTCCGCATGCTGCTGGACCGCGTGGCCAGCATGCGTGGGCGACGCGAGTTCTTCAACCTGGGACAAGGCTAGGAGCCGACGAGCCATGGAGATCATCCACACCGGCGCGGAGCTTGCTCACCGCCTGGAGAAGGCCGGCCGCGTGGCCTTCGTGCCCACGATGGGCAACCTGCATGCGGGGCACTACACGCTGTGCCGCATCGCGCGCGAGCACGGCGACGTGGTGGTGACGAGCATCTTCGTCAACCGCCTGCAGTTCGGGCCGAACGAGGACTTCGACCGCTATCCGCGCACGCTGGAGGTGGATCGCGAGGGCCTGCAGCGGGAGGGCGTGGACGTGCTGTTCGCCCCGCACGAGCAGGAGATGTATCCCACGCCCCAGGTGTACCGGGTGCAGCCCCCCGGCCTCGCCGACGAGCTCGAAGGAGCGTTCCGTCCCGGGTTCTTCGGCGGCGTATGCACCGTCGTGCTCAAGCTCTTCAACTTCGTCCAGCCCGACGTGGCCGTATTCGGCAAGAAGGACCGGCAGCAGCTCAAGATCGTGCGCGGCATGGTGCAGCAGTTCAACCTGCCCATCGAGATCGTGCCGGCGGAGACGGTGCGTGCGGAGGACGGGCTCGCGCTGTCCTCGCGCAACGGCTATCTCACGCCGGAGGAGCGCGCGGAGGCGCCCAACCTTTATCGCGTGCTGCGCGGCATCGCCGATGCCATTGCCGAAGGACGCCGCGACTACGCCAACCTCGAGGCGGCCGGCCGCGCGGAGCTCGCGGCGCGCGGCTGGAAAGTCGACTACATCGCGATCCGTCACGGCCTCGGGCTGCGTATCCCGCATCCGGAGGGGTTCGATCACCCGAACCTGCTCGTGGTGCTCGCCGCCGCCAAACTCGGCGCCACGCGCCTCATCGACAACGTGGACGTCGTGCCGCAGTATGGACGCGACTAGAGGCCGAAGGGGCCAGCGCCGTCACGAGACCGTCATCCGTCTGCTGCAATCTCGACCCTTTGCACATCGCGCCATGAACACGATCGCCCGCCTCCTCGCCTTCGTCCTCACCGGGCTGGCCGTCGCGCCGGCGCTTGCCCAGGACAGCTATCCCACCAAGCCCATTCGCCTCATCGTGCCGTTCTCCCCCGGCGCCGGCACCGACACCATCGCTCGCTACGTCGCGCAGAAGCTCTCCGAGACGATGAAGGCGCAGGTGGTCGTGGAAAACCGCACCGGCGCGGGCGGGGCCATCGGCGCTGCCGATGCCGCAGCGGCGCCTCCCGACGGCTACACGCTGCTCTTCGTGGCCTCGCCGTTCACGACGGTGGCCGCGGCCGCCAAGCAGCCGGGCTACGACCCCATCAGGCAATTCGTGCCCGTGGCGCCCATCGCGGCCGGTCCGCTCGCCTTCGTTGTCAGCAAGGACGTGCCGGCCAACTCGATGCGCGAGTTCGTGGCCCTCGCCAAGTCCATGCCGGGCAAGCTCAACTACGGCTCGGCCGGCGCCGGCAGCGTGAACCATCTCGCCCTCGAGCTCCTCAACGCGCGCGCCGGCATCGTGGTCGTCCATGTGCCGTATCGCGGCATCGCCGATGCGACCAAGGACCTTCTCGGAGGCACGATCCAGGCGATGACGGCATCGATCCCCGCCACGCTGCCGCTCGCCGCGGAAAAACGCGTCAAAGTGCTCGCCGTGACGGGCAGCAAGCGCATCCCGCAGCTTCCCGACGTCCCGAGCTGGCTGGAGGAAGGCATCGACAATGCCTCGGTGATCAACTACTGGGGCGTGGTCGCGCCGGTCGGCACGCCCGCAGCCGTGGTGGCGAAGCTCAACGCCGACATGCAGAAAGTGCTGGCGCAGCCGGAGGTGCGCGAGCGCCTCGAGCGCGAAGGCGCGGAGGTGATCGCCGGGCCGCCGCAGCGCCTGGGCACGCTGATCGAGGGCGACCTCGCGCACTGGAAGAAGCTCATCGTCGACGCCAAGCTGTCGTTCGAGTAGGCCCGACCACGCGCGCCGTGCGTGGCCGCGGCGCGTCAGGCCTTTGCGAAGCCCACGCGCGCCCGTAGCGCGCCGACGCACTCGCGCAGTCGCTCCGCTTCGGCGTCGAGCTCGCGGCGAAACGCGACGGCGCGCGGCCGCGCATGCGCGAAGTGCACGTCGACGTCGAGGACGCCCGCGGCGATGGCCGCGTTGGCCCAGCCCACGACCTCGTCGCGCCACAAAAGGGGCAGCGCGTAGTAGCCGAACTGGCGTCGCGCCGGCGGCGTGTAGGCCTCCAGGCGGTAGTCGAATCCCCAGAAGAGCGCGAAGCGGCGGCGATCCCACACGACGGGATCGAACGGTGCGAGGAGGCGCACGCGCTCCTCCACGGCGGTGACGAGCGGCGCGCCGGCCGGGCGCCACCAGGTCTGCCCGCCCGCCTGCACGTGCTCGATGGCCGGATCGCGGCGCAACGCCTCGAAGGTGCGCGCCTTCAATGCCGGCGGCACCGAGCTTTCGGCCACCATGCGCACGAGCTGGCGCAACGTCGACTCGGGCAGCGGTGCGTACAGCGTTACGAGCAGGCGCACCAGCTCGCGCGCGCGCTGCGCGGCGGCCAGCGAGGGCGCGGGAGGATGAGCCAGCGCGTAGACCTTGATTCCGCTCGCGCGCCGCGCCACGCGCAGCTTGCCGCGGAAGTGCAGGGCTTCGAGGATGCGCGTGGTGGCGGTGGATTCGCCTCCCCACGCGTTGATCGTGCGGTGACCGGCGATCGCGGCGAGGTCGCGCGGATGAGTGTCGCCGCGCTCTGCCACGTGCGCGAGAACGCGCGCGGGCAGGCGCGGGAACTCGCTCTCCACCCGGAAGCGCTCGCGGCGATTGCGCGGGTGGAGCAGGTCGCGGGTGGCGCGCGGCATCACGCCGTACACGTGCAGGAAATCCTCGGCGAGGTCGAGCGTGGGGTACGCTCGATCGAGGTCCCCCGCACGGTACCCGGACACGCGCTGGCGGAGGATGAGGTCGGCGGCACGCGCCGGTGCGCGGATGGGATCGAACTGCACGAAGCGCAACGCTTCCACCGCCGCGACCACCGAGGACGCGGCGGCTAGCGAACGCCCCACGGCGTCCGTGCGCAGCGCGCGCACCATCGCATCCGTCATGGCGGGTCAGGCGGCGCGCAGGGCGTCGACGATGGACAGCCGCGCAGCCCGCGCGGCGGGCAGGAAGCCGCCCACGAAGCCCATGAAAAGCGAGAAGGCGAGCGAGGCGATCACGATCAGCGGCGTCAGCGTGAAGGTGAAGGCGATCTCGGCGAACGTCTGGAAGTTGGTGGTGGAGATCGGCACCATCTGCATGAACGACGCGCCGACGAGCCCGACCACGCCGCCCACGAGGCCTAGCAGCAACGCCTCGCCGAGGAATGCCACGAGGATCGAGGTGCGCGGAAAGCCCAAGGCGCGGAGAGTGCCGATCTCCGCCGTGCGGGAGGCCACGCTCGCGTACATCGTGATCATGGCGCCGATGATGGCGCCGATGGAGAAGATGATGGAGATGGTGGTGCCGAGGTAGGAGATGAACTTGGCGAGCTGTTCCGACTGGTCGGAGTAGAACTGCTGCTCCCGCTTGACCTCGAGCTGCAGCCGCTGGTCATTCTCGATCTCCTGCTTCACGCGTGCGAAGTCATCGGAGCTCTGGAGCCGGAAGATCACCGCCGAGTATCCCAGCCGTCGGAACGCCTGCAGCAGCTGCTCGGCGTCGCCCCAGATCTCGGAGTTGAAGGCCGTCTTGCCCGCATCGAACACGCCCACCACGGTCCAGTCCTGCTGCGCGAAGCGCAGCGTTTCCCCGATCGAGGCGCCGCGGAAGCCCTGCGCCACGGACCGTCCCGCAATGATCTCCGACGTGCCGGGACGGAACATCCGCCCCTCGATGATGTTGACCTGGGGTCGCAGCGTGAGGCCATGGGGCGTGACGCCACGGATCACGACGTTGGAGGCGCTCCCGGTCTCCCGCTTGGGCAGGCTGATAAGCACCACCGGCTCTTTCGAGATGAGCTTGTCGCCGGCGAGTCCCGTGGCAATGCCGGGCAGCGACTCCACGATCGAGGCAGACATCCGATCGATGCCGCTTTGCACTTCGGTCTGCGACCCCTTGCGGATCACGATGACGTTGTCGGGCTGGCCGGTGGCCACGAGCGTCTCGCGCAAGCCGGCGGCCAGCATCAGCACGGTGGCGAACACGTAGACAACGAGGGCCATACCCCCCGCCGTGAGCACGGTGGTGAGCTTGCGCGCGAAGAGGTTGCGCGCGATGTACGACAGGGGGATGGTCGTCACGCCACCGCCCGCAGGCCGTCCACGATCCGCACCTTTGCCGCCCGCCACGCCGGGATGAGCGCGGCCACCACGCCCACCACGAGGGCGCAGCCCATCTGCATCAGCACCGTCTCCTGCGAGACGTTGAAGATCGGGAAGAGCGAGGACAACGAATTGCCGAATGCGCTCGCGATGGGGTACGTCAGCGCCACGCCCAGCACGCCGCCGATCAGGGCGATGGCGATCGATTCGGCGAAGATGAGCATCGCCACGAAGCCGTTGGAGAAGCCGATCGCCTTCATCGTGGCGTACTCGGAGTAGCGCTCGCGCGCTGTCATGGCCATGGTATTGGCCATCACCGCCATGATGATCACAATGATGACGAACGACACGGCCTGCACGGCCACGAGGATCGCCTCCGTCATGGCCACGAAGCCGAGCTGGAAGGCCTTCTCGGTCTCGGTGAGCGTCTCGCCCAGGGAATTCTTGAACGTGGCGTCGATACGCTGCGAGATCTCGGCGGCCTGCCCGGGCTCGCGGATCTCCACCACGTAGATGCCGACGGAATCCGCGCGCCGCGGATAGATGCGCTTGATGCGCTCGTTCAACAGCGCCCAGTGGAAGAAGAACTGCGACTCGTCCACCTTGGCGTCGGCCCCGTCGTAGATGCCGCGCAGGGTGAACGTCCAGGTGCCGGGGTAGATCGTGCCCCGCAGCGGAATGGTGTCGCCGATCTTCCAGCCGTAGCGCTCGGCGAGCTTGCGCCCCACGACGGCGCCCTGCCGGTCGAGGAGGAATGCCTTGCGCTCGGCCTCCGAGAGCTTGTACTCGGGATACATGTCGAGGTACGGCCCCGGGTCGATGGCGAACTGCGGGAAGAAATTGCTGGAGTTGATGTACTCGCCGCCGAACCAGTTGGCCGCGGCCACGCCCGTCACCCCCGGGACCTGCCGGATCTTCTGGGCGTAGTTGAGCGGCAGCGGGAACACGAGCGAGATGGCATTGCGGCTGATGAGGCGAGCCGAGGACGTGGCCTCCGCGCCCGCATACCAGGCATCGACGATCGTGCGCAGGAGTCCGAACGCCACGATGGCCACCACAATGCCGACCATCGTGAGCGTCGTCCGCAACTTGTGGCGGAAGGCATTGCGAAAGACGAGGAAGGGAACGAACACGTTGGACCGCCGTGCCGTCAGCCGACGAGCACGCCTTTCTCGAGCTCGATCAGGCGGCCGGCGCGGCTGGCGGCCTTGGGATCGTGCGTGACCATCACGATGGTCTTGCCGAGCTCCTGATTGAGCGCGCCCAGGAGGTCGAGGATCTCGCCTGCCGTGGTCCGGTCGAGGTCCCCGGTGGGCTCGTCGGCCACGATGAGCGTGGGATCGGCGATGAGCGCACGGGCGATCGCCACGCGCTGCTGCTGCCCGCCCGACAGCTCATTGGGGTAGTGCTCCATGCGATCGGCGAGCGAGACGAGCGCGAGCGCGTTCTCCACCCGCTCGTGACGCTCGCGCCGCGACAGCCCGGTGAGCTGCAACGGCAGCTCGACGTTCTGGAAGGCCGTGAGCACCGGCATGAGGTTGTAGAACTGGAAGATGAAGCCCACATGCGCCGCGCGCCAGGCGGCGAGCTCGCCTTCGCTGAGTTGCGCGATGTCCACGCCCGCCACCAGGATCTGCCCGGTCGTGGGCTTGTCGATGCCGGCCACGAGATTGAGGAGCGTCGATTTGCCCGATCCGGACGGCCCCATCAGGGCGACGAAATCGCCCGCCGCCACGTCGAGGTTGATGTCGACGAGCACCGGGATGATCTGGTCCCCGCGGACGTAGCTCTTGGAGAGGTGGCGGATCTCGACGAGAGCCGCGGTGGACGGGACGTCGTTCATGAGACGATGGGAGGGAGCGCGGCGCGCGGCCGTCGAACGGCGCGGACGCTACTTGGCCGCGACCTTCACGAGGGCGCCGGTGGCGAGCGCTTCGGGGGGGTGGGCCACGGCCTTCTCGCCGCTCTTCACGTCGCCGACGATGGCGGTGATGTCGCCGATCTTGATTCCGGGCGTAACGGGCACCGCCACGGCCTTGCCGTCGCGCACCACGAACACCACGCTGCGGCCATCACGCTGGACGATGGCGTCGAGATTGACCGCCAGCAGCGGCTGCTGCTGCTCGGGAGTGACGTCCTGCGACAGGAAGCTCACCTTAGCGCTCATCTCGGGCAGGATGCGCGGGTCGATCTCGTCGAACTTCACTTTGGTCATGACCGTGGCCTTGGCGCGGTCGATGGTGGGCACCATGCGGCTGATGCGGCCGCGGAAGCGCGTGTCCGGCAGGGCGTCGAGCAGGATCTCCGCGGGCTGGCCCACCTTCACCTTCGCGAGGCTCGACTCGGAGACGTCGGCCTCGACCTCGAGGGTGCTCATGTCCGCCATCGACACCACAGCGCCCTTGGAATCGGCGGCGTTGGAGAAGGGCGTCACGAGGTCGCCCACGTTGGCGCTCTTCGACAGGATCACCCCATCGAAGGGCGCTCGGATGATGGTGTAGTCGACCTGAACGGCGGCATTGCGCGCGGTGGCCTCGGCGGCATTGATGGCCGCCTGCGCATTGGCCACGGCCGCCGACGCGCGGTCGGCGCGCGCCTTGGCCGTGTCCACCGAGGCCGCCGACACGAATTTCTGCGCGAGCAGGTCCTGGCTGCGCTTGAGCTGGGCCTTGGCATCGACCTCTTCGGCCTGCGCCTGGGCGAGCGAGGCGCGGGCCGCCCGCACGTTGGCGGACGCGCTCTCGTTCTGCGCGATGACGTCGCGGGCATCGATGCGCGCGATGATGTCGCCGGCCTTCACCCGCGAGCCCTCGGTCACGCCCAGGAACTCCACCCGGCCGGTGGCCTTGGAGGAGATGGCCGCCTTGCGCTGTGCCACCACGTAGCCCGTGGCATTGAGCACCACGAACTGCTGCGAGGGGAAGGCGGTGACGATCGACGTCGTGGAAACCGTAGTGACCTTGGGCTGCAGCGCGTACCACGCGCCGCCGGCCGCGAGCAGCAGCGCGAGCACGCCCCACACCACCCACCGCCGGCGCCGCTTCGAGCGGATCGGGGCAAGGTCGCGGTTGAGCTTCAGCTTCGAAAGATCGGGCGCAGGTGTCTGCGACATAAGGCGGGGCGATGCGGGCGCCGGAAACGGGGCATGCGCCCACGAATCGAGCATTCTACCTTGCCGGTCTTCGCCCCACGGACGCGAAGGACGGGCGTCGGCCCCAAGCCGCCGCGCGGACAGCCAGGGTTGAGCTGACCGCGTCCGCTCGCACCGGCCCCAGGGACGGCGGGCAGGCGCGTTCCGGGGCCGTCGGAATGCACGCTCAAACTAAATAGGAATGATTTGCGTTCAGCAAATTTTGAGGGTATTCTCTGCGACGAGCCTTTCCGCCTGCCTGCGAGCCATGTACGTCTGCGTGTGCAATGCCGTGACTGATCGCGAGATCCGCTCCGCCGCCGAGCTCGGCGCCCGCTCGCTCGACGACCTGTCGGACTGCCTTGGCGTGGCCACCTGCTGCCGCCGCTGCAGCGATTGCGCGCGCAAGGTCCTGTCCGAGGCGCTGGCGGATTCGGTGGCCGCAAGCGGCGCCGATTGACCCGAGCGGTGCCGATTCTCGTTTACCGCGCCGACTGATTCTCGTTCCGGCCGCGAAGCGCCGCTCGCGCTACACTCGCCGCAATCTACTACTGCGGGAGGCGCCATGAAGGGCGATCCAGAGGTGATCCGTCACCTCAATGCGGTGCTCAAGAACGAGCTCACCGCCATCAACCAGTATTTCCTGCACGCGCGGATGTTCCGCCACTGGGGCCTCACCCGGATCGGCGAGCACGAGTACCACGAATCGATCGACGAGATGAAGCACGCGGACAAGCTCATCGCGCGCATCCTCTTCCTCGAGGGACTGCCCAACCTGCAGGACTTGCACAAGCTCCTCATCGGCGAGAACGCCAAGGAAGCGCTCTCCTGCGACCTGCAGTTCGAGATGATCGCGCACCCCGCCCTCAAGGACGCGATCGCCCACTGCGAGAAGGTGGGCGACTACGTGAGCCGCGAGCTCTTCGAGGACATCCTGGAGTCGGAAGAGGAGCACATCGACTTCCTGGAGACGCAGCTCGAGCTCATGGACAAGGTCGGCATGCAGAACTGGCTGCAGTCCCAGATGGGCGAAGGCAGCGCCTCCTAGGCGGCGCCGTGCTCACCCGCCGTCGAGCGGCGTGGGCACCGGCGGCACGTGCGCCCGCGCGCGACTCGCCCGATAGGCGTGGAGCGACACGATCGCGAGTCCCACGCCGATGCAGGCGATTCCGCCCCACTCCGCCGCCGTGAGACGCTCGCCGAACACGGCCATGCTGGACAGCAGCGCGATCACCGGGATCGCCATCATGTTCAGCGAGGCCGTGCCGGCCGGCAGGTACTTCAGGATGGCGATCCACAGCAGAAAGCCCACCGCGGTAGACAGCACGCTCACGTACACGAGGATGAGGGCGTAGCCCACGCTCCATTGCGAGGCCGGCAGGCCGAGCGCGAACGGCAGGATCGTGAGCGGCAGCACGCCCGCGGCGATCTGCCACGCCAGGAAGTTGAGCGGGTCGAACGTGCGATGGCGCTGGAAGTACTTGGTGGCCACGGTGCCCGCGGCCCAGCCGAAGCCGGACAGCACGGCCCACAGCTTGGGCACGAGGCTGCCCGACCAGTCCCACGGCTGCACGACGAGCACGAGCCCGAGCAGCGCCACGCCCACCGCGAGCCACTGCACGCCGCGCACGCGCTCGTGCAGCACCGGCCAGGCGATGAGGAGCGTCCAGAACGGCATGGTGAACACCAGCACGGAGGTGCGACCCACGCCGCCCTCGGCCAGCGCCATGGTGGTGGAGCCGAAGTTCAGAGTCGTCTGGAAGAAGCCGGTCACGATCACGGCCAGCCACGATTCGGGCCAGAACGGGCGCCTCTGCGCCACCAATACCGCGAAGAGCGCGGCCGCCGCAAGCCACGTGCGCTCGACGTTGAACACGACCGGGTGCGCGCGCTCGAGGCCGAACTTCATCGCCATCCAGTTGCAGCCCCATAGCAGCGTGAGCGCGACGAGCGCGATGTAGGCGCCGCGCCGCGACTGCACCGCGAAGCGCGAGCCGCTCAAGGCGAGGCGGTGAAGTCTTCGATCAGGCGCGCGACGGCGGCAGGCTGGTCGTGGTGCAGCATGTGGCCGGCATTGTCGACCCGCGCGAGGCGTCCGTGCCGCAGGTGGGCGAAGCGGCGCGTGATCTCGTCCTCGACGTTGCCGCCCTGCGCCACCCAGGAGGGAATGTTCGACTGGGCGGCCACGACCCACAACACCGGCACGTCGATGGCCTCCCACACCGCGAACATCTCCTCCACCCGCGCCACGGCGGGGAACGGCAGCTTGTGCTTGGCATCCGCGCGCAGGCGTGCGCTGCCGTTGGGCAACACTTCCGCCCAGTGCGGCGCCAGGAACTCGGCCTTGTCGCGAGACAGGCGCGGATTGGTCTTCTGCAGCCGGTCGGCGACGGCGGCGAGGTTGGCATACGGCGCGAATGCGGGCGGCGTGCGCAGCGCGTCGAGCCATGCGCCGAGCTTGGCCGGCGCGCGGGCCGCAGGCTCACCGGGAATGCCGATGGCGTCGAGGGAGATCACGTGCGAGGCGCGCCGCGGCCGCGCGCCGGCCCAGGCCAGCGCCACGTTGCCGCCCAGGCTGTGGCCGGTCACCACGACGGGCGCGTCGCCCGCGAGAAGATGCACGAGCGCATCGAGGTCGCCGACGTAGTCGGCGAACCAGTAACCGTCCTGGGGCGCTTGCGTGAGACCGAAGCCGCGCCAGTCGGGCGCCAGCACGAGCCAGTCGCGCGTGAGCTCGTCGACTAAGAATTGGAACGATGCGGACACGTCCATCCACCCGTGCAGCAGGATGAGCTTGGGCGCGGTGTCGTGCCCCCACGTGCGCACGTGGTAGCGCAAGCCGCGGACGTCGACGAACTGGGAGCGCGACGACGTCATCGCGCGCGGCCGTGCATGCGATGCGTCACTTCGACTTGCACTGCGCAATGCCGTCCTGCCAGCCCACACGATAGTTGCCGTCGTTGCCGAGCCGTGCGGCGTCCTTGCGCTCGCTCCCGCGGGCGGTGGCGCAGCCATCGCCGAATCCCTGGCGATAGCCGAGCGGAAAGCCCTGCAGGTTGACGGGCGGC
>CALFEY010000365.1 GCA_937958295.1 uncultured Pseudomonadota bacterium
CTCGATGGTGATCTCGGGAATCATGGCACTCACCTTGTCCCCGGCGCTCGCCGCGATCATCCTCAAGGCGCAGCACGGCGAGAAGAATCGCTTCTTCCGCGCCTTCGAGCGCGGCTTCGAGAAGCTGCGCGACGGGTACGTCGGCTTGGCCGCCGCCGCGATCCGCGGCTGGCCGCTGGCGTTGCTCGCCTTCGTGGGCATCCTCGCGGCGATCTTCTTCATGTTCCGGGTGCTGCCTTCGAGCTTCGTGCCCGACGAGGACCAAGGCTATTTCTTTGCCGCGGTCGTCGCGCCGGACACCGCCAACCTCGAGGTCACCGCCAGGATCACCGAGCGTGCGCAGCAGATCGTGTCGGCCGATCCGGCGGTGGCCGACGTGGCCTCGGTGGCGGGCTACAGCCTGCTCGACGGCCAGCTCGCCAACAACGGCGGCGTGCTATTCGCCTCGATGAAGCCGTTCGAAGAGCGCACCGACGCCTCGCTGCTGTCGTTTGCCGCGCTGCCCCGCATCAATGCGCAGCTCGCGCAGATCAAGGATGCCTTCACCATCGCCATCAATCCGCCGTCGATCCCGGGCATGGGATCCACGGGCGGGTTCGAGTTCTACCTGCAAAGCCGCGGAGCCGGCGACGCCCGCGCACTCGGTGCAGCAGTGGACACGTTCATCGCCAAGGCGCGCGAGCGGCCGGAGCTCTCGGGCGTATCCACGACCTATCGTGCGGCCACGCAGCAGCTCTTCGTGGACCTCGACCGCAGCAAGGCGGAAGTGCTGGGCGTGACCGTATCCGAGGCTTTCGCCACGATGCAAGCCTTCTTCGGCTCGCAGATCGTGGGCCAGTTCTCGCAGTTCTCGCGGGTGTGGTGGGTGATCCTGCAGGCGGATGCCGAGTACCGGATGAAGCCCGGTGACTTCGACAAGATCTTCGTGCGCTCGAAGTCCGGTGCCAACGTCCCGCTGTCGGCGCTGCTCACCACGAAGTACGTCGCCTCGCCCAAGCTCGTGAGCCGCTTCAACGGGTTCACTGCGGTGAAGATCACCGGCTCGCAGGCGCCCGGCTACAGCTCGGGCCAGGCGCTCGCGGCCATGGAAGAGATCGCCCGCGAGCTCCCGGGCGACTTCTCCTACGCATGGGCAGGCCAGGCGCTGCAGGAGAAGGAGTCGGGAAGCACGTCAAGCTCGGCGTTCATCTTCGGGCTCATCCTCGTGTTCCTCCTGCTCGCCGCGCAGTTCGAGAAGTGGACGCTGCCCATCGCGGTGGTGCTCACCATTCCCATCGCCGTGCTGGGCGCGCTGCTGCTCACGTGGGCCGTGGGCCTCGAGAACGATGTCTACTTCCAGGTGGGCCTCGTCACGCTGGTCGGCTTGTCGGCGAAGAACGCCATCCTGATCTGCGAGGTCGCAATCGAGCACGTGCGCGAGGGCATGTCCGCGCGCGACGCCGCGCTCGCCGCCGCCAAGGCACGCTTGCGCGCGATCGTGATGACCTCCCTCGCCTTCGGCTTCGGCTGCGTGCCGCTGGCCATCGCCACCGGCGCCGGCGCCAACAGCCTGCGAGCGATCGGCACCGGCGTGATAGGCGGCATCCTCGCCTCGATGCTCGTGGCGGTGATCTTCGCTCCGCTGTTCTTCTTCCTGCTGGAGTCGCTCTCGCAGCGGACGATGCGCAAGCGGGCGGCAGCCCCCGCGGTCCCCGGCCCGGAGGCGCACTGACATGCGCCACGCGATTCGTGCGCTCGCCCTCGCAACCGCCCTCACGCTCGCGGCCTGCACCGTCGGTCCCGACTACGTGAAGCCCACGGTGGACTCGCCGCCCGCATGGCGGCTGACGTATGAACAGGCGGCCGACGTCGCGAACACGAGGTGGTGGGAGCAGTTCGGCGATCCGGTGCTGACCGAGCTCGTCGACTCGGCGTTGCGCGACAACCGCGACCTCGTGGTCGCCGCCGCGCGTGTCGATGCCTTTCTCGGACAGCTCGTGACCACGCGCAGCCAACTCTATCCGCAAGCGGACTACAAGTTGGGGGCGAGCCGTGACCGGGCGTCGACCGCGGGGTTGCCCGAAGGGACGGACCCGTATTCCAACCTGTACCGCGGTGCACTCGGCGCGAGCTGGCAACTCGACCTCTTCGGACGCGTGCGCCGGCAGACCGAAGCGGCGCAGGCGCGCGTGTACGCGACCGAGCAAGGGCGACGCGGAGTCGTGATCTCGGTGGTGACGAGCGTCACGACCAGCTACATCCAGTTGCGCGCGCTCGACCGCCAGCTCGAAGTGTCGAGACAGACAGCGGCCAACAACGCCAACACCCTGCGCGTCTTCGACCTGCGGCACAAGGGAGGCGTCGTCTCGCGCCTCGAGCTCGAGCAGGCGCAGTCGCAATACCAGCAAGCGCTGGCGGCAATCCCGGCGCTGGAGCAGCGCATCGCGGCGCAGGAGAACCTGATCGCGGTGCTGCAGGGCCGCAATCCGTATCCGATTCCCCGTGGGAAGGCCCTCGACCAGTTGCACCTGCCCGCCATTCCTTCGGACTTGCCGTCGACGCTGCTCGAGCGGCGGCCCGATATCCTGCAGGCGGAGCAAGATCTCATCGCGGCCAATGCGGACATCGGCGCCGCGAAGGCGCTGTACTACCCGCAGATCTCGCTCACGGGCTCGTACGGCTCGGTGAGCCTCGCTTTCGCGAGCTTCCTCAGCGGACCGGCAACGGCGTGGTCGATCGCCGCCGGCCTCGCAGGCCCGCTCTTCACGGCCGGCTCCGTCGCGGGCCAGGTCTCGAGTGCGCAAGCCAACGCGGCGGGCACGCTGGCGATCTACCAGCAGACCGTCTTCAACGCGTTCCGCGAGACCAACGATGCCATCACCGGCACCCTGAAGAAGCGTGACGAGACCGCGGCACAGCAGAAGCGGGTGACATCGTTGCGCGAGTACGCGCGGCTGTCGCGCGTGCGCTTCAACAGCGGCTACGCGAGCTACCTCGAAGTGCTCTACGCCGAGAACGAGCTTTTCGCGGCGGAGCTCGCCGCGGTGCAGACGTACTCCGACGCCTACATGCAGCTCGTGGCGGTGTACCGCGCGATGGGCGGTGGATGGATCGACCTCGCGGATGCCGGCACGGCCGCAGGCCGGTCGCCGCCGATCGGGGACAGAGCCGCGAAGCAGCCGCTGTTCTGAGCGTTCGCCGCCGCGCGCACCGCGACCGTGGACAGGACCGAGACGCCTTCGCGCCTCCCGCTCGGGTGCCGTGCGGTGGCGGGAAAGGCGTATTCCACAGCCGCTGAAGGTGCGTACAATCGGCGGCCGTACGTCCGGCTTCCCGCCCATGCGCGACATCCCCCGCCTCCTCCTCGTCAGCGCGCTCGCCCTCTGTGCGCCCGCGGCGCATGCGTCGTTCCTGTCCGGCGAGGCGCTCGACACCATGGCCGACTGGATCGCGATCATCGTCCTGGTGGTGGTGCCCATCGGCGTGATCGTGGTGTTCTGGATGATCCACGTCCTTCCGGAGAAGATCGCGGAGAAGCGACACCATCCGCAAAAGGACGCGATCAACACCCTTTGCCTGCTGTCGCTGCTCTTCGGCGGGCTCCTCTGGCCCATCGCGTGGATCTGGGCCTACTCCAAGCCCGTGGCATATCGCGCCGCCTACGGCACTGACAAGCACGACGACTACTTCGCCGAGATGGGCGAGCGCGCGCAGAAAGGCCAGCTCGTGGCGGTCGAGATCGACCATCTGCGCGACGAGCTCGACCAGATGGCGCAGCGCGGGCGCTTGCCGCCGGCCCTGGTGGCGCTGCGCCGCGAGCTGGACGCGCTGGCGGCGCGCAACGAGGCTTCCGCCGCCGGCCAGCAGGGAGCGTGAACGATGGAAGCCCTCCTCCTCGGCATCTACTCGTTCTTCGTCTGGCTGATTTTCATCAAGCTCAAGTGGCTGCCGTGGAACATCACATCGCAGGTCATCGTGGCGATCATCCCGATCGTGGGCATGACCGCGATGATCCTCGCGCTGAACGTGGTGGCGCCCACGTCATCGACGTTGCGCGTGTACAAGTACACGATCCCCATCGTGTCGCAGGTGCGGGGGCGCGTGCTCGAGGTGCCGGTGGAGGAAGGCAACCGCCTCGTCCGCAAGGGTGACGTGCTGTTCCGCATCGACCCCACGCCCTACGCGCTCGACGTGGCCACGCTCGAGGCGCAACTGGCCGTGGCACAGGGCGGCGAGCGCGAGACCCAGGCGTCGCTCGGCGGCGCGACGGCCAAGGTCGACGAGTCGCGCGCCGCCATCGCGCAGGCGAACGCAAAACTCGCCGAGGTGGATGCGCGCCTCGCTCTGGCCCGCAAGCGCGTCGAGCAGTACCGCGAGCTCGTCACGTCGGGGGCCGGTAACCGCTTCGACCTCGAGCAGGCGGAAGCCACCGTGGCCGAGCTCGCCGGCCAGCGCGAGTCGGCGCGCGGTGCCGAGGCGCAGGCGCGCGCGGGCGAGGCGCAATCCCAGGCCTCCGTCACGCAGATCCGCCAGAAGCTCGGCGCCAAGGTCGACGGTACGTACGCGCAGGTCGCGCAGATTCGCGCGCAGCTTGCCAATGCGCGATGGCTCCTCGAGCAGACCACCACGCTGTCGCCGTGCGACTGCCACGTGATCAACCTGCAGCTTCGTGCCGGGGCCTTCGTGGCGGGCCTTCCGCTCAATCCGGTCATGACTCTGGTGGAGGCCGACGGCCAGGTCGTGGCCTTCTACGCCCAGAACGAGCTCACCCGCGTGCAGGCGGGCGACGAGGCCGAGTTCGCGCTCGAGACCCATCCCGGACGGATCGTGAAGGGCAAGGTCGACTCGATCGTGTGGGCCATCGGGCAAGGCTCGCTGCCGCCCAGCGGGACCATTCCGCTCTCCACGCTTGCCACGCAGCCGCCGGGCAAGTTCGCGGTCAAGTTCGATCTCGCAGAGCGCGATCGCGAGGTGTTCCTCGCGGCGGGCGCCGTGGGCCAAGCCGCCATCTACACGCAATACGGCGCGATGCTGCACGTGGTACGCAAGGTCATCATGCGCGTGGGCTCGTACCTCAACTATCTCATCCTCAAGCTGCACTGACGATGATGCGCCGCATCGCGCGCGCCGCCGTGGTCGCTGCCGCAACCGCCGCGATCGCGAGCGGGTGCGCGCTCGCGCCGCCGCCCCCGGTGGAGGACACGCGCAAGGCGGCGCTGCCAACGCTCGTGGTGCCGCCGCGCTACGTCGCCGGAGGCAGCGACGCCCGCGCGGTGGAGCGGAGCTGGGTGGCCGCCTTCCACGACCCTGCGCTCACGGCCCTGGTGCGCGAGGCGATCGCCTATAACACCGACCTCCGCGTGGCGCAGGCGCGCGTCGACCAGGCCGCCGCCTATCTCAAAGTGGCGGGCGCCGCGCTCTATCCGCAGGTGAACCTGCTCGGACGGGGCGGCGGCAAGATGTCGGACAGCAGCGGCCTTTCGGGCGTGGGCCTGTTCGCCAACTGGGAGCTCGACCTGTGGGGCCGCGTGCGCGCCGGCCAGGCCTTCGCCCAGGCGCAGTACGACGCCACCCGCCTGGACGCCGAGTACGCCCGCCAGTCCATCGCGGCGCTCGTGGCCAAGGGCTGGTTCCTCGCGGTCGAAGCCCGTCTGCAGCGGGACCAGGCCCGCGCGATGCGCGAGGCGTCGACTAAGCTCGCGGAGCTTGCGCAGGATCGCCTTCGCGTGGGCCGCGGCGACGAATTCGACACGGCGGTGGCACAGGCCAGCGTGGCCTCCCTGCGCGATACCGAGCGCAACCTCGACGCCGCCTACCAGCAGGCGTTGCGGGGCCTGGAGACGCTCGTGGGGCGCTATCCCGGGGCCGCGCTCGAAGTGCCGAAGTCGCTCACGCGCTGGCCGGGAGACGTGCCGGTCGGACTGCCCTCCGACCTCCTCGAGCGCCGCCCCGACGTCGTGGCCGCCGAGCGTCGTGTCGCGGGCGCGTTCTACCGCACCGAGGAGGCCAAGGCCGCCCGCCTGCCGCGGATCACGCTCACCGCCAGCGTCACCACGATCTCGAGCGAGCTCTTCCTCCTCAAGAACCAGGACAATCCCATCTGGAGCCTCGGCGCGGGACTGTTGCAGCCGATCTTTCTCGGCGGTCAGTTGCAGGGCCAGGTGGAAGTGCGCACGGCCGAACAGCAGCAGGCGGTGGCGGACTACGGCCGGACGGGGGCGCGCGCCTTCGCCGAAGTGGAGGAAGCGCTTTCCAACGGCTACTCCCTCGCCGACCGGGAGGCTCTGCTGGCCGTCGCGGTACGCGAGAATGGCCGGGCCTTCGAGCTCGCCGGCATTCGCTACCGCGTGGGCGCCGGCGACCTGCGCGCGGTGCAACAGCAACAGCTCGCGCTGTATGCCGCGCAGGTCACCCTCCTGCGCGTGCAGGCCGAGCGGCTCGTCCAGCGCGTGAACCTCCACCTTGCCCTGGGCGGCAGCTTCGACGAGGCGATCGTCGCCCGCGCGAACTGACTCGCGGTTGGCATCGGCGCGGCGGCTCGGCCGCGCCCCGCCACGGGTCGGCGCGGTTCGACAAACTGCGGCGGCTGTTGTACAAAGCGGTAGCCCGCTGCCTGACCGCAGCGCCTTCGTCGTGCCCGCCGTTGGCCGCCCGCTCGTCGCCTGTCGCTTGCCCCCAATCCCGTGCCATGAATCCTAAGCTCGCCTCCCCGCGCCGTCGCGCGGCACACCTCGCCCTCGTCGCGCTGGCCGTCACTCTCGTTGCCGCCTGCGGCCGCGAAGCTCCCAAGCCTCCGGCGAAGGGGCCGATCGAGGTCACGGTGCAGACCGTCGAGCGCCAGAACGTCCCGGTCACCGCGGTGTATGTCGCGCAGACGCAAAGCTCGCAGGCCGTGAACATCCAGGCGCGCGTGGCAGGCTGGCTCGACAAGCGGGTGTACGTCGAAGGCTCGGTCGTGAAGAACGGCCAGATCCTGTTCCAGATGGATCCCAAGCCGTTCGAGGCCCAGCTCGAAGCCGCCCAGGCAGCGCTGCAGCGCCAGCAGGCCGCGCTCCAGGTGGCCACGCAGAACCTCAATCGGACGAAGCCGCTCGCGCAGCAGAACGCGCTGTCGCAAAAGGACCTGGACGATGCCCAGGGCCAATACGAACAGACTGCCGCGGCCGTGGAGCAGGCCAAGGCGCAGGTCACCACCGCCCAGCTCAACCTGTCCTACACCACGATCCGCTCGCCGGTGGACGGCGTGTCGAGCTACGCCGTAGTGGCCGATGGCACCTACATGAGCCCGCAGAACTCGCAGCTCACCACGGTGTCGGTGCTCACCCCCATGTGGGTGAACTTCAGCGTCTCCGAGAACGAGATGGAGCGCATCCGCAACGACGTGCGGGCGGGTCTCCTGCAGCTGCCCGAGGGCGGCAAGTTCATCGTCGAGATCGAGATGGTGGACGGCAATCTGTTCCCGTACACGGGCGCTATCACCTTCGCCGACCCGTCCTACAACGCCACCACCGGCACGTTCATGCTAAGGGCCACGGTCAACAACCCCTCCGGCGTGCTGCGCCCGAATCAGTACGTGCGGGTGCGCCTCAAGGGCGCCACGCGTCCCAACGCCATCGTGGTGCCGCAGCGCGCAGTGCAGCAGAGCGCCAAGGGCCACTTCGTGTGGGTGGCCAATGCGAGCAACCAGGCGGAGCTTCGCCCGGTGGTGGTGGGCGAGTGGCGCGGCGAAGGCTGGATCATCTCCGAAGGCCTCAACAACGGCGACAAGGTGGTGATCGATGGCGGCATCCGCCTCAGCGAAGGCGCGGCGGTGAAGCCCACGCAGTACGTCCCACCCACGCCCACGCCGCCCGCAGCGCCACGCGCCGCGCCCGGCGGACCGCCCGTGACGGGCGCGGTGAAGGGTGACCCCGCCTCCGGCAAGGCATCGCTGCCCTCGCCGTTCCCGTCCGCTACCGCATCGAGCGTCTCTATCTACTTTCCCAAGGGACAGGCCGCGCTCGATTCCGGGGCCCAACGGGCCTTGCGGATCGCCGCCGCCGCCTACGTGGGCATCGGCACGCGCATTCTGGTCACGGGATATGCCGATCGCACCGGCGACGCCACGGCGAACATCGAGCTCGCCAAGAAGCGCGCGCAGGTGGTGCGCGACGAGCTCGTGAACCTCGGCGTGGAGCCCAACCGCCTCGCGCTCGTGCCGCCGGTGACCGTGACCGGGTCGGGCAGCGACGACCAGGCGCGCCGCGTCGACCTTCGCGTCCAGCAGTAGGGAGCGGCCCGCATGCTGTCGCGTTTCTTCATCGAGCGGCCCGTCTTCGCGGCGGTCGTCGCGCTCATCATCTGCCTCGCCGGCCTCGTGTCGATGACGCAGCTTCCGGTTTCGCAATACCCGAGCATCACGCCCGTGCAGGTCACGGTGTCGGCCACCTACCCGGGTGCCGACTCCAAGACGCTCGCCGAGTCCGTGGCCTCGCCGATCGAGCAGCAGATCAACGGCGTGGACAACATGCTCTACATGACGTCCACGTCGAGCTCGACCGGCCAGCTCACGATGACGATCTACTTCTCGCTGAACACGGACCCCGATATCGCCCAGGTGCAGGTGCAGAACCGCGTCAACCTCGCGATGCCGCAGCTGCCCTCCGCGGTGGTGCAGCAGGGCGTGAACGTGCAGAAGAAGTCGTCGTCGATCATGATGCTGGTGTCCGTGTACGCAAAGGACAACCGCTACAGCGCCAACTACATCGCGAACTACGCGAATGTCTACGTGCTCGATGCGCTGAAGCGCGTCAACGGCGCGGGCCAGGCGCAGATCATGGGCGTGCCCAACCAGGCGATGCGCATCTGGATGAACCCGGACCGCATGGCCTCGCTGAGCATCACCACAACCGATATCGCCAACGCGATCAACCAGCAGAACCAGCTCTTCGGCGCGGGCCAGATCGGCCAGCAGCCGAACGTCGGGCCGGTGGAGCTCACCTTCCCGGTCATCACGCAGGCGCAGTACACCGATCCGCGGCAGTACGAGAACATCATCCTGCGCGCCTCGCAGGACGGCAACGCGATCGTGCGCGTGGGCGACGTCGCGCGCGCCGAGATCGGCCTGCAGCAGTACATCGTGGACAGCCAGATGAACGGCACCGCGGCGACCATCATCGCCGTGTACCAGCAGCCGGGCGCCAATGGCCTCGCCGTGTCCAAGGCCGTGCGGGAGACGATGGAGCAGATGAAGTCGAAGTTCCCCGACGGGATGGAGTACCTCGTCGCGCTCGACACCAACGACTTCGTGCGCCTGTCCATCGAGGAGGTGATCAAGACCCTCTTCGAGGCCATCGTGCTCGTGGTGCTCGTGGTGTACCTGTTCCTCCAGAGCTTCCGCACCACGGTCATCTGTTCGGTGGCGATCGTGATCGCGCTCATCGCCACGTTCTCCGGCATGCTCGCGCTGGGCTTCTCGATCAACCTCCTCACGCTATTTGGCCTCGTGCTCGCCATCGGCATGGTCGTCGACGACGCGATCGTGGTCGTGGAGAACGTCGAACGCAACATGCAGCAGCACCACCTGTCGCCCAAGGACGCCACCATCCGTTCCATGAACGAGATCGCGAGCTCGCTCGTGGCCGTGGTGCTCGTGATGTGCTCGGTATTCATCCCAGCGGCATTCCTGCCCGGCACCACCGGCCAGCTCTACAAGCAGTTCGCCATCACGATCGTGATCTCGGTGTCGGTATCGGGCTTCCTCGCCCTCACCGTCACCCCCGCCATGTGCGCGGTGATGCTGAAGCACACCACCCCCCCCACGCGCGGGCCCTTCGCCTGGTTCAATCGCCAGGTGGATCGCGTAACGCAGGCGTTCGGGGTTGCGGTGAGCTACGTGATCAAGTACGCCGTGGTGGCTCTGATCCTGCTCGCGGTGTTCCTGTACTCGATCTTCCACCTCTTCAAGACCCTGCCCACGAGCTTCGTGCCCAACGAGGACCAGGGCTATGCGTTCGCCGCGATCATCATGCCGCAAGCGGCGAGCCTCGCTCGCACGCAGGAGATCGCCAGCCGGGCCGATGCGATCTTCAAGGACATCCCGGGCGTGAAGACGCGCACGGTGGTCACGGGCTACAGCCTCCTCGACAACGGCTTCAAGACCAATGCCGCCACGATCTTCGTGACCTTCGACGACTTCGACAAGCGCTACGCGAACATCGAGACGGCCAAGCAGCAGAACGTGCGCACCATCCTGCAGACCTTCTTCGTCAAGGCGAGCCAAATCGAAGGCGCGGTCGTGGTGCCCATCGCGCCGCCGGCCATCCCCGGCATCGGCACCACGGGCGGCTTCGAGTTCTGGATTCAGGACACAGGCACGGGCGATCCGGTCGCGCTCGATCGCGTGATGCAGGACTTTCTCAAGGTCGCGCGCGAGCGCCCGGACCTGACCGGCCTCACCACCACCTACACGGCCAGCACGCAGCAGTTGAAGGCAAACGTCGACCGCGAGAAGACCCAGCTCCTCGGCGTGCCGATCCAGGACGTCTACAGCGCGATCCAGGCGCAGTTCGGCTCGCTCGCGGTGAGCCAGTACAACCTCTTCTCGAACGTGTGGTGGGTCATCCTGCAATCGGACGCGCAGTATCGCCAGAACCCCGAGGACCTGACGCGGCTGTACACCCGCAACAACCAGAACCAGATGGTGCCGCTGTCGTCGGTGGTGACCACGCAGTGGACCTCCGGTCCCGACCTGCTGCCGCACTTCAACGGCTTCACCGCCGCCAAGATCAACGGCAACGCCGCGCAGGGCTACAGCTCGGGGGATGCCATCAAGGCGATGGAGGACGTGGCCACGCAGTCGCTGCCGCCAGGCTACCAGTACGGCTGGTCGGGACTCGCATTCGAGGAGAAGCAATCGGGCGGCACGTCGGGACTCGCCTTCGTGTTCGGCTTCATCATCGTGTTCCTGGTGCTCGCCGCGCAATACGAATCGTGGACGCTGCCGGGGGCGGTGATGTCCGCCGTGCCCTTCGGCATCCTCGGGGCGTTGCTCACCAATCATTTCCGTGGGCTCGACAACGACGTGTACTTCCAGATCGGCCTCCTCGTGCTGATCGGACTCGGCGCCAAGAACGCCGTGCTGCGCGTGTCCGCGGCCATCGATTTCCGCAAGCAGGGCAAGTCGATCATGGAAGCCACGATCCTCGCGGGCGAGCAGCGCCTGCGGCCGATCATCATGACGTCGCTCGCCTTCGCCATCGGCGTACTGCCGCTCGCGCTTGCCGTGGGCGCTGGCGCCAATGCGCGGCACTCCATCGGTACCGGCATCATCGGCGGCATGCTCGGCGAAACCACGCTCGCGATGCTCTACGTGCCATTGCTCTTCTATCTCTTCGACCGGATGAAGGAAGGCAAGGAAGGCGAGAAGGGCAAGGCGGACGAGAGCGCGGCGCATGCCGCGGCCGTCGCCGAGCCGCCTCCTGCGGAGCCGACGCCGCCGGCGCGGTCGGAGGGCTGACCATGCGCCGCCTCGTCACCGTCGCACTGTGCGCAATGGGCCTTGCGGCCTGCACCGTGGGCCCCGACTACACGCGGCCCACGATCGACACGCCGGCCACGTTCACCTATTCCCCCAAGGACGCCGCCGACACCGCCAACACCCAGTGGTGGAAGCAGTTCAACGACCCGGTGCTCGACGCCTTGATCGCCGAGGCGCTCGCCAACAACCAGAATGTGAAAGTGGCCGTGGGCAACGTGGAGGCCGCCGCCGGCGTGCTCACGCAGACACGCTCGTCCCTGTTCCCGCAGGCCGGCTACAACGGCTCCGCGGGCCGCGGCCGCACGAGCGAATCCGGGCAGCGGCCCGAGATCGCCGCGCTCATTCCCAACCCGCAGTCCTCTTATCAGGCCCTGCTCTCGGCGAGCTGGGAAATCGACCTGTGGGGCCGCATCCAGCGCCTGTCCGAGGCGGCGCGGGCCAACCTTCTTGCCACCGACGAGGCCCGCAAGGGCGTGATCCTCACGCTGGTGGCAAGCGTGGCGAGCAACTACCTCACCTTGCGTGGCCTCGACCAGCAACTCGTGATCGCCAAGGACACGCTCGCGGCCTACGGCGAGTCGCTGCGCCTGTTCAAGCTGCAGTTCCAGTACGGCCAGATCTCGCAGATGAACGTGTCGCAGGTCGCCTCGCAGTATGAGACGGCCGCTGCCCAGATCCCGCAGATCGAGGCACAGATCGCGCAAACGGAGTTCGCGCTGTGCGTGCTCCTCGGCCGCAATCCCGGGCCCATCCCCCGCGGCAAGTCGGTGTACGACCTCGCGCTGCCCAAGGTCCCGGCAGGGGTTCCGTCGGAGCTCCTCACGCGCCGCCCCGACCTGTTGCAGGCCGAGAACCAGCTCATCGCGGCCAATGCGCAGATCGGCGCCGCCAAGGCGCTGTACTTCCCCACGATCTCCCTCACCGCGGCGGGCGGCTCGGCCAGTCCGTCGCTGTCGGACCTGTTCCGCGGCCCCGCGCGCGTGTGGAGCTACGCCGGCTCGCTCGCCGGGCCGATCTTCACCTTCGGCGCGGTGAGCGGCCAGGTGGCGCAGGCCGAAGGCACGCGCGAAGCGGCCGTGGCGAGCTATCGCTACTCCATCCAGAGCGCATTCTCGGAAGTGGACAACGCGCTCGTGGCCAACCAGAAGGTGCAGGAGCAGCTCGCTGCGCAGGAGCGTCTCGTGGCCGCGCTCAAGGATTACGCGCGGCTCGCGCACATGCAGTACGACGGCGGCTACACGTCCTACACCACGGTGCTGCAGGCCGAGCAGCAGCTCTTCCCCGCCGAGCTCACGCTCGCAGCCGTGCGCGCGGCCATGTTCAGCTCCAGCGTGGCGATCTACAAGGCGATGGGCGGCGGCTGGGTGGTGGACGCCGACCGGATGACGGGCGACACGGCCCCGCCACCGCAGGACCGCAGCCGGGGCATGCCGCCGCTGTTCTGACGCGACAGAGGTCAGCTTCGCTCCGCGGCTTCGCCTGCGCATGACCGCAGCGGTGCGGCGCCGGTCCCCTTCGCGGGCTCTTCTGCGCTGGATCAACCCGCGAGAAACCCGCAAGGGCTACCCTGATAAGCTCTGCTCCGGGGGTCCGCATGAATACCAGGCACAAGCATCGCGGCGAATGGCTCTGGGTGCTCACGGTTCTCGTGGTCATCCTGCTCTACACCACGAAGGCGTTTGCCTCCGCCTAGGACGCTGGCCACCCCACGCTCGGTGCGGGTGACGGCCGTGCGCCGTCCGCGCCCCCCCTACGACCCCCTTCGTTCCGCTGAAATCCTGCCCATCGTTCGAGGAGATTCCCGCATGCGCAAGTCATTCATCGTTGTCGCCGCCGCCACCTTCGCGTGGTCGTCTTTCGCGCTCTCCCAATCGGGCGGCGCGGTCGTGGGCACAGCACCGGGTCGCGCAGCCGTTGCGCAGACCGTCAGCATCTCGGCCTCGATCACGGCCATCGACAAGGCCACGCGCGACGTCACGCTCAAGGGCCCCCAGGGCAACCTCGTCACCGTCACGGCAGGCCCCGAGGTCAAGAATTTCGATGCGTTGAAGGTCGGCGACCAGGTCGACCTTCGCTACGTGGAGGCACTGACGCTCGAGTTGAAAAAGGGTGGTGGGCTTGTAGTGGCGCGCACGGAGCAAGCCGGAGCCGCCGCGGCCAAGGCAGGGCAGGCGCCGGCCGCTGCGGTCGGTCGCGAGGTAACCATCGTGGCCGACGTGGTGGCGGTCGATCCCGCGAAGCAAACCGTCACGCTGAAAGGGCCGAAGCAAACCGTGGAACTGCGCATCCCCGATCCCGCCCAGTTCAAGCGCATCGCCAAGGGCGACCAGGTCGAGGCGAAGTTCACGCAGGCCGTGGCGCTGACCGTCGAGCCGACAGCGAAGAAGTAGCTTGCCTCGTTCAGTTCGGCGTGCGCGCGCCGGACGGCTACCGCGCGCAGGAAATGCTCAGCGGTGGCCTCGCCGCGACCATTCGCGCCCTTCGTCCCGCGAGCGATCCGCTCGATCGGATCTCGCAAACGCGGTTCGGCCTGATCATCGCCGTGACCATCGCGAGAGGTCGCGGTCTATCGTCTCAAGGCATCGACGTCATCGTTCCCCCACTGCGAACGCCATCCTCCGCCGGCACGGTAGCGCGGCGCAACGCGGGCGTGCGTCATAGCCTCTCCGACCGGCGTCGGCTTATGCTGGTGGCTTTACGTGTTCCGGTGCCGTGCCCCACGCACGGCCCTCAACCCTGGAGGGAACCATGGCTGGCAAGAAAGCCGTTGCAGAAGAGGCGTCGACCGAGCTCGGCAACAAGGACTACGCAAAGGCGCTGAAGAAGCTCCATGTCGAACTCGTCAAGCTGCAGGAGTGGGTGGTCCACAAAGGCCTCAAGGTCTGCATCGTGTTCGAAGGTCGCGATGGCGCCGGCAAGGGCGGCACGATCAAGGCCATCACCGAACGGGTCAGTCCCCGCGTGTTCCGGGTGGTCGCGCTGCCGGCACCCACGGAGCGGGAGAAGTCGCAGATGTACGTGCAGCGCTACCTGCCCCACCTCCCGGCCGCGGGCGAGGTCGTGATCTTCGACCGGAGCTGGTACAACCGCGCGGGGGTGGAGCGGGTGATGGGCTTTTGCACCGAGACGCAGGCCGAGCGCTTTCTCGCGAGCCTGCCGCAGGTGGAGAAGGCGATCGTCGAATCCGGCGTGATCCTGCTCAAGTACTGGCTCGAGGTGAGCGCCGCCGAGCAGACGCGCCGGCTCAAGGCACGCATCACCGACGGCCGCAAGATCTGGAAGCTCTCGCCTATGGATCTCAAGTCGTACAGCCGCTGGTACGACTACTCCCGTGCGCGCGACGCCATGTTCGCCGCTACCGACACCGCGTGGGCGCCCTGGTATGTGGCCGATTCCGAAAACAAGAAGAAGGTGCGCCTCAACATCGTGTCGCACCTCCTAAGCCGCATTCCCTACGAGGACGTCCCGCGCAAGAAAATCACGTTGCCCAAGCGGCAGAAGGACGACGGCTATCGGGATCCCGACTACGCCTACAAGCGGGTGCCCGAGAAGTTCTGACGGGCTCGCGGCGCGAGGCGCGTCGCCGGGCCTTTGCGGATCACGCCATGATATTGAGGCCGCCGTCGACGTAGAGGGTCTCGCCGGACAGGCGCCGGGCGTAGGGCGTGGCGAGGTACGCGCAGGCGAAGCCCACGTCCATGATGTCGACGAGCTCGCCGAGCGGCGCGCGCTGCGCTGCCTCGCTCAGCAGCACGTCGAAATCCTTGAGGCCGGAGGCCGCGCGCGTCTTGAGCGGACCTGGGGAGATGGCGTGCACGCGGATGCCCTGGCTGCCGAGCTCATAGGCGAGGTAGCGACAAGAGGCCTCGAGCGCGGCCTTGACCGGTCCCATGACGCTGTACGTCGGAACCACCTTCGCGGCGCCGTGATAGCTCATGGCGAGCATGGTGCCGCCGTCGTCCATGAGGGGGGCCGCAAGTCGCGCCATACGCACGAACGAATGGCACGACACGTCCATGGCCTTGGCAAACCCGGCGGCTGAGCACTGCAAAAGGCCACCTTGCAGGTCCGCCTTGGGTGCAAATGCGATGGAGTGCACGAGGATGTCCAGGCGTCCCCACGTGGACTTGACCGCATCGAACACCGTCTCGAGCTGCCCCTCCACGCTCACGTCCAGCGGCAGGAACAGGGGCGCGCCCAACACCTGCGCGAGCGGCTCGACGTAAGGCCGGGCCTTCTCGTTGAGATAGGTGACCGCCACTTCAGCGCCGAGCTCGCGAAACGCGCGCGCGCAGCCGTAGGCAATGGATTGGTCGTTGGCGATGCCCACCACGAGGGCCTTGCGGCCGGCGAGCACGGGACGATGCGTTTGTGCGTTCATGGTGATCCCGGCGTGGCAGCGGCGGCGCCGCTCTCGCTCAGCACGCGCAACGTGTGGCGGGCGATCATCAGCTCTTCGTTGGTAGGTACCACGAGCGCGGCAACGCCGCTGTCCGCGGTGCTGATGCGCGTGGCATGCCGCGCGTTGGCCTGCGCATCGAGTTGCACGCCGAGCCACGCGGCCGCAAGGCACACGCGCTCGCGCAACGCCGCGCTGTGCTCGCCGATGCCCGCGGTGAACACGATGGCGTCGAGCCCGCCGAGGGCGGCGGCGAGCGAGCCCAGCTCCCGGCCGATGCGGTAGGCGAAGAGCTCGATGGCTTCGCGTGCCCGCGGATCGGCGCTTGCCTCGAGCTCGCGCATGTCGCTCGAGATGCCGGACACGCCGAGGAGCCCCGACTCCTGGTAGATGAGGCGCTCGAGTGCCTTGGCGTCCATGCCGAGCTCGCTCATGCAGTAGAGCAGCACGCCCGGATCGAGGTTGCCGCAACGCGTGCCCATGGGCAGGCCGTCGACCGCGGTGAAGCCCATGGTGCTCGCCATGCTTCGCCCGGCGCGCAGGGCACACATGCTGGCGCCGTTGCCGAGGTGCAGGGCTACCGTGCGACCCTGCGCCGCGCGGGCGTCGACGGCGGGCAGCGTCTGCGCGATGTACTCGTAGGACAGCCCGTGGAAGCCGTAGCGGATCACGCCGCGGTCGCTGATCGCGCGCGGCAGCGCGAACGCTTGCGCCACCGGCGGCTGCTGGCGGTGAAAGGCCGTGTCGAAGCAGGCCACCTGCGGCAGACCGGGCTGGCGTGCCAACAGCAGGCGGATCGGCGCGAGGTTGTGGGGCTGGTGCAGGGGAGCGAGCGGCACGAAGGCTTCGAGCGCGGCGAGCACGGTCGCGTCGGCCCGGATCGGCTCGGCATACGCCGGGCCGCCATGCACCACCCGATGGCCCACGGCGGTCAGCCGGCGCCCTGCGAAACGATCGCGAAGAAGCGCGATGAGCTCGTCGAGCGCGCCTTCGTGGCCGAGCGCCGTGCCCTCGCTCCACGATTTCTCGGCGATGACGGCACCGCTGCTGTCGCGGGCGACGAAGTGCGGCGCGGTGAAGAGGCCCTCGGCCTGTCCGTTCGCGACAAGCGTCAGGGCATCGCCCGCGTGCTCGTACAGCGAAAACTTGAGGCTCGACGACCCCGCATTGACAACGGCGATCGTCCCCTCCACGGTCAGGCCACCACCGGGCGCATCGACTCGCGCCGGGCGTGCGCCACCAGCGAGGCGATGCCGCAGGAAGCAAGGCGCGTCATCACCGAGTCGGCACGGCTCGTGAGGATGATCGGCACGCGGGCACCGAGCACGATGCCGGCGGCGTCGGCGCCGGCAAGGAAGGAGAGGCTCTTGGCGAGCATGTTGCCTGCTTCCAGATCGGGCACCACGAGCACATTGGCGCGCCCCGCCACCGGCGACTCGATGTGCTTGATCTTCACCGACTCGAGGCTGATCGCGTTGTCGAGCGCAAGCGGGCCGTCGATGATCGCGCCCGTGATCTGACCGCGGTCGGCCATCTTGCACAGCGCCCCCGCCTCCACCGTCGACGGCACCTTCGGATTGACCGTCTCCATCGCGGAGAGGATGGCGACCCGAACCTCCGGGAAGCGCAGCGCGTGCGCGAGATCGATTGCATTCTGGATGATGTGGACCTTGTCCTCCATCGTGGGCGAGATGTTGATCGCGGCATCGGTCACGATCAGCGTATCCGGATACGACGGCACGTCCATCACGAAGCAGTGGCTGATGCGCCGCGCGGTGCGCAGGCCCGCCTCGCGGCTCACGACCGCGCCCATGAGCTCGTCGGTGTGCAGGCTGCCCTTCATGAGGGCTTCCGCCTTGCCTCCGCGCACGAGCGCCACCGCCTGGGCCGCCGACGCCTCGCTGTAGGGTGCATCGACGATGGGGATGCCGCCAATATCGATGCCGTGCTCCGCGGCCACCGCTTCGATGCGCGCGCGCGGCCCCACCAGAATGGGGGCGATGAGCCCAAGCCTGGCTGCATCCACCGCGCCCCGCAGCGAGCTCTCGTCGCAAGGGTGCACCACCGCCGTGGTGACCGGCGGCAGCGTCTTGCAGAAGTCGAGGAGGCGCTGGTACTTCTCGTGCGTGCGTTCCATGAGCGAGGTCCGTTCAGGCGCGCGTGGACGGCGCCGATTTGCGTGCGGTGCGACGCGTGCCCTTGGCGGCCACTGCGCTCTTGCCCCTTGCCTTGCGCACGCCCGGAACCACGGCGGCCGGCTCGCCCAGCACCTGGCGAATCTCGTCGAGCATCGCGCGCTGTCCCACCGTGGGGGTCGCGCGACGCACGCGCGGATCGGCGCGCAGGCGCTCCACGAGCATCGTCAGCTGGCGGCGCGCATCGGCGTCGCGCAGCAACTCGGGCAAGGTCGCAAGGGCCTCTTCCGGCGCGTAGCGCACGATGATCTCCTGCTCGCCGCGCACGCGCCGCCACTGGTCCGGCGGCATGTCAGGCAGCAGCTCGCGATAGTCGTCGATGAGCTCGGCCTTGGCCCGCAGTCGCGACAGGAGCACCGGCTCGCCCTTGCGCGCGAGCAGGCATGCCACGCGGGCCAGCGCTTCCGGATAACCGCCCTGCCCGATCGAGGCCAGCGCATCCTGCACGAAGGGAAGCTCGCCCCCCTCGGCGATCGCGCCCGGCCCTTCGCTGCGGGGTTGTCGATCGGCGAGGTAGAGCGAGAACACGTTGCCGTAGGTGAGGAAGAACTGAGCCTCGCTCGTGGCATCACGCATGGCGCGGTAGTAGTCGAGCGACGCGTGCAGCGCGGCCGACGCAGCGCGCTCGACCTTGGTCAGCGCGTTGTCGCCCCCGGCAGGCGCGCGCTGGGCGCGTACCGCCTCCGCCGCCGGGGCAAGCCACGCCGTCCACGGGTTGAGGTCGGACAGGGCCCACCGCTGCACACGCAGCGGGTGCAGCTTGCGCGCCGCCTTGGCCGTGGCCTCGTTGGACATCGCCTGCACGAACGGCTGCGCGAAGAGCTCATAGGCGCGCTGGTTGAACTCCGACACGGCCTTCAGCGCCTCGAACGGCTTTTCGTCGTTGCGCTGGAAGCGATTGAGTCGCGCCGCAACCTCCTCGAGCCGACGCTCCTCGAACTCCACCTCGTACTGCACCAGGCCGGAACGGAGCGTGGTCTCCTTGATGCGCATGGCGTATAGCCCGGGAGGCAACGCTTCGATCGATTCGAGCACCGATACGATCTGGGCGTGCTCCTTGGTGGCCACGCGGCCCGAGACGAAGATGCCCAGATGTCCGATGCTCTCGTGGACGAGGCCCACGATCACCTGCCCGCGTGCCTTGATCTCCTCGGTGGAGCCGTAGATGTCGGCTACCCAGTTGAACGCCTGCTGGGGCGGCGTGATGTTGTCGCCCATGGAGGCGAACAGAACGATGGGCGCCTTGATGTCGCGCAGGTCGAACGACTTCCCTTCCGGTCCCGCCGTCCCGCCCTTCCACAGCGTGTTGCCCACGAAGAGGTTGCGGGTGATCCACTCGATCTCTTCGCGGTTCATGAGGTAGAAGCCGCCCCACCAGCGCTCGAACTCGAGGAAGCGGGCAGGCTCCGTATCGACGTTTGCGTACAGGTGGTAGTACTTGTCCCAGAACGTGTTCGCCGGGTTGAGATTCTCGAAGTTCTCCACGAGGTAGGCGCCGTCGAAGATGCCGTCGCCAAGATCGGAGGCGAACGACGACAGCCACGTGCCGCCGAGCGCGCCGCCGGCGTAGCGCATGGGGTTGTCGCCCCCGCCGTCCTGCCATGCGCCTCCCCAGTAGGACATCGGCGCGCCGTTGATCACGATGGGGCCGGTGTCGTCGGGATCGGCCGCGGCGAGCATCATCGCCGCCCAGCCCCCCTGGCAGTTGCCCACGATGGCGGGCTTCTCGCTGGCCGGATGCAGCTCACGCACCTTCCGCACGAAGGCCTTCTCCGCGCGACACACGTCGAGCAGCGTCTGGCCTGGCTCCGGATCGCGGAAGAAGATCACGAAGTAGACGGGATGTCCCGCTCGGAGCGCCACGCCCACCTGTGAGTCGTCTTTGAAGCCGCCGATGCCCGGGCCGTGGCCCGCGCGCGGATCGATGATCACGTAAGGACGCTTCTTCGCGTCCACGGTCACGCCTTCAGGGGGGACGATGCGCACGAGCGCGTAGTTGACCGGGTGCGGCAGGCCGCGGCCGTCGAGCACGGTCTCGTAGTCGAAATGGAGCACCGGCGGCTGGCCGGCCTGTACGTGCTCGAGGTAGGCATTGCCGCGCCGGCGCAGCGTGTCCCAGAAGAGGATGCTACGCTGGGCGGCGTCGAGCGCGTAACCGGGCCAGTCGGACCACAGCCGGGCCAGTCGGGACGGATCGCCGACGAGCTCCGCCATGCCGCTCTCGGTACCGGCCTCGGCAAGTCGCCGCGCGAGGGCCTCGTTGGCGAGCTCGCTGCGCTTGCGCAGGACCATCGACACGCGAGTGGCAAGATCCTGGCTGCGGGCCAGCTTGCCGGCACTGGTGGGAAGGCTCATACGATATCCCTCTGCTTGACTGCGATCCCGGCGCGAGGAGCCGGCACGCCGCGCTATCCCAACTTGTCGCCGAAGCGCTTGCGCAGGTTGGCCACGATGTCGGCGATCACCTCGCGCGTGGCCGCCTCGCCCATCACGCCCACCGCCTTGTCGCGCACGTGGTAGTGCAGCATGAGCGCGCTGCGGAGCTTGTCGAAGGCCGGCTTGTTGTTGATGCCGCACACCGATGCATCGTTATGCACGACCCGCTCGATCACGCCCGGGTCGAGCAGGCGCACCTTGCACAGCGCGGCAAGCCGGGCGACCTCGCGGTCGACCTCGTCGAGGTTCTTGGCCCACCAGCGGGCACCCAGGTTGCTCTGCTCGTCGCTCATGTCATCACCTTACTCGGGTGTTGCACCATGGCCGTTGACATCGATCAAGCGGGGGGATCCGCCCTCAAGGCTTGGGTAGCGCGGCTCCCGCGAGGTCCTTGGCGAGCTCGGCCAGGATCTCGGACAAGGCACTGTTGAGCGCCGTCACGTACGCGCCCGCACTGCCGGTGGAGAACGGCACCTGTCTCTCGTAGCTGCGCGTCCACACGGGCACGCCGGCATCGCCGGCGCGCGAGCGCAGGAAGAAGGTGATGCGCAGCACGGCCACCGGCTTGTCCTTGACACGGCCGTCGGCGTAGAGCGCGTCCACGAAGCCGTCGAGCGTCCAGTCGTGGTCGACCGGCACGCCGCTCGGCGCCACGCCGGCGAAGACCTTGGCGGCGGTGAGCGCGCGCGCCGTGGCCTCGCTGAGGTTGGCGCCCGGCGCAACGAGGAACTCGTGGTAGTAGTCCGTCTCGAACTTGAGGTCCGTCTCGCGGTACACGAAGGAACGGCCGCGATACGGCGCGCTGACCGTGAAGTTGCCCACCCGCACGAGCCCCGGATGGGTGCGCGGCCCCGGCGGCGGCATGGCGGGCTCCAGCACATAGGTGCCCTTGACCGGCGACGGCCGGGTGCAACCCGCCACGAGCCCGAGCGCCATGGCCGCGAGCCCGGCGCGAACGAAGTGACCGCGCGAGACGGGCATGGCTTGCGCTCCAGCGCCGCCGGCGGCGCGCCGAAGCGCCCGCTCCCCGGGTAAAGGTTGGGTGCCTCGGTGAGATCGCGCAGGTTGTCCGTGATCTGCCGTAGGTTCTCGAAGGTGGTGGCAAGGTCGGCGTCCGACGAGCCGAAGAGGCGGTCGAAGCGGCCCGTGATGCGCTCCAGGTCGGCGATCGTCTTGGTGAGCTTGGGATCGCTCACCAGCGCCTTCACGCGGGCAATGGCCGCGGACGTGTCCTCGGGGATCTTCTGCCACGCCGGGTTGTCGAGCTGGCGCTTGAGCGCGGCATTGGACTCGCGCATCTCGTTGATCAGCGCGTTGGCCTCGTCGGAGAGCTTCTTCGCCTGCAGGTTGTCGAGCGTGGACTCGAGCTTGGCGAGCGTGCGGTCGGCGCGATCGCTCAACTTCCTGGTATCGATCGCGGCGATGCGGTCGTTGGTGGTGTCGAGAAGCTTGTCCACCCGCGCCACGGTGGCCTCGAAATCGATGCGGTGGAGCTTCTCCAGAATGTCCTGCGCCGCGTTGACGATGGCGGTCACCGTCGATGGCGCGCTGGGAATGTAGAGGTTCTGCGGCGTCCAGAAGATGGGCAGCACCGGCGGCGGCGGGTCGATGTAGTCCATCTCGAGGTAGCTCGTGCCCGTGATGCCCTGCGGCGCGAGCCGCAGGCGCAGGCCCTTCTCGACCTCCATGCGCCCGCTCTCCGGATCCGTCATGTCGCCGGCGGCGGCGCGTCCGCCCACGAGGCGCGGCTGCAACTGCGCCTCGACCAGCACGTAGCGCTCGCGCTGATTGATGGGCAGGTCGAGCTGGTAGCGAGTGTAGGTGAAGGTGATCTTGGTCACCTCGCCGATGGTGACGCCGCGGTACTTGAGGCGGGAGCCGATATCCAGGCCTTGCACCGATTCCTTGAAGTAAGTCTCGATGATCACGCGACGCTCGAAGAAGCGCCCGGTACCGATGATCACGAGGACCACCACGGCGGCCACGATGGCGCCGATGACGAACAGGCCCAGCTTGAAGTAGTTGGCTTTCTGGCTCATGGCACGTGGCTCAAGGCGCGAGTTCGGCTTGCCGGTGGAAGAACTGGCGCACGTAAGGATCGGTGCTCTCGTCGCGCAAGGTGCGCGGATCGCCCTCGGCAATGATCCCCTTGACGCGCTTGTCCAGCATGATGACACGATCGGCAATCGCGTAGATCGACGCCAGCTCGTGGGTGACGATCACGAAAGTCACGCCGAGGCTGTCGGCCAGGCGCCGGATCAGCGCGTCGAGCTCAGCGGAGGTGATGGGATCGAGGCCGGCCGAGGGCTCGTCCAGGAACAGGATCGGCGGGTCGAGCGCCATCGCCCGGGCGATGGCCGCGCGCTTCTGCATGCCGCCGGAGATCTCGTTGGGCAGGTGGCCGGTGAACTGGACGAGACCCACCAGCGCGAGCTTCATGCGCGCGAGGCGGTCCATCTGCTCGCCGTCGAGCGCGGTGAACACTTCCATGGGCAAGCGCACGTTCTCGAGCAGCGTCATGGAGCCGAAGAGGGCGCCCGACTGGTACATCACGCCGAAGCGGCGCAGGATCGCGTCGCGCGCCTCGCCCTCGGCGACGACGATGTCCTGGCCCTCGATGAACACATGACCCGCCTGCACGTCGTACAGGCCGATCATGTGCTTGAGGAGCGTGCTCTTGCCGCAGCCCGAGCCGCCGAGGATCACGAAGACCTCGCCGCGGTTCACGTCGAAGGTGACGTTCTGGAGGATGACGCGGCCGTCGTAGCCGGCCGTGAGGCCCTCCACGCGGATGATCGGCTCGCCGCGTGCCACCACAGAGCCGTCGTCGGCCGGAGTCGGGCGCGCGGGCGGCGCATCCGCGGCGACGGACATGGCGTGGTCCGCGCTCATATGTCGAGGAGGAAGAACACGACCGCGAACACGCCGTCGACGATCACGATCAGCACGATGCCCGACACCACCGCCCGGGTGGCGGAGTCGCCCACCGCCGAGGCGCCGGCGGCGGTCTGCAGCCCGCGCAGGCAGCCGATGCCCGCGATCAGCAGCGCGAAGACGAACGACTTGACCCAGCCCACCATGAAGTCCTGGAAGGTGACGATCGCCTCCACCTCGTTGACGAACGTGACGAAGGGAATGGAGAAGGAGAGCATCGTGATGGCTCCGCCGAGGAGCCCCACGAGGTCGGCGAAGATCGTGAGCAGCGGCGTCATGAGCACCGCCGCGATCACGCGCGTGGTAACCAGGAACTTGACGGGATCGAGGCCCATCGTGGTCAGCGCGTCGATCTCCTGGTTCACGCGCATGGTGCCGATTTCGGCCGCGAAGGCGGCACCGGTGCGCCCCGCGAGGAGGATGGCCGTCATGAGCGCGCCCAACTCGCGCAGCATGGACAGGCCGATGAGGTCGGCCACGAAGATCTCCGCGCCGAACTTCTTCATCGGCACCGCCGACTGGAACGCAAGGATGAGGCCCAGCAGGAAAGAGATGAGCGCCACGATGGGCAGCGCGTCGACCCCCACCCGCTCGCAGATGACCCACACGTCGCGCCAGCGGATGGTGGACGGATGGCGGATCGCGCTCGCCAGCGCCGACACCGATTGGCCCAGGAACTCGACCTGCTGGCGCAGGTCGCGGAACACGCCGTAGGCGGTGCGGCCGATCTCTTCCACGGCAGGCCGGCGCGCCGGCTCGGGATCGAGGTCGTGGTCGAGGGCGGCGGGGTCGTACTGCTTGAGGAGGGCTTCGAATGCCGGATCGAGGTTGGCCACCTCTACCGACCCCGCGCGGTGCTGGCGCATGAGGTCGACGAGCAGCGCGATGCCAGCGCCGTCGCAGTAGGTCACGGCCGAGGCGTCGATCACGACCGGCCGCTCCGCGGACTCGCGCACTGCAGCAAGCGCCGTGCGCCATACCTGCGGGATGGTCTCGGCCACCAGGCGGCCACGCAGCGCGAGCACGCGCTTGCCGTCGGCGCCGTCGCGTACGTCGAGCGCTGCGCCTCCGGGGCGGTCGGTGGTTACGGCCTCGGATCCGGGCGCCATGGGAGCGACCGGCTACGGGTCGACGAGCTCGAGATTGTTGCCCGCCACGCGCACGTAGTCGCCTTCCTGCACGAACAGGGGCTCGTAGGACATGGACACCACCCGCGTGCCGCCGTCGTCCATCTTGAGCGTGACGTCCCACCGCGTGCGGCGATACTCGTTGGGCTTCTGGGCGTACACCGCGCCCCCGGCGGCGCCGATCACCACCATGCCCTGATTGGAGAAGCCTGGGCCGATCTGCATCTGCGCGGTGGCGCTGGGCGTGCCGCCCAGCCCGTTGTCGGCGCGCGAGCCCGGCGTCACGGAGCCGAGAGGCGTCCAGACCTGGCGCTCGGCGACCGGGGCGATCGACTGGATCACGCCGCAAGCCCCGGTACACCCCGGCCGCGGCTTGCCCTGTGCCGCGGCGTCGGGCGCCGCAAGCACGGCCACGAGCAAGGCGATGAGAAGTCGCAGCATCGGGCTCACTCCGGCAGCGCGTTGAGATAGAACATGGCGTTGAGGAGCGCCCCCGGCTGGCCGAAGGGGCCGAGCCAGCGGATGAAAATGGGATCGATCTCGCCGCTCTTGTACAGGCCCACCAGCGTGCGGTTCACGAGCAGCCGGAAATCGGGATCGTCGCGGGGCAGCACGAGGCCATAGGGCTCGAAGGAGAAGTCGCTGTCCAGGAAGGCCAGCGCGTCGGCCTTGGCATTGTCGGCGCGCAGCTTCACGAGCAGCATGCGATCGGAGGCGTAGGCGTCGACCTGACCGGCCAGCAGTTGCGCCACCCCTTGGGCAGCCTCCTTCACGGTCACGATCGTGGCGGATACGCCGCTCACGCCCAGCGCCCGACGCAGGGCCGTTTCGGTGGTAGTGGCCGGCAGCACGGCGATCTTCTTGCCGGCGAGCGCGCCGATGGAGGTCGGCGCATTGGCGCCGGCGCGCACCAGCGCACTGGCGCCGTCAACGAAGATCGGCACCGAGAAGTCGACCCGCTCCATGCGCGACAGCGTGATGGTGGTGGAACCGCACTCGGCATCGATCTTGCGATCGACGACGTCCGCGAGGCGGGTCTGGCTATCCACCGGCTTCCACACGACCTTGAGGTTGGGCAGGCCGAGCGTGCGTCCGACCGCGGCGGCCACCTTCTCGCACAGCTCCACCGAGTACCCCCGGACCGCACCGTTACGCTGGCGGGCCGAGAACGGCGCCGCGCCATCGCGATAGCCGAAGGTGATCGTCCCGGACTGCTTGATCCGGTCGAGGGTGGGCGACGCCGCCGCGGCTTGTCCGGCGAGGGCCGCGAGGGCCAGGGCAACGAGAAGGAAGCGGGGCATCGCGAGGGCAGGGGAAACCGCCTGGCTTCATGAGCGGCGGAGGGCGAACGAGTTTAGCACGCGGGGTTGACGCCGATCATGCCTCCTGGCGGGGGGCCGCACCGGGCCGCACGCGGTGTTGTAGAATCCTCGCCCTGCGGTGGACGGGCAAGCCCCTTCCGCATGAAGCGCGAGGCCGCCCCGCTGCTGCCGATCGGACGCCACCCCTTTTCATCGAACGCCGAACCCGCCCTCCCCGCGTCCCGCGCGCGGGCGGCACTCCACATCTCCCTCCCCAGAAAGCCCATCGTGAAAAAGCTATTCGTCGGAATCGCCGTTGCCGCCGGGCTCATCGCCGGCGCCGTGACGCAGGCCACCGCGCAGTCGGCGTCGCCCACCCTGTCACGCATCAAGGCCGCCAAGGTTATCAACGTCGCCTTCTCCGGCGACTCCCTCCCGTTCTCGTTCGTGGGCAGCGACAACCAGCCTCAGGGCTACTCGATCGACCTGTGCAAGCGGGTGATCGCGCAGATCGGGCGCGCCATCGGCGAGTCGAACCTCAAGGTGAACTGGATGGTAGGCGGCGTGGCCGAGCGCCTGCAGATGGTCAAGTCGGGCCGCGCCGACCTCGAGTGCGCCAACACGACGCAAACACTCGTGCGCCTGAACGACGTCGATTTCTCGGGCCTGATCTTCGTGGACGGCGGCGGCTTCCTCGTCAAGAACGACTCGCCCGTCAATCGCATCACCGAGCTCGGCGGCAAGAAGATCGCCGTGATCCGCAACACGACCACCGAGCAGCGCCTGAAGGACACGCTAGCGCGGCGCCAGGTGAATGCCACGGTTGTGCCGATCGCCGAAGCCACCGAAGGCGTGGCGATGCTCGAATCCGGAAGCGTCGATGCGTACGCCGGCGACAAGATCAAGCTCGTGGGCCTCGCCGCCCAGGCCAAGGACCCGGCGAAGCTCGCCCTGCTGGCCGAGGACCTGTCCTTCGAGCCCTATGGGTTCGCGCTTCCCCGCAACGACTCCGCCTATCGCCTCGAGGTGAACCGCGCGCTCACTCAGGTGTACATGACCGGCGAGATCGAGAAGATCTTCGGCGCGTGGCTCGGCAAGCTCGGCCGCCCGTCGTCGCTGCTCGCCGCGATGTACCTCCTCTATTCGATTCCGGACTGACGTCCCCTCGGCCCCGCCTTTTTCTTCCATGACCCCCGGCTCGAACGCCGTACGGAGAAACGCAACATGACGAACCGCTTCTGGCGGCATACCGCCGCTATCTTCGCCGCAGCCACCGCGCTCCTGCTCGCTGGCTGCAACACGCCGCCGGCGTACTCGGTGCAGCAGAACCCCTACGGCCGCACGGGCACCGTGGAATCCATCCAGACGCAGACCGTGCAGAACGTGCCCAATGCCGTCGGTGCGATCGGCGGCGCCCTCGTGGGCGGCGGCCTTGGCAGCCTCATCGGCGGCGGCACGGGCAAGACCGTTGCCACGGTGGTCGGCGCCATCGGCGGCGGCTTCGTGGGCAACGAGCTTGCGAGCCGCGACCAGACGCTCGTGTGGAACATCGGCGTGCGCTACGACGACGGCTCCTGGGCCAACATCCAGCAGACGTCCGCGCCGGGCCTGCGCATCGGTGATCGCGTGCGGGTTACGCAATCGGGTATCGAACTGCTTCGCTAGTCGTGCAAGGTCCGCGGGACCAGCCAGTCCCGCTCATTACACCAACGGAGAGAAATCATGCAAACGTCCCTCAAGCAATGGCTGGCCACGGCGCTCGTGGCCGGTGCGGCGCTCGGCTTCACGGTCACGGCCGCCGCGCAGAATGAACAGCAGGTGCTCGTCAACCAGGCGGAAAAGACGCTGTCGAACTTCATGCGCGATCCGGAAATGAAGTGGCTGCAGCAGAACATCGGCCGCGCCAAGGCCGTGCTGATCGCCCCCGAGATCGTCAAGGCCGGCTTCATCGTGGGCGGATCGGGCGGCCGTGCCGTGCTCCTCGCCCGCAACGGCGGCAAGTGGGTCGGGCCTGCGTTCTATACGCTCGCCACCGCCAGCATCGGCTTCCAGGCCGGCATCGCGGCGAGCGAGATGGTCACGCTCGTGATGACGGACAAGGGCATGAACTCGCTCCTCGCGAGCTCGTTCAAGTTCGGCGCCGACGCCAGCGTGGCGGCCGGTCCGGTCGGCGCGGGCGCCAAGTCCGACGTGACGGCCGACCTCATCGCCTTCTCGCGCAGCAAGGGCGTATACGGCGGCCTGAACCTCGACGGCACCATCGTGTCGAGCAACAGCGACTGGGACAAGGCCTTTTTCGGCAAGCCCGTGCTGCCGCCGGACATCCTCATCAAGAACGCCGCGAGCAACAAGGGCGCCGACAAGCTGCTGGCGGAGATCACCCGCTTCGCGAAGTAAGTCGCGCCACCGTCGGTCGAAAGGGCCCCGCAAGGGGCCTTTTCCATTTTCGGGACGGCACGCGCGCGCTCACCCGATGGGGAATACTGCCGCCCACGCGCAGTTCACCCCGCGTCCCGCGCATCCGTCCGCTCGAAGCGCACGGACGCAAGCCCCTGGGCCCGGGCCTGTGCCCGGGCAGCGTCGACCATCCTCGCCGCCAGGTCCACCCCGACCACGACGCCCGCCGGACCCACCGGGGCTGGCCGAGCGCTTCCGGGGCATCGTGGGCCCTCGCCGATCCGGGACCGTGCCCCCGCCACGTGGCGGCGAACGCATGGGACGCGCTCCACCACGCGCCACTAGCGCCGCGCAAGCCGCGCCGGCGCCTTACCGCGCGAAGACGGCCGCGGCGCTGCCGCGCCCGAAGATCTCGGACAGCGAGGGCGTGCCCGCAGCGTCGTGCAGGCGCAGCGAGCGCTCGAGCTCAACGAGGTGCTCGTGCATCAGGCGCACCGCCCGCTTGCCGTCCCTGCGTCCGATGGCATCGAGCAGCGCGAGGTGGTCCGCGTGCGCGTGCACTGCGTCAGGCAGCTCGTACAAGGCCACGGCGAGCGACGACTGCAGCACGAGCTCGGTGAGATAGCGCTCCAGCATGGGGTTGCCGCACAGCACGCCCAACTGGCGGTGGAAAGCAAGCGAGAGTCCGAGGCCCGCGGCGCGATCGCCGCGCCGGTAGGCCGCCTCCTCCTCGCGCACCAGCCGCCGCAGCGCGGCGATCTGCACACGCGTGATGCGCGCCACCGCATGCTCGGTGACGGCCCCCTCCACGGCGCGACGCGCCGCGAACAGGTGCGCCACGTCGCCCGCCGATGGCCGCGCGACCACTGCGACGCGACGGTCGCGCAACGCGACGATGCCCTCGCGCGCGAGCGTGCGCAGCGCTTGCCGGACAATCGTGCGCGACACGCCGAAGAAGCCGCCCAGCGCGACCTCCTGCAGCTTGGTGCCAGGGGCCAGACGCCGCTCGAGGATGGCCGCGCGCACGGCGTCGCAAATGCGCGCCTCGGCGCTTCCCGCGGCGATCGTCTTGCGGCTGCGCATGGCCATCGGATCAGCATAGGCCGGTCGGCGCCGACCGGTCAATGACGTACATCCGGGATACCGGATGTCCATGATCCTGCATACCCGATTTGCAATACCGGGCGTCGCATTGCGGTGCGGGCCTGCACCGACGGGGTGCCACGTGCACCGTTTGCGTGACCGGCGTGCGCGCCACCCGCTCCGGCGCTGCCGCCGACCCGCCGATCCGGTATGCATGATGTCGCGCAGGCGTTGACATTCCATAGCGCCGGGGCGACGATGGGCCTCCCGCACGATCGCGCTTCTGGCTCCGCACGCCATGACGCAGCCCGCCTCCGCCGCCCCGCTTCGCTTCCTGCTCAACGGCCATCCCGTCACGGTCGCGCACGCGCCTGCGCAGACCACGCTGCTCGAGTACCTGCGCGACACCGCGCAGCTCACGGGCACCAAGGAAGGCTGCGCGGAAGGCGATTGCGGCGCGTGCACCGTGATCCTCGCCGAGCCTTCGCGGGCTTCGGATGGTCTTGCGTGGAAGCCGGTCAATGCCTGCATCCGCCTGCTCCCCTCGGTGTCCGGCAAGGCGGTGTTCACGGTCGAATCGCTGCGTGCCCCCGACGGCGCCCTGCATCCGGTCCAGCAGGCGCTCGTGCAGCACCATGGCTCGCAATGCGGTTTCTGCACGCCCGGTTTCGCGATGAGCCTTTTCGGGCTGTACAAGAACGCGCATCGTCCCGCGCCCGCCGTGGTGTGCGACGCGCTCTCGGGCAACCTGTGCCGCTGTACCGGCTACCGTCCCATCGCGGCCGCCGCCCAGGCGATGTACGACACCCCTTGCGCCCCCGGCGCGCCCGCTTGGCAGGCCTGCGGGCGCACCGCCGACGGCTCGCGCGCCGTCTCCGACGACGAAGCTGCGATGGCCACCGCGCTCGCCGCGCTCGCCGTCGAAGGCACTCACGACTATCGCGCCGCCGGCGGTCGCTGGCGGGCACCGCGCGACCTCGATGCCCTCGCCGCCATTGTGGAGGCACACCCCGAGGCCCGGATCGTGGCAGGGGCCACGGACGTCGGCCTGTGGATCACCAAGCACCTGCGCGACCTGCCCGAGCTTGTGTACACCGGCGAGGTGGAGGAGCTCCTGCAGGTCCGGTCGTTGCCCACGCACCTTTCCATCGGCGCCGCCGTGTCGCTCGCCGATGCCTTCGCCGCGCTCGACGCGCGGTGGCCCGAGCTCAGCGAGGGCTGGCAGCGCTTCGCCTCGGTGCCCATCCGCAACAGCGGCACGCTCGGCGGCAATGTGGCCAACGGCTCGCCCATCGGCGATTCGATGCCTGCGCTGATCGCGCTTCAGGCCTCCGTGGTCCTGCGCAAGGGCACCCGCACGCGCGAGCTGCCGCTCGAGGCGCTCTATCTCGCCTACCGCAAGAGCGCGCTCGAGCCGGGCGAGCTCGTCACGCACGTCCACGTCCCGCAGCGTCCCGCCGGCCTGCTCGTGCGCGCCTACAAGGTCAGCAAACGCTACGACCAGGACATCTCGGCGGTCTTCGCCTGCTTTGCCCTGGTCCTCGACGGTGCCCGCGTCGTGCAGGCACGCATCGGCTGCGGCGGCGTGGCCGGCACGCCCGTGCGCGCGCGGGCGGCCGAGGCGGCGCTCGAGGGCAAGCCGTGGAACGCCGCCACTGCCGAAACAGCCGCGGCGATCCTCCAGGGCGAGTTCTCGCCGATCGACGACATGCGCGCCACAGCCGGCTACCGACGTCGCGTGCTCGGCAATCTGCTGCGCCGCTTCGCCCTCGAAACGGCGCACGGCGCCGCCCCCGTCACGCGCATCGAGCACGTGGCCACGGAAGCCTCCGCGTGAACGCGCCGCACCCGCTGGCCGACCTGCGCGCGGTCGTCGGTGCCGCGGTGCCGCACGACTCCGCCGCCCTGCACGTGAGTGGCGAGGCGCGCTACACCGATGACCTCGACGAGCCGCGCGGCATGCTGCACGTGGCCGTCGGCGTGAGCCCGGCCGCGCATGGCCGCCTGCACGCACTCGACCTGCGCGCGGTGCACGCGACGCCCGGCGTCGTCGCGGTGGTTACGGCATCGGACATCCCCGGCGTGAACGATGTCGGCCCGATCGTGCACGACGATCCCATTTTTGCGCAGGACGTCCTGCAATTCGTGGGACAGCCCGTGTTCGCGGTGGCGGCCACCAGCGTGCGCGCGGCGCGCCAGGCGGCCCGACTCGCCCGCTTCGACATCGAGCCGCTGCCGGCGATTCTCACCATCGAAGAAGCGCTGGCGGCGCAGTCCTACGTCCTGCCGCCCGTGCACGTCACTCGCGGCGACCCCGCCGGAGCGCTGTCCCGCGCGCCGCATCGCCTGGCCGGCACGGTCGAAGCCGGCGGCCAGGATCACTTTTACCTCGAAGGACAGATCGCCCTCGCCACGCCGCGCGAGCATGGCGGGATGCACGTGTTCACTTCCACGCAGCATCCCGGCGAAGTGCAACACATGGTCGCGCACGCGCTCGGGCTCGCCGCCCACGACGTCGTGGTGGAGTGCCGGCGGATGGGCGGCGGCTTCGGCGGCAAGGAAACGCAGATGTCGCTCTTCGCCTGTGTGGCGGCCCTCGTCGCGCGCCGCACGGGACGCGCCGCCAAGCTGCGCCTCGATCGCGACGACGACATGCGCTCCACGGGCAAGCGGCACGCCTTCGCGTACCGTTACGAAGTGGGCTTCGACGACGCCGGCCGCATCCTCGGGCTCGACCTCACGCTCGCCTCGCGCTGCGGCTTCTCCGCCGACTTGTCGGGCCCGGTCAACGATCGCGCGGTCTTCCACGCCGACAACACCTACTGGCTGCCCAACGTCGCGCTGCACTCGTTCCGCTGCAAGACCAACACCGTCTCCGACACCGCCTTCCGCGGCTTCGGCGGTCCGCAGGGGATGTTCCCGATCGAGCACGTGATCGACGAGATCGCCCTTGCCCTGCGTCTCGACCCGCTCGACGTCCGCTACGCCAACCTCTACGGCACCATCGAACGCAACGTCACGCCCTACGGCATGGCGATCGAGGACAACATCGCCGACGACCTCATGCGCCGGCTCGAGGCGTCGTCGCGCTACCGCGAGCGGCGCGCCGCCATCGCACGCTGGAACGGCGACAGCCCGGTGGTCAAGCGTGGCATCGCGCTCACGCCGGTGAAGTTCGGCATCTCGTTCACCGCCACGCACTACAACCAGGCTGGTGCCCTGCTCCACCTGTACAGCGACGGCACGCTCCTGCTCAACCACGGCGGCACGGAGATGGGGCAGGGACTGTTCACCAAGGTCGCGCAGGTGGTGGCGCAGGAGCTCGGGCTTCCCGTGGCATCGGTGCGCGTGTCCGCCTCCGATACCAGCAAGGTGCCCAATGCCTCGCCCACCGCAGCATCGTCGGGCAGCGACCTCAACGGCATGGCGGCCCGCGACGCCGCGCGCACGCTGCGCGCGCGCCTCGTGGCCTTCGCCGCGCGCAAGTTCGCCTGCGCCGAGGCGGACATCGCCATCGAAGGCGGCATGGTCACGGCGGGCACGCGCACGCTGCCCTTTGCCGACCTCGCGCGGTCCGCCTACATGGCGCGCGTGCCGCTGTCCGCGACCGGCTTCTACGCCACGCCCAAAATCCACTACGACCCCAAGACGCTTACGGGGCGTCCCTTCTTCTATTTCGCGTACGGCGCCGCGGTGAGCGAGGTCGCCATCGACACGCTCACCGGCGAGCATCGGCTGCTCGCCGTGGACATCCTCCACGACGTGGGCGCCTCGCTCAATCCCGCCATCGACACGGGGCAGATCGAGGGCGGCTTCATCCAGGGCTGGGGCTGGCTCGCGCTGGAGGAACTGTGGTGGAACGGCAAGGGCGAGCTTGGCACGCACGCCCCCTCCACCTACAAGATCCCCACGGCGCACGACGTGCCGGCGCACTTCCGCGTCGACTTCTACGGCGCGCCCAATGGCGAGGAGACCATCCACCGCAGCAAGGCCGTGGGCGAGCCGCCGTTCATGCTGGCGTTGTCGGGATTCCACGCGCTGCGCGACGCCGTGGCGAGCGTGGCGGAGCGCACGCTGGCACCTCGCCTGGACGCCCCCGCCACCGACGAACGCATCCTCGGCGCGGTCGACGACCTGCGCGCCCGCCTCGCCGATGGCTGACGTCGCGCTGCCCATCAGCGCGGTCGCGGACCTCGTCGCGCGGGACGGCGCGGCCGTGCGGGTCACGGTTGCCGCGGCCCGCGGCTCGGTGCCGCGCGAGACCGGCGCGGGCATGATCGTCGGCCGCGACGCGATCGCCGGCACGATCGGCGGTGGGCACCTCGAGTTCGAGGCCATCCGCATCGCGCGCGCCGCGCTGGCGCAAAGTCCCGTCCCCGCGGCGGCCTGGGTGGTGCGCTTTCCGCTTGCCGCCCGCCTTGGCCAATGCTGCGGCGGTGTAGTCACGCTGGCCTTCGAGTCGCACGCCGCGGGGCGCGACGCGGCGCTCGAGGCCGCGGTCGTCGCCGAGCAGTCCGCGCTCGCTTTCGTGCTGGTGTCCATGCTCGGTGCGCCGGGCCGGCTCGCCGTGACCGCACAAGGCGTCTCAGGCTCGCTCGGCACCGCCACGCTCGACGCTGCCGCGCTCGCGCACGCACGCGCCCGCCTGGGTGAGGCCACCGGGGCCGCGCTGGTGGACGTCGGAGGCGTCCCCTTGCTCCTGCACGTGCGCCGGCCCGCGGCCTTCGACGTGGTCGTGTTCGGCAACGGCCACGTGGGGCGCGCGCTGGTGACGATCCTCGCGGCGGTGCCCGCGCGCGTGCGCTGGATCGATGCCCGCGAGGACGACTTCCCGGCGGCCCTGCCCTCGGGAGTGGAGGTGCGCGCGACGGATGCACCGGAGGCGGAGATCACGGATGCGCCGCGCGGTGCATGCGTGGTCATCGCCACGCACGATCACGCGCTCGACTTCGCGCTCGTATCGGCGGCCCTCGCGCGGGCCGACTGGACCTACCTCGGCCTCATCGGCTCCGTGTCGAAGCGGCAGCAGTTCGAGCGCAAGCTCCTGGCCCGCGGGACCGCCCGCGCGGCGCTCGCCCGCCTCGTGTGCCCCATCGGTCGCAGCGCGGCGCCTGCTTTGCGCGGCAAGGCGCCGGGCGTGATCGCGCTGGCCGTGGCCGCCGAGATCGTCGCCGTGCACGAGCGTGCGGTGGCCGCCGGCGCCGATGCTGCGGTGGTCACGGAGCACGCGCGATGACCCCGCGTCTGGTGCTCAGCGGCATCACCAAGGCCTATCCGTCGGTGGTAGCCAACCAGGGCATCGACCTCACGGTGCTGCCCGGCGAGATCCACGCGGTGCTGGGCGAGAACGGCGCCGGCAAATCCACGTTGATGAAGATCATCTACGGCGCGGTCAAGCCCGATGCCGGCACGCTCGCGTGGGAAGGCCAGGTGGTGACGATCGCCAATCCCGCGCGGGCCCGCCGTCTCGGCGTGGGCATGGTGTTCCAGCACTTCTCGCTGTTCGAGACGCTCACCGTCGCCGACAACATCGCACTCGCCCTCGAAGGCGATCGCGCCGGGCCCGGCCTCCCCGAGCGCATCCGCGAGGTCAGCGCGAAGTATGGCCTGCCGCTCGATCCCGACCGCTACGTGCACACCATGTCCGTGGGCGAGCGGCAGCGGGTGGAAATCGTGCGTTGCCTGCTACAGGATCCGCGCCTGCTCATCATGGACGAGCCCACATCGGTGCTCACGCCGCAGGCGGTGGAGAAGCTCTTCGAGACGCTGCGCCGCCTTGCCGCAGAAGGCTGCAGCATCCTCTACATCAGCCACAAGCTCGACGAGATCCGCGCGCTGTGCCACAAGGCCACCGTGCTGCGGGGCGGGAAGGTCACCGGCACGTGCGATCCGCGCCGCGAGTCGTCGTCGTCGCTCGCGCGGATGATGATCGGCGGCGACCTGCCGCACCCGTCGCATCGCGAGTCGAGCGCCGGCGCACCCGCGCTGGTGGTGCGCGGCCTGACCCTCGCCGCCGACGACCCCTTCGGCACGTCGTTGCGCGACATCGACCTCACGGTACACGCGGGCGAGATCCTGGGCATCGCGGGCGTATCGGGCAACGGGCAGAAGGAGCTCATGGCCGCGTTGTCGGGCGAGCGCCTGTTGCCGAAGGCGGACGCCGTCATGCTGCTCGGCGTGGCGGTCGGGCGGATGGACGCCGCGCGGCGCCGCGCGCTCGGTTTCGCCTTTGTGCCCGAAGAGCGCTTGGGCCGCGGCGCCGTACCCGAGATGACGCTGGCCGACAATGCGCTGCTCACGGCCCATCGCCAGGGCATGACGGTGCGCGGCTTCGTGCGCGATCTCGTGGTGCGGGCCTTCGCGCTGGCCACCATCCGCGAATACGGCGTGAAGGCCGGCGGCCCCCACGCCGCCGCGCGCAGCCTCTCCGGCGGCAACCTGCAAAAATACATCGTCGGGCGCGAGATCCGCCAGGCGCCCAAGATGATGATCGCCGCCCAGCCTACTTGGGGCGTCGACGTGGGCGCGGCCGCGCAGATTCGCCAGGCGCTGCTCGACCTGCGCGACAGCGGTGTGGCGGTGCTCGTCGTGTCGGAAGAGTTGGACGAGCTCTTCGAAATCTGCGATCGCCTCGCGGTGATCGCGCAAGGCCGCCTCTCCGCGCCGCGTCCCGTGCGCGAGACCAATGCCGAGGAGATCGGCCTCCTCATGTCGGGATCGTTCATCAAGCCCGATACCGTCTCCGGCCGCTCGTTCTCGCCCGCCGGCGTGATCGCGCCTTAGGGTCACTCGCCACGATGCGCATCCGTCTCGAAGCCCGCCCCGAGCCGTCGCGCCTCGCGCAATGGCTCTCGCCCGTGGTCGCCACCGCCGCCGTGCTCGTGATCGGCTTCGCGCTCTTTGCGGCGATGGGCAAGAACCCGTGGGAGGCGCTCTACACGTTCTTCATCGAGCCCGTCGACACGCTCTACGACCTCGGCGAGCTCCTGCTGAAGGCAAGTCCCATCATGCTCTGCGCGGTGGGCCTCGCGGTGGGCTATCGGGCCAATGTGTGGAACATCGGTGCCGAGGGCCAGCTCATCCTCGGCGCGATTGCCGGCGGCGGGCTCGCGCTGGCCTTCCAGGAGAGCGAGTCGAAGCTCGTGATCCCGCTCATGATCATCGGCGGCATGGCCGGCGGGATGCTCTGGGCGGCGATCCCGGCTTTCCTGCGCACGCGCTTCAACGCCAATGAGATCCTCGTGTCGCTGATGCTCGTGTACGTCGCTTCGCTCGTGCTGTCGCTGCTCGTGCACGGAGCGTGGCGCGATCCTGAAGGCTTCAATTTTCCGCAGTCGAAGCTTTTCTCGGAGCACGCGCTGCTTCCCAACTTGCTGCCGGAAACGCGCCTGAACGTGGGCTTCCTCATCGCGCTCGCGGCCGTGGCGGCCGGCTGGCTCTTCATGCGCAAGAGCCTGCCGGGGTACCAGATGCGTGTGGCGGGCCTCGCCCCGGCCGCGGCCAACTACGCCGGCATCTCCGCCAAGCGCACGGTGTGGATGGGCATGCTCATCGGCGGCGCCTGCGCCGGCATCGCGGGGGTGGGCGAAGTCGCCGGTCCGGTCGGCCAACTGCTGCCCGTCATTTCGCCGGGCTACGGCTTTGCCGCGATCATCGTGGCCTTCGTGGGACGACTGCATCCGGTGGGCATCTTCTTCGCGAGCCTCCTCATGTCCTTGCTCTACCTCGGGGGCGAGGCGGCACAGATGAAGCTCGCGCTGCCCTCGTCGGTCACGGGCCTCTTCCAGGGCACGCTGCTCCTCTTCCTGCTCGC
>CALFEY010000366.1 GCA_937958295.1 uncultured Pseudomonadota bacterium
GTCTGCACGAGCTCGCCGGTCACGGCATCGCGCACGAGGCAGCCCGGAAGGCCGTTGATACGCGCGTGCTCGAGGCGCCAGCGACTGCCGGGCAGCCGGGCGAACCCGATGAACGTGCGGGCCACCACCGCACCGCCGTGCAGCGGCCGCGTGATTGCGCTGACCTTGCCGCCGCCGTCGGCCAGCATCACCGCGTCCTCGGCAAGCACCCGAGCAAGCGCATCGACGTCGAAGTTGCGCACCGCCTCGCTGAAGGCCTCGAAGAGGCGTACGCGCTCCTCTTCTTCCACCTCGTGCCGCGCGTATCCTGCCTTCACGTGCTGGCGCGCCCGGCTCGCGAGCTGGCGGCAGGCCGCCGGGGTGCGGTCGAGGCGGCGCGCGACCTCGTCGAAGTCGAGGTCGAACACGTCGTGCAGCAGGAAAGCGGCACGTTCCAGCGGGGAGAGCCGCTCGAGCGCCAGCATGAAGGCTACCGACACGTCCTGAGCGAACTCGGCGCGCACTTCGGGACCGGGAGACCATCCCGCGTACTCGTCGAGCAGCGGCTCCGGCAGCCACACGCCGACATAATGCTCGCGCTTGCGTGCGGCGGAGCCCAGGCGGTCGAGGCACAGGTTGGTCACGAGGCGTGAGAGGAAGGCGCCGGCATGCTCGACGGACCCTTCGTCGACCTCGGCCCAGCGCAGCCAGGCATCCTGCACGATATCCTCGGCCTCGGCACGCGAGCCCAGCATGCGGTAGGCGAGCGCGCGCAGGCTGCGCGAGTGCTCGCGGTCGAAGCGCAGCGCGCGCTCGGCCGTCGTGGGGGTCATGCGGGCTTTCGGGAAAGGATCACTTGCATCAAGACGACGCAGCCGGGTCGGATGTGACATTTCCAGGCGCGCCCGGGCCGTGCCGTCGCGCCTGCAGCGCCGCCAGGCGGCCGGTGGCGTCCGCGGGGACGGGATCGGCAAGCGTGTCTTGCACCACGGCCTCGCCGTGGTGGTTGCCGACTTCGCGGTGGATGGCCAGGGCTTGTTCGCAGGAGGCGAAGGCGTCGTCTTGGCGCTGCATGTCGCAATGGGATCAGAAGCCTCACGAAAGTGTCCGTGAGGCTCCATTCTATTCGGTGTTCCCAGGGCGGCGAGCCTCGTTGCCGCGCCTTGCCATCGTTCCTCCGGCGGCGGAAATGCATGGACAATGTCGATTTCCGGCACCGTCGTTCGTCGTGCCAGCAGAGGGCCGTCCTCTTCTACCCAAGGATCGATCATGACGACTCATACCGTTCGCCTCCACCGCGTGGTTCGGGCCACCCCCGAGCGCGTGTTTCGCGCGTTCACCGATGCCGCCGCCTGGTGCAAGTGGCTGCCGCCGTTCGGCTTCACGGGCGCGGTCGAGCGCCTCGACGCCAAGGTCGGCGGCACTTACCGCATGGCATTTACGAACTTCACGACCGGTCACAGCCACGCGTTCGGAGGTGAGTATCTTGAGCTCGTCCCGAACGAGAAGCTGCGTTATACGGCGGCGTTCGACGACCCCAACCTGCCCGGCACGATGCAGACCACGGTCACGCTGCAGGCCGTGTCCTGCGGGGTGGAGCTGCACATCGTGCAGGAGGGCATCCCCGGCATGATTCCCGTCGAGATGTGCTATCTCGGGTGGCAGGAGTCGCTGCAGTTGCTCATTCAGCTCGTGGAACCCGAGATTCGCCCGTGATGCCGACGACGCGACCGACAAGGAGATGCACATGAGCTATATCGATGGATTCGTGATCCCCGTCCCCGACGACAACAAGGAGGCGTACGTCGCCGTTGCCCGCAAGGCCGCGGCCATCTTCAAGCGGCTGGGCGCGACGCGCGTGGTGGAATGCTGGGGCAACGACATTCCCGACGGCAAGCTGACCGACTTCAGAAAGGCCGTGCAGGCGGAGCGCGGCGAGAACGTCGTGTTCTCCTGGGTCGAATGGCCGTCGAAAGCGGCGCGCGACAAAGGCAACCAGGCGATGATGGAAGATCCGCAAATGCAGGACATGAAGATGCCCTTCGACGGCAAGCGGATGTTCTTCGGGGGCTTCGAGCCTATCCTGGACGAGTAGGGGCCGCGCGGCGCCCGCGCGCGGACCCCGTACAATCGTACCCGGCGCCCGGCCCTCCGAGACCTGGCGCCGGTGGCATTTGCGGCGCGCGCCGTTGGCTTGCGTCCTTCGCCCCTGCTTGCGTCCCTTCGTCCTCGTCCTCGCCGCCCCGTGTCCTCCCGCCGTTACGAAGAATCCTCCATCCGCGTCCTCAAGGGCCTCGAGCCGGTGCGCGAGCGTCCAGGCATGTACACGCGGACGTCCGATCCCACGCACATCATCGCCGAGGTGATCGACAACGCCGCCGACGAGGCGCTCGCCGGCTTTGCCACGCGCATCGACGTGACGGTGCATGCCGATCACTCCGTCACGGTCGAGGACGATGGCCGCGGCATTCCCGTGGGTCCGCATCCCGTGGAGAAGATCCCCACGGTCGAGCTCGTGTACACGCGCCTGCACGCAGGCGGGAAGTTCGACAAGAAGGACGGGCAGGGCGCCTACGCGTTCTCCGGTGGCCTGCACGGTGTCGGGGTGTCCGTGACGAACGCGCTGTCGCTGCGGCTCGAGGTGGAGGTCAAGCGCGACGGCAAGGTGCATCGCATCGTCTTTGCCGACGGCGACGTGGAACAGAAGCTCAAGGCCGTCGGCACCGCGGCGGCGAAGGCCACCGGCACCAAGGTGCGCGCGTATCCCGATCCCAAGTACTTCGACGCACCCGACGTGTCGCTCGCGGAGCTCGAGCGGCTGCTGCGCGCGAAGGCGGTGCTGCTCCCAGGCGTGCAGGTCACGCTGCACGTGGAGAAGGGCAAGGAGGTCAAGTCGAAGACCTGGTCGTATCCGGGCGGGCTGCCCGGCTATCTCGACGAGCTCGCGGAAGGGGCGCCGCCGGTAGCCCCCATCTTCGCGGGCGAAACCTACCTCGGCAAGCCCAAGGACGGCGATACCTTCGCCGAGGGAGAGGGCGTGGCCTGGGCCATCGGATGGTACGAGGACGGCGGCGGCGCGGGCGAGAGTTACGTGAACCTCATCCCGACCGCGGCCGGAGGCACGCACGAGGCGGGCATGCGCTCGGCGCTGTTCGAGGCGGTGAAGTCGTTCGTCGATCATCATGGCCTCCTCCCACGCGGCGCGCGCCTGCAGACCGAGGACGTGTCGGCCAAGGTGCACTTCGTGCTGTCGGCGCGCATCCTCGATCCCCAGTTCCAGGGCCAGGTCAAGGAGAAGCTGTCGAGTCGCGATGCGCTGAAGCTCGTGGCGCAGGTACTGAAGGACCCGCTCGAGGTGTGGCTCAACTCGCACGTGGAGCACGGCAAGAAGATCGCGGAGCTCGCCATCTCCCAGGCGCTCACGCGCATGAAATCGGCGCAGAAGGTGGAGAAGAAGAAGGGCTCGGGCGTGGCGGTGCTGCCCGGCAAGCTCACCGATTGCGAATCCGACGACGTGGCGCGCCGCGAGGTCTTCCTCGTCGAGGGGGACTCGGCCGGTGGGTCGGCCAAGCTTGCCCGCGACAAGCAATACCAGGCGATCCTGCCCCTGCGCGGAAAGGTCCTCAATACGTTCGAAGTCGACCGCGATCGCCTCTTTGCCAACAACGAGATCCACGATATCGCGGTGGCGATCGGCGTGGATCCGCATGCCTCCGCCGCCGCCGCCGACTTGAAGGGCCTGCGCTATGCGCGGATCATCATCATGGCCGACGCCGACGTGGACGGCAGCCACATCAAGGTGCTCCTGCTGACGCTCTTCTTCCGGCACTTCCCCGGCCTGATCGCGCATGGCCACATCCATGTGGCGCATCCGCCGCTGTATCGAATCGACGTGCCGCCCGCCGGCAAGCGGCCCGCGCGCAAGCTCTACGCGCTCGACGACGCCGAGCTCGAGGTGATCGAGGATCGTCTCGCGAAGGAAGGCGTGAAGGCCGGCTCGTGGTCGGTGGGCCGCTTCAAAGGCCTGGGCGAGATGAACCCCGAACAATTGTGGGAGACCACGATGAATCCGGAGACGCGGCGCGTGGTGGCCGTGCGCGTCGCGCCCGAGCAGGCGGACGAGGCCGATCGCATCTTCGCCAAGCTCATGGGCAAGGCGGAGGCGGCGAGCCGCCGCGAGTGGATGGAACGCGATGGCCACGCCGTCGACGTCGACATCTGACGGACCGGGCATGGCGACGAAACCTTCCCGCAAGCCCGCCGCGCGCAACAAGGCCGGCACATCCGTGGATATGCTAAGCGGTGAGCTCTTCACCGACGCCGCCGAGGGCGCGCCGCCCGCGCCGCCCGCGCCGCCCGCGCCGCCGGCAGGCGAGGACGACAGCGCGCTGCCGCTTGCCCAGTTCGCCGAGCGCAGCTATCTCGAATACGCAATGAGCGTGGTGATGGGCCGGGCGTTGCCCGACGTTGCCGACGGCCAGAAGCCCGTGCAGCGGCGCATCCTGTATGCCATGCACGAGCTCGGCCTATACACGCCCGCGCGGCACGTCAAGTCCGCCCGCGTGGTAGGCGACGTGCTCGGCAAGTACCACCCGCACGGCGACAGTGCAGCCTACGACGCGCTCGTGCGCCAGGCGCAGGATTTCACGCTGCGTTATCCCCTTATCGACGGGCAGGGCAACTTCGGCTCGCGCGACGGCGACAACGCGGCGGCCATGCGCTACACGGAGTGCCGCCTCACTCCGATGGCCGAGCTCCTGCTTGCGGAGATCGACCGCGACACGGTGGACTTCGTCGCCAACTACGACGGCTCATTCCAGGAACCCAAGCTCCTGCCCGCGCGGTTGCCCATGCTGCTGCTCAACGGCACGTCGGGCATCGGCGTGGGCATGGCCACCGACGTGCCTTCGCACAACCTGCGCGAGGTGGCGCGGGCGGCGATCGCGGTGATCCGCAATCCCAAGGTCACCATGGCGCAGCTGCTGGAGATCATCCTGGGGCCGGACCTCCCGGGAGGGGGGCACATCACGTCCGATGCCGACACGCTGCGCGCGACCTACGAAACCGGGCGCGGCAGCCTGCGCGTGCGCGCCCGCTGGACGGTGGAGGAGCTGGCGCGCGGGCAATGGCGTGTGGCGGTGACGGAGCTGCCGTTCGGCGTGTCGACGCGCGTGGTGCTGGAGGACATCGAGCGCGCCACCAACCCCAGGCCCAAGGAGGGCAAGAAGGCGCTGTCGCAGGAGCAGCTCAACTTGAAGAACCTGCTCCTGTCCGCGCTCGACACGGTGCGCGACGAGTCGGACAAGTCCTCGCCGGTGCGCATCGTGCTCGAGCCCAAGTCGAGCCGGCAGGATCCGCAGGCGTTCATGAACCTGCTTCTGGCCCACACGCGCCTGGAAGCGAGCCTGCCCATCAACCTCGTGATGCTGGGCCGCGACGGCCGGCCGCGGCAGAAGACGCTGAAGGACATGCTCGAGGAGTGGACGGCGTTCCGCTTCGATACCGTCACGCGCCGCACGCAGCATCGTCTCGGGCAGGTGGACCGCCGCATCCATATCCTCGAAGGCCGGCAGCTCGCGCTGCTGTCTATCGACAAGGTGATCCGCATCATCCGCAAGGCCGACGATCCCAAGGCCGACCTCATGGCGGAGTTCGGGCTCACCGAGATCCAGGCCGACGACATCCTCGAGATCCGCCTGCGCCAGCTCGCGCGGCTGGAAGGCATCAAGATCGAGGAGGAGCTCAAGGCGCTGAAGATCGAGCGCAGGTCGCTCACCGAGATCCTCGCCGACCCGAAGGCCCTTGCCAGGGTGGTGGTCGCCGAGATCGAGGCCGACGCCAAGAAGTACGGCGATGCAAGGCGCACGCTGATCGAGGCCGTGGCGCCTGCGATCTTCGAGCACGTGGTCCCCGACGAGCCGATCACCGTGACGCTCTCGCGGCATGGCTGGATCCGCTCGCGCCAGGGGCACGGCCTGGCCGCGGACCAGTTCGGCTACAAGGCGGGCGACGGTCCGCTGGCGGTGCTCGAGACGCGCACCGTGAGTCCGGTCGTGGTGCTCGACAGCGCAGGCCGCGCGTACACGATTCGCGCGGCGGACATTCCCGGCGGACGCGGTGATGGCGTGCCGATCACCACGCTCATCGAGTTGCAGGGGGGCGCCAAGGTCGCGCAGGCCCTCTGCGGTGCTCCGGAGCAGAAGTTCCTCGTGGCGGGCAGCGGCGGCTACGGCTTCATCGCCACGCTCGGCGACATGGTTTCGCGCGTGAAGGGCGGCAAGGCCTTCATGACCCTCGAGGCTGGGGAGACGCCGCTCGCGCCGGCGGCGCTCGCTGCGGGCCTCGACCATGTCGCCGCGCTGTCGTCCAAAGGCCGGCTGCTGGTGTTCGGCCTCGACGAGATGCGCGAGGTGCCGCGCGGCCGCGGGGTGATCGTGATGGCGCTGGACGCCGGCGAGACGCTCGTGGCCGTCGGACTCACTCCCGGCCATCGCGTGGTGCTGCAGGGGACCAATCGGCTCGGCCGCAGCGCGCTGCAGGTGATCGAGGGCGACGAACTCGCGAAGTACGCGCTGCGCCGCGCGCGCAAGGGCGCGCTCGTGCCGAAGCGCTTGAAGGTGACGGGGTTCGGGCGCGAGACGTGAAGCGAGCGGCGAGCGCCGCCCTTCGCCCGCCGAGAGCTAGCCGTTGCGGCGCGCCGCCCAGTAGGTGGCCCCCGCTGGGCCGTAGCGCTCCGCATGCGGAGCGTCGCGCGCGAGCGTGAACTCGTCGCCGGGGACGAGATGGCGCGTGTCGGCGCCCGCCGTGAGCCACATCTCGCCTTGCACCACCCGCGCCCGCACCGCGAACGGGTGCGTGTGCGTGTGGATGACCTCCGACGGCGCCCACACGCGCTCGACGACCTCGTCGAAGCCTTGCGCGAGCGCCTCTGCCTGGAATGCTTCGAAGGTAAGATCGTTCATTGCGGCCTCGTGGCGGCAGCCTCGTTGGTGACGGCGCCATCGAACGCGGATCGTCGCAAGCTGGGAAGTCGTATCTCGTTGTGATCTCGATAGACGGGGCTCATGGGTAGCGGCCGGGACGCACGCGTGCTGCCGGCCGGATCGGCCCCCTCGGGAGTGGCGATGGCCGATGGAAAGATCAAGTCCTGGAACGACGAGCGCGGGTTCGGCTTCATCGAGCCGCGCGACGGAGGACAGGACGTGTTCGTGCACATTCGCGCCTTCGAGGGACGCGCGAAGCGTCCGGTCGTGAACCAGCAGGTCTCGTTCGACGTGGAGATCGGGCCGAACGGGAGAAAGCGGGCCTGTAACGTGCAGCCGCTTCGCGTCGCCCGCATGCGCCCGGCACGACGCGACGGTCCGGGGCAGTGGGGCACGGTGACGCTGCTTGCCATTCCCGCGTTCCTCATGATCTATGGGACAGTGGACATTCTTTGGAAGCCGCCCGCGGCCATCGGCGCGGCTTACCTCGGTGCAAGCCTGCTCACGTTCGCCGTCTACTGGTGGGACAAGTCGGCGGCCCTGCAGGGGGCGCCGCGTGTCTCGGAGCTTGCGCTGCACGCGCTCGCGTTGGCCGGAGGGTGGCCCGGCGCCTTGCTGGCGCAGCAGCTCTTGCGGCACAAGTCCACGAAGGCGCGGTTCCGGCGAATGTTCTGGGCGATGGTCCTGCTGAACGGGGCCGCCTTCGTGCTCCTCTCGTCGCCCGTTGGCCGCTGGTGGGCGCCAACGCTCTAGGGCAAGGCCCGATAGTGCGCGGTCTCATCGGCCGCCACCGCGTGCGTGATGAGCTCGCCGCCTTCGCGCCACACGTGCAGGGCCAGCATGGGAGGCGTGTCCACCCAGTGCTCCGGCGACGATCCATCGGCGCGGAACTCGAGTGCAGGGGCAGTGGCGGGGGCCGTCACGGCCACCGTGCCGCCCCAGCGGCGCACGAGGGAGCGATGGAGGTGGCCGCACAGCACGGCTTCCACGTGCGGATGCTTCGCCACCACCGCCGCCAGCGCCTCGCCGTTCTCGCAGCGCATGTCGGGATTGGGCGTGGCGCCGCCGTCGAAGGGCGGATGGTGCATGAAGAGGACCGTGGGCTTCGACGACGCGCCTAGCGTGGCGTCGATCCACGCGAGGCGCTCCGCGCACAGCACGCCGCCGGTGCGGCCGGGCTCGGTCGTGTCGATCGCGACGAGACGCACGGGGTAGTCGTCGATCGCGTACTGGAAGTAGGGCGTGTCGAGCCGCTTGGCGATCGCGGGAAATGCGTCGCGCATGGTGCTGCGCAGGTCGTGATTGCCGGGAATGGGCAGCACGGGCATCGGCAACGGGGCGAGGAGCTCGAGAAGCTGGCGGTAGTCCTCGGCGCCGCCGGTGTCCACGAGGTCGCCGGTGGCGAGCACCACGTCGGGCCGCGGCGTCAGTGCGAGCAGGCACGTCACGGCGCTGCGCAGTCGGGCGGTGGTGTCGGCGGCGTTGCCGAAGGCTTTCGCGCCGCCGGCACGGATGTGGGTGTCGGTGATTTGTGCGATGAGCATCCGCCTATACTAGAACATCGCGGCCGTGGCGCCCCGGTTCCGCTCGCTATGTCCATCGACGTCATCCTCGCCGACAAGAATCCGCTCGTGATCCGCGGACTCTCGGACCTCTTCGCCAAATCGCGGCTGCATCTTGCAGCCACCGTGCCCGATGGCCGACGCTTCCTCGCGGAGATCCGCAGGCAACGCTTCGACGTGGGCGTGATCGGCTGGGAAATGCCCGGCGTGGACGGTCGCGCCGTGCTGCAGGCCCTGCGCACCATCGAAGGCGCACCGCCGGTGGTGGTGTACACGGGCAATGCCGATGCGGCGATCCCGCGCCAGGTGATGGCACTGGGCGGCGCGGGATTCGTGTCGAAGAGCGAGCCGCCCGAGGTGCTCCTCAGCACGCTTGCCGACGTCGCGATCGGTCGTATGGTCTTCCCGTTCGTCGACGTGCGCCTTCTGAACGAAGCCGCGAGTCATGTGCTGACGCCGCGCGAGGTGGAGCTCCTGGCGAGCCTCGCCTCGGGCGCCAGCAATCGCGACATCGCGGCGCGGCACGCGATCTCGCTGCACACCGTCAAGTTCCACCTCAAGAACATCTACGCGAAGCTGCAGGCATCCAATCGGGCGCAGGCGGTTTCCATCTACCTCTCGTCCCGCGAACGCGGCCGGTGACCTACCCGAACGGGTAGGTATCGGTACCACCCCCGGGGTGGTTCGCACGAAGTCGGCGCGTGGCATAGTGCGCCGGCACCAATTCGGGGACGCCATGTCGAGCATTTCGGTCACGGGCCTGACCAAACGTTGGGGTAGCGTCACGGCGCTGCACGGTATCGACTTCGAGGCGCGCGCAGGCGAGCTCGTGATCCTGCTCGGGCCGTCGGGCTGCGGCAAGTCGACCACGCTGCGCATCATCGCGGGGCTGGAAGAAGCCACGTCCGGCCGCATCCGCTTCGGCGATCGCGACGTTACGGCGCTGCCGGCGGCACAGCGCGGGATCGCGATGGTGTTCCAGTCGTATGCCCTCTATCCGCACCTGTCGGTGCGCGAGAACATCGTCTTCGGCCTGAAGGTGCGGCGGTTGCCCGCTGCGCAACGCGAGAGTCGCCTCGAGCGCGCCGCGGAGATCCTGGGCATCGGCAAGCTGCTCGACCGGCGTCCCGCGGAGCTTTCCGGTGGACAGAAGCAGCGCGTGGCGCTGGGCCGCGCGATCGTCGCGCAGACGCCCATCTGCCTCATGGACGAGCCGCTGTCCAATCTCGACGCGCAGCTGCGGCAGGACATGCGCACCGAGATCCGCGCGCTGCAACGGCGGCTCGGCATGACGATGCTCTACGTCACGCACGACCAGACCGAGGCGATGACGATGGCCGACCAGGTCATCCTGATGCGCGACGGTCGCATCGAGCAGAAGGGTCGTCCTGCCGACCTGTACATGCGTCCCGCCACGGGCTTCGTGGCCCGCTTCGTGGGCACGCCGCCAATGAACCTGCTCGCGCTGGAGGGCGCAGCCCTCACTGCACTCGAGTCCGCCGTGCCCGTGCTCGGACTGCCGCCGCTACCGCGCGGCGGTCACCTCGGTGTGCGCCCCGAATCGCTGCGCCTGGCCGACGCCGGCCTGCCCGCCCTGGTGGCCACGGTGGAGTACCTCGGTGCCGACTCGATCGTGCTCTGCGAAGTGGGCGGCCAGCGCGTGGCCGTGCGCGTGGACGGCGCCACGGACCTCGCTCCCGGCAACGCGGTGCGCCTTGCGTGGCGGACGGAGGACACGCACCTCTTCGGGCCCGATGGCACGCGCCTCGCGCCCGAGCGCGTGGAGGTCGCGGCGTGATCGGCACGCGCTCGCGCCACTGGGTGGAGGGCTGGCTCCTCGTGCTGCCGGCGCTCGTGCTGTTGGTGGCGTTCACGCACTGGCCGGTGATCGCGTCGCTGATCGACAGCCTCAACTCCACCCCGCGTCGAGGCGCGGCCCCGAACTTCGTAGGCCTGGAGAACTACCAGCGGCTCGTCGCCGATCCGGTGTTCGCCAAGGTGATGTGGAACAACGCGGTCTTTGCCTTCGGCACGATCCCCACCAGCGTGGTGCTGGCCCTGCTGATGGCGGTGTGGGTGAACTCGGCCATCCGCGGGCGGGCGGCGCTGCGCCTCGCGTACTTTACGCCGACGATCCTGCCCATGATCGCCGCCGCCAATATCTGGCTCTTCTTCTACACCCCCGACTACGGCTTGCTCGACCAGATCACCGGCCTCTTCGGCTTCGGCCGCACCAATTGGCTCGGCAATCCCGACACCGTGCTCTGGTGCATCGTGGTGATGACGGTGTGGAAGGAGGCCGGGTTCTTCATGATCTTCTACCTCGCCGCCCTGCAGGCGATCCCGCCCGATCTCACCGAGGCGGCATCGCTCGACGGAACCAGCCGGTGGTACTTCTTCCGCCGCGTGACGCTGCCGCTCATCATGCCCACGACGCTGTTCGTGCTCGTGAACGCCGTCATCAACTCGTTCAAGCTCGTGGACCACATCGTAGTCATGACCAAGGGCGGTCCGGATAACGCGAGCTCGCTCATCCTCTACTACATCTACGAGACGGCCTTCAGCTTCTGGGACACGGCCTACGCGTCGGCGCTCACCATGGTGCTGCTCGTGGTCCTGGCGCTCCTCGCGCTCGTCCAGTTCGGCGTCCTCGAGCGGCGCATCCACTACCGATGAGCCGGGCCCGCAAGCCGCTCGTGCTGGAGGAGCTCGGCGCCTGGCTCCTGGGCCTGCTGTGGGTCATCCCGCTGCTGTTCGCCGTGTGGGCCGCGGTCCACCCGCCGGAGTTCGCGGCGCGCTTCGACCCGACCGCGCCGCTCACGCTCGACAATTTTGCGATGGCCTGGGAGCGCGCGCCCTTCCCGCGCTACTTCCTCAATACGTTCCTGCTCGTCACGCTGATCCTCGCCGGGCAGTTCATCGTGTGCACGCTCGCGGCCTACGCCTTCGCGCGCGTGCGCTTCCCGGGCGCCGACATCGTATTCGCGCTGGTGCTGATCCAGCTCATGATCACGCCCGACGTGCTGATCGTGGAGAACTACCGCTCCATGGCAAAGCTCGGCCTGCTCGACACCATCACGGGCATGGGCCTGCCTTACGTGGCCAGCGCGTTCGGCGTGTTTCTGCTGCGCCAGGCGTTCAAGCAGGTGCCGCGCGAGCTCGACGACGCGGCACAGATCGAGGGCGCGTCGACGCTCGGCATCCTGTGGCGCGTGTATGTGCCCGTCGCGCGCCCGATCTACGTGGCCTACGGGCTCGTGTCCGTCAGCTTCCACTGGAACAACTTCCTGTGGCCGCTGATCGTGACCAATTCGGTGGAGAAGCGGCCGCTCACGGTAGGGCTCGCGCTGTTCGGCGCGGCCGAGACCGGCGTGGACTGGTCGACGATCTGCGCGGCCACGCTCATCTCCGTGGCACCGCTGCTGATCGCATTCCTGCTGTTCCAGCGCCAGTTCGTGCAGTCGTTCATCCGTGTCGGCATCAAATAACGAAGGAGGAGTCTCAAATGCTCAGGAAATTGCTCATGACCGCGGTGGCGACGTGCTTCGCCAGCGGTGTCGCGTCGGCAGTCGAAGTGACGATGTACTACCCGGTGTCCGCCGGCGGCCCCATCGCGCAGGCCTACGAGAGCCTGGCGGCCGACTTCACCAAGGCGAACCCGTCGATCACGATCAAGCCCGTGTTCGCAGGCAACCAGGTCGACGCGCTCGTCAAGGCGCAGACCGCCGCACGCGGCGGCAATCCGCCCGCGATGGCCATCATCGATTCCACCAACGTGTTCACGCTGATGGAGGACGACATGATCCAGCCCATCTCCGACTTCGTGAAGACGGAAGACGAGAAGAAGATGCTCGCCGACATCTATCCGGCGTTCCTCGCCAACTCGGTAGTGGGCGACAAGGTCTGGAGCCTGCCGTTCCAACGCTCCACGGTGATCATGTATTACAACAAGGACGCGTTCCGCGAAGCGGGACTCGACCCGGAGAAGGCCCCCGCCACCTGGGCGGAGATGGCCGCGGCGGCGCAGAAGCTCGTCAAGAAGGACGCGCAGGGCAACACGGTGCGCTACGGCATCGAGATCCCTTCGTCGCAGCCCGATTTCTACTGGCCGTTCCAGGCGATGGTCACCGAGGCCGGCGGCACCATGATGAGCGCCGACGGCAAGAAGACCTCCTTCGACTCGCCGGAGATGAACAAATCGCTCAACTACTGGCTGTCGCTCATCAAGTCCGGCGCGATGCCCTCGGGCATCACCGCCTGGGCCACGGTGCCCACCAACTTCCTCGCCGGCAAGACGGGCATGATGTGGCACACCACCGGCAACCTCGTGCGAGTGAACAAGGAAGCGAAGTTCCCCGTGGGCGTGGCGATGCTGCCTGCCGACGTGAAGCGCGGCACGCCGGTGGGCGGCGGCAACATCTTTATCTTCAAGGGCGCCCCGGCCGCCGAGAAGGAGGCCGCGTGGCAATTCGCCAAGTGGCTGGTGAGTCCCGAGCGGTCGGCCGAGTTCTCGGCCAAGACGGGTTACGTCGCCGTGCGCAAGGCCGCCTACGACGTGCCGGCGATGAAGAAGTACGTGGCCGAAGTGCCCTCGGCGCTCGTCGCGCGCGACCAGCTCCAGTACGCGGTCAAGGCGCTGTCGACCTACGACAACGCCCGCGTGCACAAGGCGCTCATGGACTCGCTGCAGGCAGGCCTCAACGGCCAGATGCCGCCTGACGCCGCGCTCAAGAAGGCGCAGGCCGACGCGACGCAGATCCTCAAGCGGTTCCAGTAGCCGGCGCGTCGATCCTGCCGATGGACGCACTCGACGCTCGCCTCGACCTCGCGCAACGCATCGCGCGCGAGGCGGGCACGCGCCTGCTCGCCTTCAGCCGGGAGCGGCTCGACGTCTCGGCCAAGGGGGCGCAGGACTTCGTCACCGCGGCCGACCGCGCCGTGGAGACGATGATCCGCGAGGCCGTGGCCGCGGCCTTTCCGGGCGACACCGTCCTGGGCGAGGAGGAGGGCGGCGAGGTCGCCGACCGCCTCTGGGTGGTCGATCCGATCGACGGGACCATCAACTTCATCCGCGGCCTGCCGAGCTACGCCGTGTCCATCGCCTATGTCGAGGGCGAATGCCTCGAGCTCGGCGTGGTACACATTCCGCTGCTCGGCGAGACGTTCACCGCGCGCCGCGGCCACGGCGCCTTCTGCAACGAACGCCCCCTGCGCGTGAGCGCATGCGCGCGGCTCGCCGATGCGCGCATCGCGGCGGGCTACGCGCAGCGCGGGAGCAGGGCGCAGCACCTGCGCTTCCTCGGTCGTCTCATGCGGGCGGGCTCCGACATCCTCAAGGTCAATTCCGCCGCCGTATGCCTCGCCATGACCGCCGCGGGTCGCATCGACGGTTACTTCGAGCGCGAGCTGATGGCGTGGGACGTGCTGGGCGGGCAACTGCTGGTGCGCGAGGCCGGAGGCTTCACCAACGATTTCGGGGCGCACGGCCTCACGCGCAAGGACTACACGATCGCCTGTGGTCCGGCCTTGGCCGCCGAGCTGCGCGCGGCTGCGCAGGTGTGAAGGGCGCGAGGCGATGACGGGCATGGCGGTGGCGGTGATCGACGTGGGCAAGACGCACGCCAAGGTCCTCGCGATCGGTCGCGGCGGGGCCGTGCTGGGTGCCGTGACCACGCGCAGCCGGGCTCGCGCGGGCGCCCTCGATGCCGCGGCGACCGAGCGCTTCGTCGTGCGCGGCCTGCGCACGCTGGCCGCGAGCTTTCGCGTTTCGGCGATCGTGCCCACAACCCATGGCGCGGCAGCGGCCCTGGTCGATGCTGCGGGCCTCGTGCATCCGGTCGTCGACTACGAGGCGCAGCCTGCACCCGAGGTGGATGCGGCGTACGATGCGCGCCGTCCGCCGTTTGCCGAGACGTTCTCGCCGCGGCTGCCGGCCGGGCTCAACCTCGGCCGCCAGCTCTACGCGCTGCGCGCCACGATGCCCGCTGCATGGCGCCGTGCGCAGGCGATCCTCACCTATCCGCAATACTGGTCATGGCGACTGTGCGGCGTGCGCGCGGCCGAGGTCACCTCGCTCGGGTGCCACACCGACTTGTGGCAGCCGCGCGGCGGGCGACCGTCGAGCCTTGTCGCCGGGGAGCGGTGGACACCGCTCTTGCCCCCGCTGCGCCCGGCCTGGGAGCGGCTTGGGGCACCTCATGCCGGGCTCGGCCTTCCCGCGGGCATCGCCGTGTGCAACGGCATCCACGATAGCAATGCGGCCTACCTGCGCTATCTCGCGGGGGTCCCGGCGCCGTTCGCCCTCCTGTCCACCGGCACGTGGATGATCGCGTTCAACTCCGGCGGCGACCTCGCCGGCCTCGATGCGCGCCGCGACACGCTCGCCAACGTCGACGTGTTCGGCCGGCCCATCGCGTGCAGCCGCTTCATGGGCGGTCGCGAGTACGCGCGTATCGCGGGCCGCGCCGGGCTTGCGCATGCGCCCACGCTCGCGCAAGTTCGGCGGGCGATGGCGCGCGGCCTGTTCGCGCTGCCGTCGTTCAGCGCCTCGGGGGGGCCGTGGGCAGGCACGCCCGGCCAGCGCTCGTCCCGGCCGGACACGCCCGCCGAAGCCGCGGCGCTCGCCACGCTCTACATCGCGCTGATGAGCCGCGATGCGTTGCGCCTCACCGGACCGCTGCCGCGGCTGTACGTGGATGGCGCCTTCGCCACGCACGACGCCTTCGTGCAGGTGCTCGCGGCGCTTCTGCCCGGTACGCAGGTCTTCGCGGCCCAGGGCACGGACGGCACGGCGATTGGCGCGAGCCTGCTCGCTGCGATGGCCGACCGCGGCGGCGAGTTGCCCGCTGTTCGCGTTGCCGCACGCCGCGTGCATCCCCCCGCTTTCGACTTCGCCGCGTACGCCGGCGAATGGAGTGCGCGCGTGGCCGCGCGTGCTGCCGACCGATCCACGACGAAGGTATCCGCTTGAGTCCGCAAGACCGTGCCGCGCTCGACGCGATGTCCGCCCGCCTGGGCGCCGATCCGATGATCGTGCAGGGCGGTGGCGGCAATGCGTCGGTCAAGAGCGACGACGTGCTGTGGGTGAAGGCGTCAGGCACCTGGCTCGCCCACGCGCAGACGGAGCCGGTCTTCGTGCCCGTGCGCCTGTCGGGCGTGCGTGCGGGTGTCGCGGCCGGCGCGGCCGACCCAGTGCAGCCGCACGTGTTGCCGCTGCCCCCGGGCATGGCGGCGCTGCGGCCGTCGATCGAGACCACGCTGCATGCATTGCTGCCCCATCGCGTGGTGGCGCACGTGCATTCCATCAACGCGCTGGCCGCCGCCGTGCGTACCGACGGTCCCGCGATCGCCCGCGAGCGCTTGGACGGTCTCGACTGGGCCTTCCTCCCGTACGCGCGCCCGGGGCTCTGTCTCACCGAGGCGGTGGCGGCGCTCGGTCCCCGCTATCCCGACGTGCTGCTGCTCGGCAGCCACGGCCTCGTGGTGGGGGCCGACGACTGCGCCGCCGCCGAGGCGCGCATCCGCGACGTCGAAGCGCGACTACGCGTGCGCGCCCGCGCGTGCTCGTCCGCCGATCCCGCACGTCTGCGCGCGCTGGCGGCCACGCATGGCCTTGCGCTGCCCGAGGACCCGCGCCTGCACGCGCTCGCGATCGATCCCGTTGCCTGCGAGCGCGCGGTTCGTGGCGTGCTCTTCCCGGACCAGGTGGTATTCCTCGGACCGCGCCTCGCGCTCATCGGCGACGACACCATCGACTCGCCCTGTCGTCTGGTCCCGGGGCAGGGCGTGCTCGTGGATCGCGCGCTCACGTCCGGACAGGCGCAGCTTCTCCTCTGCCTCGCCCTGCTGCACGCGCGGCTGCCCGCGGGCACGAGTCTCGCCTGGCTTCCCGACGACGAAGTCGCGGCCCTGTTGGGCTGGGAGGCCGAACGCTACCGGAAGGCGCTCGATGCCGCTCGCCGCGGATAGCCTCTTCGTGGGCATCGACGTGGGCACGTCCGGCGTGCGCGCCTGCGCCATCGATGCCGCCGGCGAAGCGCGCGGACTGGTGTCCGTGTCCATGCCGCCGCCCACGGTCCGCGCCGGCCGCGCCGCGCAGTCCCCGGCGGTATGGTGGACCGCGGTGGAGACGGCCCTGGACGAGCTCGTCGCCATTTGCGATCCCCGCCGGGTGCGCGCGCTTGCCGTCGACGGCACGTCGGGCACGGTGCTGCTCGCCGATCCCGCGGGCGCGCCGCTGGGCGACGCGCTCATGTACCACGATCAATCAAGTCTCGCGGAGGCCGAACGCATTCGCGCTGTCGCACCCGGCGACAGCGCGGCCCACGGCGCGAGCTCCGGGCTCGCCAAGGTGCTGCAATTGCTGCGCACCGTGGACGACCCTGCGGTGGTGCGCGCCCTCGCGCAAGCCGACTGGATCGCGGGCCGCCTGCGCGGCGCGCAGGGCATCGGCGACGAGAACAATGCGCTCAAGACGGGCTACGACCCCGTGCGTCGTGCGTGGCCCGAGTGGCTGTCCGCGCTCGCGGTCCCCGTCTCGCTCCTGGCCACGATCGTTCCCGCAGGCACGCCCACGGGCGCCATCGCGCCGGCGATCGCCCGTCGCTTCGGCTTCGACCCCACGGCCGTGGTGGTGGCCGGAACCACGGACAGCGTCGCGGCCGCGCTCGCCGCGGGCATCGAGGAAGTGGGCGATGCCGTCACGTCCCTCGGCTCCACCCTCGTGCTGAAGACGCTCGCCGAGCGGCCCGTGACCAATGCCGCGCTCGGGGTGTACACGCATCGCGTGGGCGATCGCTGGCTGGCGGGCGGAGCATCCAATACGGGCGGCGCGGTGCTCGCGTCGCTCTTCACGCCGGAGACGATCGCCGCGCTGTCGGCGCGCATCGATCCGGAAGTGGCCTCGCCCCTCGACTACTACCCGTTGCTGCGGCCGGGCGAGCGCTTTCCGGTGAACGACCCGTTGCTTCCTCCGCGTCTCGTGCCGCGCCCGGACGACGACGTGGCCTTCCTCCACGGCGTGCTGGAGTCGATGGCGCGCATCGAGCGCGACGGCTATCGCGTGCTGGCGCGCCTCGGCGCACCGTATCCGCGCCGCGTGCTCACCGCTGGCGGCGGCGCGGGCAATGCGACGTGGCGCCGCATCCGCGGCCGCGTGCTCGGCGTTCCCGTGCGCGCGGCACGGCATGCCGATGCCGCCTACGGAGCGGCGCGCCTGGCGCGGGAGGGCGCGCGCTGATGCAGTACATCGCTGGCGTCCGCGACGTTGCGGACGCGTTCGAAGCCTTTATCGTGGACCAGTTCGGCGTGCTGCACGACGGCTCGCACGCGTATCCACCGGCGGCCGACTGCATCGAGCGATTGCACGCGGCGGGCAAGCGGCTCGTGGTGCTGTCCAATTCCGGCCGGCGCGCCACCGCCAACCGCGCGCGCCTCGCAGCCCTCGGCTTCGACCCCGCGCTCTTCCATGCGGTGATCACGTCGGGCGAGGTCGCGTGGCGGGCCCTCGCCGACCGCGCCGACGAATTTCATCGCTCGCTCGGGGCGCGCTGCTACGTCGTGGCCGAAGGCGATCCCGCCGACTTCCTGGCCGGGCTCGACCTCGAGCCGGCCGCGGACGTGGCGCGCGCCGACTTCCTGCTCGTGATCGGCATCGAGACGCCGCGTCGCTCGCTCGAGAGCTACCTTCCGATCCTGACCGAAGGCATCCGCCGCCACCTGCCGATGGTGAGCGCCAACAGCGACGTGGTGCGCTTCACGCGATCGGGACTGCAGCCGGCGCCCGGCGCGCTCGCGCACCGCTACGAGGCGATGGGCGGCGTGGTGCGCGGCTACGGCAAGCCGCTGCCCACCATCTTTCTCGATTGCCTGCAGTCCCTCGACGGCATCGACCCCTCCCGCGTGCTCGCCGTGGGCGATTCGCTCGAGCACGACATCCAAGGCGCGCAGGGCGCCGGGCTCGCGAGCCTGTACATCCGCGGCGGCATCGGTCACGCCGCGTCGGCGGCGGAGTTCGATGCCGCCGCGCAGCGACTGGGCGTGTGGCCCCGGTTCTGCGCGCAACGCTTCGCGTGGTAGCCGCGCGCCGCCGTCAGGCGGCCTTGGGTCGACGCACGGCGCGCACCTTGCCGCTGCCGCCCCCGCCGCAATAGAAGAGGTCGGCCCCATCGGATTCGAGCCCGCTCACGCCCACTCCGGCGGGCATGCGCAGCTGCTCGAGGACGGCGCCGCTGTCGGCATCGATGCGGCGGATGTCGCTCTCCTCCCCTTCCCACGTGCCGTGCCACAGGTCGCCGTCGACCCATGTGACCCCCGTGACGAAGCGATTGGACTCGATGGTGCGCAGGACCGCGCCATTCGCGGGGTCGATGCGATGGATCTTGCGGTCGCGATACTGTCCCACCCACAGGCTGCCCTCGGCCCACGTCAGGCCCGAGTCCTTGCCCTGGCCCGGCGCGGGAATGGAGTGCACCACCTTCCCGGTGGCGGGGTCGATCTTGTCGATGCGCGCCTCGACGATCTGGTACAGGTGCGTGCCGTCGAAGGCCGTGCCGGCATCGCCGGGGCGCTCGAGTGTCTTCGCCACCTGGCCGCTCACGGGATCGATGGCGAGCAGGCGAGGACCGGTCGCGGCCCACACGCGCTGCCCGTCGAAGGTTACGCCGTGGATCGTGTCGCTGCCTCCGAACGGTCCGTACTCCCGCTCGATGTCGGCAGGGCGGACGGTGGGGGTATCGTGGCTTGTCGCTTGCGTCTTGGCATTCATCTCACTTCCTCTCGGTGCAACTCGGATCGGCACCGTGCAGGCAATGTACTTATGCGGACCCCGCCGCAGGGAGTAACAAGATCGTCGTGAATCCGGCGATCGACGGGGCCAGCCAGCGCCGCGCCCGGGCGCGTCCGATCGAGCGCACGCGTGCTTGTGCTTCGAGTTCGGTAAGCGCGCGCTGTACCGTGCGCTGGCTCGCGCCGAGGGCGAGCGCCAAGGCGGACGTCGACCACGCCGCGCCGTCGCTCAAGAGCGCCAGGAGGGCGCCCGCATTGCCCTCGACGGGAGGCGCCAGCATCACGACCTCACGGCCGTCGTGCGGGACGAGGACGAAGCCGCGCGCGGTGGCATCGATGCCCGCGTGATCGCCGAGGAGCGCGCGCAGTCGCCCGATTTCCACGCGCAGGCGCGCCCGATGCGTGTCATCGGGACGGCGCACGCGAAAGGCCTGCGCGATCAGCGTCGTGCGGTCCACATCGCCCGGCGCGGCCTGCGCCAGCGCACGGGCCAGCGCGAAGAGTACCGGGCGCCGGGCGAGGGGCACCCATGACGCGCCCGCTTGCACGCCGCGCCGACAGGCATCCACGATGAGCGCCTCCGAACGGAGGAGCGTCGCGACCTCATGCAGCCGCAGCATGGCCTCGCCACCCGCTGCGAGCTCGCGGGCCGCAGGACGCGCCAAGGTGACCCACACATCCTTCACCTCCGCCACGAGCGCCGGCATGCCCGCGAGATCGGCCGCGGCTTGCGCACGGTCGAGGCAGGCCCGCGCGTCTTCGATGCGCAGCGAGCGCAACGCGAGCTCGGCCTGCGCGAGGGCGGCGACGGCGGTCAGCGCGGGCGTGGGCGCCCGCGGATCGAGCGCCGAGAGGGCTTCGGCCGCCTCGTCGAGCCGGCCGAGGAGCAGCCGCCGGCGCACGTCGATGAGCCGCGCCTGCAGGGCGTTGGCATGATCGGCGCATGCGTCGAGCGTGGCCGCGGCGGCGGCCAGCGCGCGCGGCGAACCGCGCAGGTCGCGCATCGCCAGGGCCACTTCGGCCTCCGCCACCACGCAGCGCGCCCGCGCCCGCACCTCGTGCGCGCCGAAGGCCCGGCCGGCGCGGCGCAGGAGCTCGCGTGCGCGCGCGAGCTCGCCGAGCTGTGCCATGGCGATGCCGCGCAGGGCGAGCGCGGCGGGATCGTCGCGCAGCGCGACGAAGCGCAAGGCGGCGAGGGCGTCACCCGCGGCGAGCAGCCGCGCGGCGGCGGCGATCAGCGAGTCCATGGCGAGAGGCTACTCCGACTCGCAGCCTCCGAGCGGGGCGCTGGCCCCGGCGGGAAGGGCCGGAGGCTTCGGCGAGATCGTCCGCTACGCCGCCGCCCACGGCAGACCATCGACCGTCTGGTCTACCCGGTCCTTCGCGCGAGGTCGGCCTCGCACTTCGCCTCGAAGTGCACTTCCGCAACGCAATCACACATGCCTGACTTGTGACGGAGCTGGCCGAGCCACGGCACGGCGGTGGTCGTCACGACGTCGTCGAGCAGTGCGTGAATGCCGGTCTCGTCGTGGCCATCGATGAGCAGCGCGAGCACAGCCTCGTCGAGAAGCACGCGCGCGAGCGCCTCCGGCGATAGTCCCATGCGCAGGCACTCTGCTCGCGCCCGGGCGACTGCTGCGACCGCGGCTTCGCGCGTCGATGCGTCGCTGCGCGGATCATCACGCTCAGGCAATGGCGGGCTCATCGTTCTTCCACTTGTTAAAGCGTCGCTCGACGAGCTTGACCATTTCGGTCAGCAGGATGCCGAGCGCGGCGAGTGAGATCACCACCACGAACACATAGTCGGTGGCGAACTGGTTTCCGTAGTTGGTCAGCATGAAGCCCATCCCGGCGATACCGAGGAACATCTGCGCCACGATCATGCCGATCACGGCTTGCCCGATCCCCAGCCGCAAACCCGACATAATGAAGGGCACGCTACCAGGAATGATGACCTTGAAGAATAGCTGTCGCTCGGAGGCGCCGAAAGAATAGGCCGTCTCGATCAGGCGCTTGTCCACGTGTTTCACCCCGGCGTAGGTGCTGAGCAGGATCGGAAACACGGTCGTGCCGAAGACCACCACGATCTGCGCCATGATGCCGAGACCGGCCCATACGATGATGAGCGGAATGAGCGCGATGCGCGGGACCACGTACAGCGCGTTGACGTAGGGATCGATCAGGTACTCGAAGGTCCGGAAGCGGCCCATGAGCAGCCCCACCGGCACACCGACGATCATCGCGGAGAAGAATCCGGCGGCCGTCACGCCGAGGCTTGCCAGCACCGCCCGCGGCAACTCGCCCGAGGTCACCGTGGCGGCGAACGCCGCCGCAATCTTCGTGGGCGTGGACAGGAAGATCGGGTTGATGCGGCTGCCCACGTACTGCCACAGCGCGAGCACCACCACCACGGACAACAGCCGGAGAACCCACTTGTTGGCGAGCATCAGGCGCTCACCGACTGCGCGCGCACGCCGGGCCGCGCGCTGCCGAAAAGGTGCGCCCGCAGTCGTGCGCGGATGGCGGCGAACTCCGGCTCCGCGCGCACGTCATAGGTCCAACGCGGCTTGCGGAACGGTACGTCGATGATCTCGCGGATGCCGGCAGGTTGCCCGCCTAGCACCACGATGCGGTCCGACAGATAGATCGCCTCGTCGATATGGTGCGTGACGAAGAGCACGGTCTTGCGCGTGGTCTCGACGATCGACAGCAGTTCGTCCCACAGGAATTCGGCGGTTTGTGCATCGAGGCTGCCGAAGGGCTCGTCCATGAGCAAGATCGCAGGATCGTTGGCCAAAGCGCGCGCGATGCCTACGCGTTGCTGCATGCCTCCGGAGAGCTCGTGCGGGTACGCATGCGCGTGATTGGCGAGGCCGACGAGGGCGATGAACTCGGCGGCCAGCCGCGCACGATCCGCAGGCGGCACGTTGCGAAGCTCGAGGCCCAGCTCGACGTTCGCCGCCACGGTACGCCAGGGAAACAGATTGATCGACTGAAAGACCATGCTGCGGTCCTGGCCCGGCCCCTTGACGACGCGACCATCGATCGTCACGGTACCGTCGTCCGCACGCTCCAGCCCGGCCACGATTCGGAGCAGCGTCGTCTTTCCCGAGCCGCTGGCGCCGATTATGCTCACGAACTCGCTCTCGCGAACGTCGAGATCGACGCCTTGCAGAACCTGAGCCATGCGGGTGCCACCGCCATCGGTGCGCAGCGGAAACCGCTTGCCGAGGCCGCGGATCGACAGGCGCGCCGATGCGGTCACTTCGCCGGGCCGAGCTTGGCGACGGCCGCCTTGACGAAGTTGGTCGTGGCCCACTTGTCGAATGCAACGGGCGCCGCTAGGACCTTGAAGCGCACCATCTCGTTGACGGTGAAGTCCCCGGCGGTCTTGTTCAGCAGCGCGTTGTTAGGATCCCACGGACCCGTCTCCCGCAGGATATCGTATGAGCGCGAGATGATGTCCGGCGACATGGGTGCAAGCGCTTGCACGGCATAGGCCATGAACGCCGGCTTGTCGAGCGCTTCGCGGGTGGCGAGTAGATTGGCCTGGACGATGGATTCCGCCAGCGCGCGATTGCCGTCCAGGAACGACTTCTTGGCCCAGAACGCCTTGAAGATGAAGTCCTTGAGCCCCGCAAACGACGACGGCAGGATCTGGAAAGGTCCCTTCTCCATGAGCTCCAATGCCTGCCCCACCTGGAACATCGCCGCCTTGACACCGCCAGACGCCAGGGCGTTGGCGCGTCCCGCGCCGCCGCCTACCACCCGCCACTGCACCTTGGTGGGATCCGCACCGGCGGCCTGCATCATCATCACGAGCAGGTAGTACGTGGAGTCGACGAGCGAGATCACGCCCACCTCCTGGCCTTCGAGCGCCTTGAGGCTCGTGAGCTCCTTGGTGGCCACGGGCACGAGGTAGGGGCGTGCGCCGGAGGCGAGGGCGAAGACCTGTATCTCCTGGCTTTGCAGTACGGCCGCGAGTCCCGATCCCAGCGTCGCGATGCCGACTTCGGCCTCGCCGGCGATCACCGCCTGGATCGCGCGCACGGCTCCCGGCACATACGTTGCCTTGCCGGTCACGCCTGGAGCCACCCGGGGCAGGAAGTGCTCGACGGCGCGGACGTCGGGAATACTCAGGATGTCGGGCGTGGTCCCGTTGGCCACCCGCACGTTGGTGATGGACTGTCCATGCGCGATGCGCGCAAGGGGCAGGGTCGACGCTGCGGCGGCGGCAATCTGCAGGAAATGGCGGCGGCTCGTCGTCATGGGCATACCTCGCTTAGTGAGAAGGACTGCGAACGAGGCGACCGTGACCCGGCTGGCCGACGACGCGGCCGTCCTTCATCACGATCGCGCCGCGGGAGATGGTCATCACGGCACGTCCTCGATAGGCGCGGCCGGAGTACGGCGACCACTGCACCTTCGTGTAGCACTCGGCATCGTCGAGGATGCCGGTCGCCGCCATGTCGATCACGGTGAGGTCGGCATCGGACCCCGTGCGGATGGTGCCCTTGCGCGGATAGGCGCCGATCAGGCGTGCCGGGTTCTCGCACAGCACACGCACGAACGTGCGCAGCGAAAGCACGCCGTCGTTCACGAGCGTGAGCAACATGGCCGAGACGTGATCGAGTTGCGGATTGCCGAAGGGGATGCTCCACGCGTCCTTCCATCCCGGCTCCAGCTCCTCCTTGGTATGGGGCGCGTGGTCGCTCGCCAGCACATCGACGTCGCCCGCCTCCACGAGCTTGAGGAGCTGCTCGCGTTGCGCGGCCGGCAGCCCATAGGGCGTGGAGAGCGGCCCGAGCCTCGCCATGTCTTCCTCGCCCAGGAGCATGTACTTCGGATTGATCTCGGTGGTGACCGGCACCCCCTCGGCGCGTCCTTCGCGGATCATCTTCACGCTGCGCTCGGTCCGAACGTGGAGAATGTGCGCGCGTGCGCCGGAGGCCCTGCTCATCTCAACCAGTGTGCTGATGGCGGTGTGATCGCCGACGAAGTTCTCTCCGAAATAGGCCTCGAGGAAATCGCGCGGCCCCGTGGTGCCCGCCGCCCATCGCCGGCGCGACTCGCTCGTGAAGAGTTGCTGGTTCTGCGGGTGGATGGCGCAGTACACACCGAGGTCGCGCGCCTGGCGGAGCACGTCGTACAGGTCGCCATCGTCGCCGGTGAAGAGCTCGGGGTCGTGTGGATACTTGGACTTCGGGTCGGAGACCATGAAGATCTTCACGCCCAGCGCGCCCTCATCCACCATGCCGGGAATCTCCGCGGGACGCGTTGCGCCGGCGTACAGACCGAAATCGACGATGGCCTTGCCGAGCGCGAGCTCCCGCTTTTGCGCAAACCGCTCGCGCGTCAGCAGTGCGGGCTTGTTGTTCGGCATGTCGACAACGCAGGTGAAGCCGCCCGCCGCCGCCGCCTGGGTGCCTGTCAGGAAGTCTTCCTTGTAGGTGAGACCGGGATCGCGGAAGTGCACGTGCGTGTCGATGAAGCCGGGGAGCACCGCGCGACCCGCGAGATCGATCGTTTCCTTTGCCGCGGGTTCCCAGCCGTGGTCGGAGATGAACACAACGCTGCCATCGTCAATGCCCAGTGAGGCCGGTACGAGTGCGCCGTCCATGAACACATTTCCGCCCGTCAACAGCAAATCGATTGAAGGCTTCACGCCTTGCGTTCCTTTCCTGCATGGATTCCTGGAAGGCCGGAGCGGTGACCCAGGCGTGTCGAGATTGCTTCCGCCGCTTGCATGACTTGTGCACCGAGCCGCGCCACCGCGGATCCGCGAAAGCGCAGCTCCGGCCCCCAGACGCCGATCGCCGCTACCGGTGCGGCAGTCGAGTCGTGGATGGGTGCCGCAACGCCCCAGATACCCTCGCGCCATTCGCCGCGATTGACCGCAAATCCCAAGCGCCGCACCGACGCCAGCTCGCGCAAGAGCCGATCGTGCGTCGTAATGGTCGACGGCGTGAACGCGGTGAGCGGAAATGCCATGCTGTCGATGGCATCCTCCGCAAAGGCCAACAGCGCCTTGCCGGTGGAAACGCAGTAGGCGGGCACGCGGCTACCGACCTGCGTCGTGGCCCGAAGCGCATGTCGACTGTCGGCCTTGTCGACATAGATGATGCTGTCCCCATCCATCACGGCGAGTTGCACCGACTCGTCGGCAGCATCGGCGAGCGCGCGCAGATCCGGACGGGTCGCTTCCGTGAGATCCAGCCGATCCAGCGCGGTTATTCCGAGCTCCCACATCTTGAGGGTCAGCCGATAGCGCTTAGTGGCGATGTCCTGCGACACGTAGCCGGCCGCTACGAGCGTGCGCAGCAGGCGGTGGGCGTTGGCCTTGGTGAGGCCCAACTCGTCCGCGACGTCCGTGACGCCACGCGGTTGAGCCTTGGCGGCCAAGGCTTCGAGGACGCGCAACGCCTTGAAGACGGTCGTGTCCATGTATCAATATGTGATACAAGGGATCATATATTGATAACGATAGCGCGGCTGGTTCCGCGGTGCAACTGCGTTGCCGTGTCGAGGTGGGCGCCGCAAGTCGAGTGCCCAGGGCACCGACCGGCCGAACGAACATCGCTTGCGCCGGGCTTCTGGTCCGCGACGCGAGCAGATCTTGCTGCGTCGGGGACGCCCGTTCAGCCTTTGAGCTTGGCGAACGCCGCGGCCATCGAGCTCACGGGCTTCGCGGTCTCGCGCTGCGCGGACGGCGGTCGCGTGCTGCGGGGACGACCCGCCGGCGCGGTGTCGGCCTTGGCGGCGACCTCGTCGCTCAACCGCATGGTGAGCGCGATGCGCTTGCGCGCGATGTCGACCTCGACCACCTTCACCATGACGACGTCGCCGGCCTTCACCACGCTGTGCGGGTCCTTGACGAACTTGTTGGACAGCGCGGAGATGTGCACGAGGCCGTCCTGGTGCACGCCGATGTCCACGAAGGCGCCGAAGTTGGTGACGTTGGTCACGACACCTTCGAGGCGCATGCCGGGCGTGAGGTCCTTCAGCTCCTCCACACCTTCGGCGAACGACGCGGTCCGGAACTCGGGGCGCGGATCGCGGCCAGGTTTTTCCAGCTCCTTCAGGATGTCCTGGACGGTGGGAAGCCCGACGCCGTCCCGCGCGTACTTCTCGGCCTTGAGCGCGCGCAGGCGTGCGCTGTCGCCGATCACGTCGCGCAGTTCCTTGCGAAGGTCGGCAAGGATGTGCTCGACGACGGGGTACGATTCCGGATGCACGCCCGACGCGTCGAGCACGTTCTCGCCATCGCGGATGCGCAGGAAGCCCGCGGCCTGCTCGAACGTCTTCTCGCCGAGCCGCGGCACCTTGAGCAGCGCCTTGCGGCTGGGAAAAGGTCCGTTGGCATCGCGATAGCCCACGATGTTGGCGGCAAGCGACGGGTTGAGGCCGGACACGTGCGTTAGCAGGGCCACCGACGCCGTGTTCACGTCCACGCCGACCGTGTTCACGCAATCCTCGACCACGGTATCGAGCGAGCGCCCGAGCTTGCCCTGGTCGACGTCATGCTGGTATTGGCCCACGCCGATGCTCTTGGGATCGATCTTCACAAGCTCGGCCAGCGGATCCTGCAGGCGGCGGGCGATCGAGGCCGCGCCCCGCAGGGTCACGTCTACCCCGGGCAGCTCGCTGGAGGCAAGCTCGGAGGCGGAATACACCGAGGCGCCGGCCTCCGACACGACGACGCGCGCGAGTTGCAACTCGGGGTGGCGGCGCATCAGCTCGCCAGCGAGCTTGTCCGTCTCTCGGCTCGCGGTGCCGTTGCCGATGGCCACGAGCTCCACGCGGTGCTTCTGCGCGAGCTGCCGCAGCGTGGCGAGCGAGCCCTCCCAGTCGCGGCGCGGCTCGTGGGGGAAGACGGTGGCGGTGTCCACGAGCTTGCCGGTGCGGTCGACGACCGCGACCTTCACGCCCGTGCGCAGGCCGGGATCGAGCCCGAGGGTGACGCGCGGCCCGGCGGGGGCCGCGAGCAGGAGGTCGTGCAGGTTGCGCGCAAACACGCGAATGGCCTCGTCCTCGGCCCGCGTGCGCAACTGGCTCATGAGCTCGATCTCGAGGTGCAGCGAGAGCTTGATCGTCCACGTCCAGCGCGCGGTGTCGAGCAGCCACTTGTCCGCGGGCCGGCCGCGATCGGCGATGCCCACGTGGCTGCCCACCATCCCGGTGCAGGGCGACGGGCGCGGCGGATCCTCGAGCTCGGGCGGCGTCTTGAGCTCCAGGCGCAGGACGTTCTCGTTACGTCCGCGCAGCATCGCGAGCGCGCGATGCGAGGGGACCGCCTTCAGCGGCTCGCGAAAGTCGAACCAGTCGCGGAACTTGGCGCCATCGTTCTCCTTGCCCGCGACGACCGTCGATACCACGAGCGCGTGCTCGAGCAGGTGCTGACGCAGCTTGTCGATCAGGGCGGCGTCCTCGGCGAAGCGCTCGATGAGGATCTGCCGGGCGCCGTCGAGGGCGGCCTTGACGTCGGGGACGTGCTTCTCTGCGGGCTCCTTGTCGATACGCACGAAGCGCGCGGCCTCGGCTTCGGGCGCGAGCGAAGGATCGTTGAACAGGGCATCGGCGAGCGGCTCGAGTCCGGCTTCGCGCGCGATCTGCGCCTTGGTGCGGCGCTTGGGCTTGTAGGGCAGGTAGAGATCCTCGAGCCGTTGCTTGGTATCGGCATCCTCCACGTCGGCCTTGAGCGCGGGCGTGAGCTTGCCCTGCTCGGCGATGCTTGCGAGCACCGCGGCGCGTCGCTCCTCGAGCTCGCGCAGGTAGATGAGGCGCTCGGCGAGCGTGCGCAGCTGCGCGTCGTCGAGCTCCCCGGTGGCCTCCTTGCGATAGCGGGCGATGAACGGGACGGTGGCGCCTTCGTCGAGCAAGGCGACGGTGGCCGCGACCTGGGCGGCGCGCACACCGAGCTCGGTGGCGATACGGGATTCGATGGGAGGCAGCATGAGGAGAAGCGACGTGCGAAGGGGTCGGACTGTACGTTCACGGCACGCGCCCGGCAAGTCTTGACGGCGCGAGGCAGGCTGTGGAAAGCGCGCGCGATCGAGCGCGCTGACGCGACGCTGAGGCCTACGGCACGGCCGCCGCCGGATGCCACGCGATGGTCCGCGCCCGGAGCTGCCCGCAGCCCGCATCGATGTCCTGTCCTGCGGAGTCGCGCAGCTTGGTGAGGATGCCGCGGCGGTTGAGCGCCGTGGCCATCGCCGCGGCGATGGCCTGTGCCGGCCGTTCGAAGGACGTCCCTTCCACCGCGTTGTAGGGAATGAGATTCATCACGGCGTATTTGCCTTGCAGCAGGCGCGCGATGCCCTCGACCTCGTCGTCGCCGTCGTTGATGCCGCGCAGGAGCGTCCATTGGTACTGGATCGGATAGTGCGTGGCGCGGGCGTAGCGCTCGCCAGCGTCGACGAGCTCGTCGGGATCGATCTGCGGCGCGCGCGGCAGGAGCCGCCGGCGCGTGGCCGCCACCGTGGAATGCAGCGACAGGGCGAGCGCGGGCTTCACCCGCTGGCGTGGCAGGCGCTCGAACACGCGGCGGTCGCCCACCGTGGAGAAGACGAGGCTCTTGTAGCCGATGGCCCCTTCGGTGCCGAGGAGGTCGATGGCCTCGAGCACGGCGTCGAGATTGTGCGCGGGCTCGCCCATGCCCATGAACACGACCTTGCCC
>CALFEY010000367.1 GCA_937958295.1 uncultured Pseudomonadota bacterium
GCGCTCATGTTGCCGCCGTGGCTGTGAAAGCCCGAGGATGTCGCGCGCACGGCGGCCGGGACGTTCACCTTGAGCTATGGCGGCGGCGTGGGCATCGCGCTCGCGGGCGGCGCCGCCTGGGACCTGACGGGCATTCCCGCGATGGCCTTCCTGCCGCTCGCCGTTTGCGCCGTGGGTCTCGTGCTGGCGACCGCCGTGATGAAGGCGCGCGGGGAGCTCGTCTAGGGCGCGACCCCACCCGGCTCGGCGTGAGCCGTGCCGCGGAGGCCGGACGGTGCTCGCGAGCGCAAAGGAGCGCCGCGTGAGGCGCGGCAGCGACCGGGGGCGCACGCTACCACCGCGGCGGGCGCTCCGGGACGCGAATGTTCGGGGACCGTCGCAACCAGTCGACCAGCAGGCCCGCCGCGGTCCCGGCGTGCTCCACGTGCAGCAGGTGTCCAGCGTCCGCGAGCACGTGCAGCTCGCTGCCCGGGAGGGCGCGTGCGAGAGTGGAGGCCCCCTCAACGCTGTAGATGCGATCCTGCGCACCCCACACGATGAGCGCGCGGCGGGCCGGGGGCGGTCGCGCGATGAGCACGTCGCCATACAGGTTGACGATGTTCCAGACCTGCACGTAATGGAGGTTGTCGCGCACGTACGGCGCCACAAGCGCCTCCTTGCTGGCGGCCGCGAGCGCGGGCGGCGCTACGAACAGCAACCCGAGCTCGAGGTCGAGTTGCGCGGCCGTGACCGGGATGAACGGATTGATGCCGGTCTCGATCGCCTCGCGTAAAGGCGCGTTCCACCCCACCACACCCAGGGGCGCGCCAATGAAGGCGAGCCCTGTCACTTCGTCCGGAAAGCGGGCCGCGACCATGCCGGCGATGGCCCCGCCCATCGAGTTGCCCGCGACGTAATAGCGGGAGATCTCCAGGCGGCGCAGAAAGGCCTGCAGGAGCGTGGCCTGCATCTCCAAACGATAGATGGGGACCGGAAAGCCCTGGCTCGCGCCAAAGCCCGGCAAGTCCGGTGCAATCACGCGGTAACCCGCCGCGGCCACGAGACAGGCCATGGCGTTCCACTGCTCCTTGTCGGCGAAGAGGCCATGGACGAGGACCACGCTGGGGCCGTCCCCGGCGTCGTGGTACGCCACGGTGCCGCCAGCCAGCGGCAGCACGCGCGCCGGCAAGGGGCAGGTGGCGGCGGCCCAGGCGACCCCCGCGCATGCAAGCCACCATGCAAGGGCCGCCGCCAACCGCGCCAACACTCCCGCTATCATGTGCGCCTTTCGCCAATGGCGGGACGAACGCGTCGTGCCAGCATGACGCCCGCCGCGACCCCTGCCATGCCGGACCTCGGTACCTTCGCCACCTACGCCCCCTTCCTCGGATTCGTTCTGTTCGTCGGCATGATCGTATGCGCCGAGGTCGGGCATCTCGTCGCGAGGCGGCGCGCCCGCGAGCAGGGACGTGTCGATGGTGCCGGTCTCATCGATACCGCGATCTTCGCCCTGCTCGGCCTCCTCGTGGCGTTCACATTCTCCGGCGCGGCGGAGCGCTTCGACAAGCGACGCTCGCTCATCGTCGAGGAGGCCAATGCCATCGGCACCGCGTACCTGCGCCTCGATATGCTGCCCGCGCCGACCCGCGACGACATGCGTCTGCTCTTCCGCCGCTACGTCGAGGCGCGCCTGGCGATCTACCGTGCCCTGCCGGATACCAGCGCCGCGCGGGCGCACTTCGATGCCGCCGACGGCTTGCAGCAGGAGATCTGGGAACGCGCCGTCGCAGTCTCGGCCGGGGCGCAGGATTTGCGCATGTTGCTGCTCCCCGCCGTGAACGACATGATCGACATCACCACCACGCGCACGATGGCGATGCTCACCCATACGCCCCCGGTGATTTTCATCCTGCTCATCGGCTTCGCGCTGGTGAGCGCACTCCTCGCCGGCCGCGCGCTTCCCGTGGACGCGAGGCGGCATTGGCTGCGCTCCGTGCTCTACGCCCTCACCATGTCCGCCGCGATCTACGTGATCATCGACATGGAGTATCCCCGCGCCGGCGTGATCCGCATCGACGACTTCGACAGCGTGCTGGAGAGCGTGCGCAGCAGCATGAAACCGTAGCACGGCCCGCCGCCACCCGTTGCCGGCCGGCCTCGCGCCTCCGTTGCCCGCGGACGAGATCCTCGCCGCCCCCGCCATCTCGGCAAGGGGGAGCAACGGGAGCTCGGCGCAGTCTGTGAAACCGTGCTGACATTCGGTTTCTGGCACTGTCTCGCACGTGGCCACGGGCTTGCCGCGCCGGCCGTCGCGCGAGTGCTCGACACCCCGCTGCGCGCCTTGGTGGCCGCGCCGCTTTCCGCACCACGCTCGAGGAGAACGTGATGAGTACGCCCCCGCTTTGCACGATCGACGAGATCGCCCCCGACATCCATCGCATCAACACCCGCCTGCCCGACGCCCTCCCGGGCGGCTTCTCCTTCAACCAGTACCTCGTGGTCGACGAGCGACCGCTGCTCTTTCACACCGGGCCGCGCAAGCTCTTCGCGCTGATCGGTGCCCAGATCGAAAAGGTGCTGCCGCTCCACGCCCTGCGTTACATCGCGTTCTCGCACGTGGAATCCGACGAGTGCGGCAGCCTGCCGGATTTCCTGGCGGCAGCGCCGGCGGCGCGTCCCGTGTGCAGCGACATCGCCGCGCTGGTGTCCGTGGCCGACCTCGTCGACGTCGAGCCGCTCGGCATGGCCGACGGGCAACTGCTCGACCTCGGGCGCCATCGCCTCGCGTGGCAGTCGACGCCGCACCTGCCGCACGGCTGGGAGTGCGGCTACCTGCACGACACCACGTCCGGCACGCTCTTTTGCGGGGATCTTTTCACCCAGCCCGGACTCGGCGAGCGACCGCTTACCGAAGACGACATCCTCGCGCCCAGCGAAGCCTTTCGGCACCAGCTCGATTACTACGCGCACGGGCGCGACACCGCGCGGCTCATCGAGAAGCTCGCGGCGCTCGCGCCGGAGCGGCTGGCCTGCATGCACGGCAGCGCCTGGCAAGGCGACGGCGCCACGCTGCTGCGCAGGCTGCGCGCGAGCCTCGCGCAAACGTGAGGTCGCCCTAGTGGCGCCGGCCGGCACGACGCCCCGGCGCCGTTCGTCCGGATCGAGCGACCGGCCGCGGTTGCGCCGCCTCGAAGTGGTGTAACTTCGCGCGTCTTGGCCCATCGGCCGCCGCCATCCAGGGGAAACGCATGAAGCATCGAGAGGGCGCGACGCGCTCGCCTGCAGGACAGTGCGCCACATTCGCAAGCGGACGCCACCTCACCGGGTGGGCAACCGCCGGCGCGCGCATCCTCTTGGGCATTGCCTTCGCCGCTGTCCTCGTGGGCTGCAACGGTGGCGGTGGCGATAGCCTCAAGATGACCGGCGCCGTGCGCAGCGGCACCTCGGGCCTCGCAGGCTATACCGTGTCCCTGTACGCCAACGTCGTCGACCGCGCGGATGGCTGGCAGCTTCTGGGCGTAGGCACGTCCAACGCCGCCGGCAGCTTCGACATCCTCTACGACCTCCCATCGGAGCGGGCGGTGCTCTTCGTCACCGCCGAGCGCGGCGCGGCCACGCTCGCGAGCGCCGTGGGCTACGGCGCGAATGCGCCGGCCGCGGTGGTGGTGAACGAGCGCACGACGGTGGCCACCGGCAACGCCTTCGCGCAATTCGTGCACGGCAGGCGCATCCACGGCAACGCGGTGGGCATGGTCAACGCGGTGCGCATGGCGGGCAACCTCGCCGATCCGCTCACGGGCGAAGCCGGGGCCGTCGTGGCGCGCACGCCCAATGGCAGCGAGACCAGCACCTATGCCACGTTCAATTCCCTCGCCAATGCCGTGGCTGCATGCGTGGCGAGCGATACCGCATGCCAGGGTCTGCTCGCCGCGGGCAAGCCCCCCGGCGGGGCCACGCCCGACAACGTGCTGCAAGCGCTGGCGAACATCGTGAAGCATCCGGCCTATCCGGGGTATCCCGACAACGCGCAGGACCCGGTGTTCAAGCTCGCGCAATCCAATCCCGTGTACAAGCCCGCGCTGGCGGCCCGTCCCACGAGCTGGCTGCTGTTCGTCAAGATCACCGGCGGCTTCTACAGCGTGCAGGACAGCAGCAACCTCATGAACGGTCCTGGCAACTTCGCCATCGACGAGCTGGGCTACGTGTACGCCGACACCAATTACATGCCGCGACCGAGCGGCGAGTTCGCGTGCGCGAGCAACCGCGCGGTCAAGCTCACGCCCTGGGGCGAGAACGCGGCCAACTCCCCGTTCCTCGACGGCGGCTTGAGCGGCCAGGGCTTCGGCATCCTCTTCGATCCCTCGGGACGGCTGTGGATCGGCAACTTCGGCTTCCAGGATCCGCCGTGCGCCCTCCTGCCCGACGCGGCCACCAAGAACAGCGTGTCGCTCTTCACTAAGGAAGGCGTCGCTCTGTCGCCTGCCAAGACCGGCTTCACGCAGGGCAACATCTCCTGGCCGCAAGGCATGGCCTCTGATCGCCAGGGCAACATCGCCATCGCCAACTGCGGCAACGATACCGTCACGGTGTACCGGCAAGGCGATCCCGCGCAGGCGATGAACATCCCGGTGGGCCCCACACCGCCGGCCGGCGATCCGCAGATCAAGCCCTTCGGCGCCGTGGTGGACCTGCAGGGCAACGTGTGGGTGACGGGCAATCGCAGCAACGCGATGTACGTGATCTCGCCCGCCGGCACGCTCCTCGACACGCTACCCGGCATGGTCCAGGGCCGGACCATGATGACCAAGCCCATCGGAAACACGGTGGACAGCCAGGGCAACGTCTGGGTCGCCAACTCTGACTGGCTCGATTCGCCCTGCCCCACGCGCAACGACCTCGGAAGCGCCCAGAACCCGTCGGTGGCGATGTATCGGGGCAGTGATCGCACGCCCGCGCCGGGGTCGCCGTTCAGCGGCGGCGGCATCACGCTGCCGTGGGGCGTGACCGTCGATGGCGACGACACGGTCTGGGTGCTGAACTTCGGCGCGACGCCGCCCGGACCGAACAACAATCCGTCGCTCGTCAACGGCGTGAGCCGGCTGTGCGGCGCCGATACCTCGCGCTGCCCCCCGGGCCTGCGCACCGGCGACCCGATCTCGCCGTCCACGGGGTACAAGAGCGACTCGCTCCAGCGCATGACCGCCGGGGCGGTGGATCCTTCGGGCAACCTGTGGGTCACGAACAACTGGAAGATCGATGTCGATCCCTTCCAGAACCCGGGCGGCAACGCTGTGGTGATTCTCGTCGGCGCCGCGGCGCCCGTGCGAACGCCGGTGATCGGGCCACCGGTCGCCTTCCGGTGACCGCATCCACCGACACTGCGCAGAGGATGGCGGGCGGGCGAAGGTGAGCTACGGCACGAGCACGGCCGCGCCCTCGAACCTGCCCGCGCGCAAGTCGGCCAGCGCCTCGTTGGCCCGGCGCAGCGGGTAGCGCGTGGTCCGCGTCACGATCCCCATCTGCGCCGCGCGGGGCAGGAAATCGAGCCCGTCCTGGCGAGTAAGGTTCGCCACCGACAGCACCTGGCGCTCCTCCCACAGAAGGCTGTAGGCGAAGCTCGGGATATCGCTCATGTGGATGCCGGCGCACACCACGCGGCCGCCCTTGCGCACCGCCGCCAACGCGCGCGGAACGAGCTCGCCCACGGGGGCGAAGATGATGGCGGCATCGAGCAGGTGGGGTGGCCGCTCGTTCGAGCCGCCGGCCCAGGCCGCGCCGAGATCACGCGCAAAGGCCTGGGTCGCGGTGTCTCCGGGGGTGGTAAATGCATAGACCGTGCGGCCCTGCCAGCGAGCCACCTGCGCGAGGATATGGCCGGCCGCGCCGAAGCCGTAGAGGCCGAGGCGCGGTGCGTCCCCCGCCAGCGTGAGGGCACGCCACCCGATGAGGCCGGCACACAGCAATGGCGCGACGGACTCGTCGCTGCCTTCCTCACCCAGCGGGAAGGCGAACCGCGCATCCGCGATGGCGGCAGTGGCGAAGCCTCCGTTGGTGGTGTAGCCGGTGAACAGTGGCCGATCGCAGAGGTTCTCGCGCTGCATCGTGCAGTAGGGACACACACCGCAAGTGTGGCCCAGCCACGGGATGCCCACGCGCTGGCCGAGGGCCAGCCCCGTCACGCCCGCGCCCACGGCATCGATTCGCCCCACGATCTCGTGACCGGGAATGATCGGAAGGCGCGGATTCGGCAACTCGCCGTCCACGACGTGCAGGTCGGTGCGGCACACGCCGCACGCCCTGACTGCGACCCGGATCTCGCCGGGCCCGGGGTCACGATCGGGCCGTTCGGTCCACTCAAGGCGCGTGCCCGGTGCCTTGAGCAGCATCGCGTGCATGGGTTCTCCTTGGCGGAAGGGTTACGCGCTCACAGGCCGGAGACGCATTTGTCGAACAGATCCGGAAAGGCGCCGCCGGGATCGTACTTGGTCTTGAGCACGCGATACGTCTCGCCGCCGTAGATGCGATCGAACGCCGCTCGATCGTAGAAGCTGTCCGAGTAAAGAGACTTGATGCCGCCGAGCTCCGCCACCTTCTGCTCGACGAGCCGGTTGAAGTGATGCGGCGGCTGGCGCGCGGCGGTACGGATCACGTCCCAGAAGCCGAAATTCACGTAGCGCGCGCCCGGGCGCAACGGATAGAGCGGAAACCGGTCGGAGGCGCCCGTGGTCGCGAACGGACATATCCATATCGGCGCGATCCCGATCTCGCGCTGGAAGAAGTGCAGGAAGGCGGCGGCGTTGGCGATCGGAATGTCGACGTCCTGAATCACCGATTCGCCATGACGTCGCCGCAGGCGATCGAGCGCCGACGTCACACCCCAGCGGGCGTTCCATCGCATGATGCGCTGATAGGTCCGCGATCCCAGTCGCTTACGCCCGTACAAGCGGCGCAGCCACGGGACTTCGGCCCCGAGGTTACGCGAGCACCAGAACCAGTCGGTGTCCCAGCGCCAGATGAAGTCGCGAACCGACAGGTAGTCGACCTCCTTCTGTCGAAGGGAGCGGTAATAGATGTTCTCGTAGGTGTAGTCGCTCGTGTACGGCACGCCCGCGGCGAAGCGGCCGGTCGTGAGGCAGAGCTCGTCCGCTGCGAAGGCCACGCCCTCCAGGAAGTCCGCGTCTCCTTCGAACTCGCCCTCGACCGCCGCGAACAAGGCCTCGGCATTGCCAAACCGACGATGCTGCAGGGCCACGAAAGGCGCGACGGGGACGGTGGCCGCCTTGAGCCGCAGCGCGTAGCCCAGCGTCCCGTACGAATTGGCGAAGCCGTAGAAGAGATCGCGGTGCTCGTTGGCAGGACTGCACGACAGCACCCGCCCATCGCCGGTGAGCACGTCGATCTCGAGCAGGGTCTCGTGCACGAGGCCGTACTTGAACGCGGAGGCCTCGATCCCCACGCCCGCCGCCGCGCCACCCAGCGTGATCGACTTGAGCTCGGGGACCACGGCCGGCAGGACTCCGCGCGCCAGCGCCGCGTCGACCAGCGTTTCGTACGGAGTCGTGCCTTCGGCTTCGATCCAGTGCGCGTCGGCGTCAACCGCCAGCACGTGATCGAACGCGCGCACGTCCAGTCGCTGTCCCCGCGGGCGCGCCGGATCGCGGAAGAGGTTCGAGGTGTCCTTGCGCAGCGCCAGGGGTCCTGGACGATCGGCCCGCACGACCTCCAGAAGCCGGCGGACACGCGCGTCGTGCGCCGCCGGGTCGGGCCGCGACCCGCCATCGCCCCCTGCGACGGAAGCATCCGTCATACGCGCAGGCCTGGTGCCCGATAGAGGAAGTCGCGGCTCATCGGATAGCTCGTGTCCGACACGTTGCCCTTGCTGAATACGATCTGGAACAGGTGAGTGCGCTCGTTCGGCGACCGGAACATCTCCGCGCAGCCGATGAGGTAGGTCCGCCAGATGCGCCGGAAGCGCTCGTCGAAGCGAACCGGATCGAGGGCCTGGATCTGCGGCCAGCGCTGGTCGAAGCGCGTGGCCCACGCATCGAGCGTGGGCGCGTAGTGGCGGCGCAGGTTCTCGATGTCGACGACCTCCAGCCCATGGTCTTCCATCGCGACGATCACGTCCGCCAGGCTCGGTATCCATCCCCCCGGAAAGACATGCTCGCGGATGAAGAACTCGGTCTCCCGTCGACCGACGTGACCGATGAAGTGAAGAACGCCGAGGCCGCCCGGCTTGAGGCAATCGGCGTGCGCGCCGACCACCTCGTCGAGCTGATCCCGGCCCGCGTGCTCGAGGACACCGATGGACACCACCTTGTCGAAAAGGCCCTGGCTCTCGCGGAAGTCCGCCTCCACGACCCGCATCTGGTCATCGAGCCCGCGTCCTCGGATCTGCTCTCGCAGCGACACGACCTGCTCGGTGGTCGTGTTCACGCCGGTGACGTCCGCTCCACGGTGGAGCGCCGCATGGAACATGAAGCCGCCGAAGCCGCAACCGATGTCGATGACGCGCTCGCCCGGTCGCAGCTGGATCTTGCGGCAGACAAGCTCGACCTTGTTCACCTGCGCCTGCTCCAGCGTCGCCGTACCCTCGGGCCAGTAGCCGCAGGTGTACATCATCAGCGGATCATCGAGCCACAGGCGGTAGAAGTCCGCCCCAAGGCCGTAGTGTGCCCGGGCGTTCTCCTTGGCATGCTCGCGGCTGGCGTTGGAGTGCCGAAGCTCGTGCCACCGGTTGCGCTGCGTGACGAGCACGTTCGGCTCGGCATAGCCCACCGCCATGCCCGCCCGGAACGCGGCGCCGAGGTCGCCCTCGATGTCGAGGTCGCCATCGAAGTAGGCGTCGCACATGCCGATATGGCCGAACGCAACGATCTGCCATTCCGTCGCGCGGTTGTGAAAGCGGATGGCGAACGCCGGGGCGCCTCCCTCGGTGCGATACACCTCGCCGTCGGCGAACGTCACCTCGAACGGAATCGGCGACACGGCGCCGATGTTCCGCAGTTCCTTCGCGATCATGGAAATCATGCGCTCTCCGTCCGCACGGCGGGAGCCGTGGACCGAGTCTCAGGATAGTCGGGTTGCAGCGCGGAACGCTGATTCAGGTCAAGAGCGACCTCGGTCTCCCCAGAGCGGCGCCACCGCACCCGTCGCGTTGACATCCCCGCGTCTTCGGAGCAGTATTTTCGTACATATGTACGCTCTACGTACGCTCAAGGGCCCTTGCCATGCAGCAGGAACACAACGACACCCTCACGCGCGTGGGCCGCGGCACGCCCATGGGCAATTTCATGCGCGAGTTCTGGATCCCCGCATGCCTTCCCGACGAGCTCGTGATCGATGCTCCCCCGACCCGGCTGCTGTTGCTCGGCGAGAAACTGATCGCCTTTCGCGACAGCTCGGGACGAGTGGGGATCATGGACCACCGTTGTCCCCATCGCTGTGCGTCGATGTTCTTCGGGCGCAACGAGCACAACGGCATACGGTGCGCGTATCACGGCTGGAAGTTCGACGTCGACGGCCACTGCGTCGACATGCCCAACATCCCCGTCGACCAGCAGTTCAAGGCCAAGGTCAAGGCGCGGGCATACAGGACGGCCGAGCACGGCGGCCTCGTGTGGGTTTACATGGGCGAGCGGCCGGAGGCCCCTCCCCTTCCCGCCCTGGAAGTCTTCTCCCTGCCGCCCGAAGAACGGCTCATCACCGTCCACCAGCGGGACTGCAACTGGCTCCAATCGCTCGAGGGCGACATCGACACGTCGCACTTCGGGTTCCTGCACGTCGGATCCGTGCAGCCGGACGACGTCGCTCCCGATAGCCTGTACCGCTGGGGGCTGCTGGATCGCGCCCCTCGCTACCATGTCCGGGAGACCGAGTGGGGCACCATGTACGCCGCCTACCGGCCCGCCGATGCGGGGAAGACTTTCTATCGCTTCGCACACTTCGTCTTTCCCTGCTTCGCCATGGTGCCGGACGGCGAGTTCGACAACATGATCCAGGCCACGCTGTCGGTACCGCTCGACGACACGCACACCATGACCTACGTGCTCGGCTGGACCAAACGCAAGCCGGCATTGCGCACCCGGAAGGACGGCAGTTCCATCCCCGGCGCCGCCGTGAACCGCGTCTATTTGCCGCGCACCAACGACTGGCTCGGCCGCTGGCGGCTCACGACCCACAAGGACAACGACTACCTCATCGACCGCGAGGAACAGGCGAGCGGTCGCTCGTTCTCCGGCATCCAGGGTATCGGCCAGCAGGACCAGGCGATGGTGGAGAGCATGAGCGGCGATGTCGAGGGAATCGTCGATCGCTCCTTCGAGCACCTCGCGGTGAGCGATCGCATGATCACCACGACCCGACGACGGCTCCTGGCCGCCGTACGCTCACATGGAGCCGATGGTGCCGTGCCCGTCATCTGCCGATCGCCCGAGCTCATGCGAACGGCGCGCGGCGGCTCGTTCATCGCGCCCGCGGAAGCGGATTGGATGGACGCCTATCACGACGAGCTGCGTCGCGCGCAGAGCCCCGTCGACTTCCTGCAGCGCCCGGAGGTGGCAGGTTGACGGACGTGCAACGCCCCGCCAGCCATGGCGCGCCGTGCCGTCTAGACGAGCTGCGCGGAAAGCACGCCCGCCTCTGTGCGCAGCAATGCAACGAGCTCCATCTTGAGCTTGGGATCGGCGTCGTAGCGCTCGACCCGCGGCGTGAGGCACAGGGCACCGAGCAGGCGGCCGTCGATGCGCCGCAGCGGCACCGCCACCCCGCAATAGCCGAGACTCATCTCCTGCCTCGTGACGGCGTAGCCCTCTTGCCGGGCACGGATGACGATCTCCCGCAGGCGTGTCTTGTCGGTCTCCGTGAACTCCGTGGCCCGCTTTGGCTTCGCCGCCTTCAGATGGCGATCGAGCTCGGCGTCGGTCAGCGTGCTGAGCATGACCCGCCCCGCGGCCGTCGCGAGCGTGGGCATGCGCGACCCGATGGAGGGATGCAGGCCCGTCGGAAAGCGCGGGTTCGCGTTGGCCACGCGCACGATCTCCATCCCGTCCATCACCGCCACGAAGCACGTTTCGGCGGTCGCGCCCATCAGCCGCTCGCAGGTGGGCTGCAGGACCGTGGTGACGAGATCGGTACCAAGATAGGCCATGGCCAGCGTCAGGACTCCGGGGGCCGGCCGAAACAATCCCCCCTCGCTCTCGAAGTACCCGGTGTCGCACAGCGTAAGCAGCATGCGCCGCGCCGTGGGCTTGGACAGCCCCGTGCGGCGCGCGACCTCGCTCAGCGTCATGGGCGTGCGTTCCCGGCCGAACGCGCGTATCACCTCGAGACCTCGCGCCAGGGCCTCGACGAAGTAAGACTCCTGGCCGCTGGCTTTGCGCCGGGCCGAGGTGGCGGCATCGAGCTTGGACATTGGCGCAATACGAAAAGGTTGGCGCGAAGATACTTCAATCGCTCGCCATCGGTCCAATAAAAATCGGAGGAAACATGCCCCATGCCTTGGCGCGGTTCATCATGCTGGGTTGCCTGACGACGCTGGCGACCCCATTCGCGGCGACCGCCGCGGACGATCCGTTCCCGTCGAAACCGGTGACCATCATCATTCCCTTCGTCCCTGGCGGCAGCCTGGACTTCACGGGACGCGTGATCGGCGACAAGCTGAAGGACGTGCTGCGGCAGCCCGTGGTCATCGCCAATCGACCCGGCGCCACCAACACGGTGGCCGCCCTCGCCCTGGCGGCCGCGCCCGCAGATGGCCACACGCTGCTCCTGACGTCGGGAGCCACATGGGGACATGCCCACCTCCTGGTGCCTGGCTTCAAGATGACGATCGACGACTTCATTCCGGTCGCCCGCGTCGCCACGAACAACTCGATCTTCGTGGTGAACGCCAAGGTCCCCGCCACCACGCTGTTGGAGCTCGTCAAGTTTTCTCAGGTCAAGCCGGGAGGCCTCAGCTTCTGCACCACGGGCGCCGGCAGCCAGAATCATCTCCAGCTCGAGATGCTCCGCTCGCTCATCAAGGCCAAGCACCCCGAACAGAAGTTCGAGCTCACGCCGGTGCCTTACAACGGGCTCGCGCCTGCGTTGACCGCGCTGCGCCGGGGCGACGTGGACGCATGCGTCCTGCCCTACGCGGCGTCGGTCAAGGACCTCGACGGCAAGGAGATACGCATCATTTCCGTCCAGGCGCCCAAGCGCATCGCGCAGATTCCCCAGGTCCAGACCACGGGAGAGCAAGGCTTTCCCGAAATGGACCAGAACGAGTCGCCGGTGATCTTCACCGTGCTGAAAGGGACCCGGCCGGACGTGGTGCGCAAGATCGAGGCGGCCCTGAAGGAGACCCTGCAGGACCCTGCGGTAATCAAGCGGCTCGACGACGCCGACCTGCAGCCGGGATTCGTGGGCACGGCCGAAACGGGACCCCGGATCAGCTCGGACGTGGCGAAGACACTGCAGATCATCCGGGACGCGAAACTCAACGTGGCCCAGTAAGCATTGCAACCCCGACGTGCCCCGCCTTGTCCGTCAAAGGGAGGCGACCACCCGCCGGCCGCCTGCGCTCAAACCCGCCGAACGGCCACTCTTTCCACCTCGTCCCAGTCGATGTCGTATCCCAAGCCGGGCCCGGGCGGGGGGCGGACGAGGCCGTCGCTGTCGGGTGCCACCGGCGGCGTACGCAGGCAGAAGTGGAACGAATCCTCGGGGACGATGCTCTCGAACCAGTCACAGTTCTGCACGGCGAGGCCGACGTGCAGGTTGGGGATCTCGCCCCGATGCAGCTGCATCTTGAGTCCGAACGCCTCGCACGTGTGGGCGATCTTCATGAGTCCCGTCACGCCGGATTTGCGCTGCCACCCCGAGTGCATGATGCTCCCGGTGTTCAGCAGCACGTTGTTCGCGACGTCGAAGACGTTGTCGCGGCCCGTCTCGTTCACGCACAGCGGGATGTCGAGCTTGCTGCGCAACTGCGAGAGCGAGTGCATGGTGTAGTCGCGCAACGGCTCCTCGAACCAGAGGAAGCCGAGTGTCTCCAGCTGACGTCCCGCCCACAACGCCTGGTCATAGTTGTACGCGGCCGAGGCGTCGATCATGAGCCCGATGCCCGGGCCAACCTCGTCGCGGACCGCGCGACACGCTTCGATATCCTCCCGCACATCGCCGAAGAGGTGAAGCTTGATTCCCTTGTAGCCGCGCTGGACGCAGTCGCGGGCGAGCCGCCGATAGTCCTCGACGCTGTCCTGAGTGAAGGTGCTCGCATACGCGAGCATGGCGTGGCGATAGGCACCGAGATACTGGTATAGCGGCAGCGACGCGCGCTTCGCCGCGAGGTCCCACAAGGCGACGTCGAAAACCGCCTGCGCCGGCTGCAGCGACGGCACGCCTCGCCCCATGTCCCATAGCTTCTGCCAGAGGCGCTCGCGATCTGCCACGTCGGCTCCGAGAACCGCGGGCTTGAGATGCTTCTCCACGGCAAGGGCCAGTTCGTCGGCCGCGGTGATGGCCATGCAATAGCCTTCGAGCCCGGTGTCGGTGATCACCTGGAGCAGGAACGGGTCCCGCCGCGAGCCTCCGGAGGGATGGCCTTTGCGCCACTTGTAGGGAGCACGCTCGATGCCGAGCACGTAGCCGCGAATATCACGGATCTTCATGGAGTTTCCTTCAACCCTTGGTGGCGCCGGATGACAACCCGCGCACGAGGTAGCGTTCGAGAACGGCGTAGAGCAGCATGGCCGGGATGGACCCGACGATGGTCGCGGCCATCAGCTCGTTCCATTGCGTCTTGTACTCGCCGATGAGCGAGGCGAGCCCGACCGTGATCACGGACATCTTGCGATCAGTGGTGAGCACCAGCGCAAACAGGAACTCGTTCCATGCCACCAGGAAGGCGAAGATGGCCGTGGCAACCACGCCGGGCAGGATGAGCGGCAGCACGATGCGGCGGAACACCTGGAAAGGGCTGCAGCCATCGAGCATCGCGGCCTCGTCGAGCTCCACCGGCACGCTGGCGAAGTGCCCGCGCAGCATCCAGATGCAGAATGGCACCGCGAACGCGACGTAGATGAGGATCAAGGCGGTATAAGTGTTCACGAGGCCGAACATGCGCATCGTGATGAAGTACGGGACGATCAGGATCACGCGCGGGAACATCTGCGAGGCCAGCAAGAAGCCGCTGAACGCGTCGCGCCCGCGGAAGCGGAAGCGGGATACCGCGTAGCCGGCAGGCGCGGCGACGAGGATCGCCAGCAGCGTCGTCACCCCCGCCACGATCAGCGTGTTCTGGAAATAGCGGGCGAATTCCAGTGCCTGCCACATCGACACGTAGTTCGCAAACGTGGGCTCGTGCGGGATCCAGGTCAACGGCGTGCGGTACGTTTCCGCCTCCGACTTGAGCGAGACGACGAACATCCACGCGATGGGGAACAGCATCACCAGTCCAAGGACGGGCATCACCAAGAAATTGAGCACGTTCGACGACGAGCGACGGCGTGCCATGGCTAGCGCGACTCCACGGGGGTTTGCATGAGCCGGCGGTAGACGTACGTCGCTGCCACGAGCATCAACAGCATGAGGACGGCGGTTGCCGAGGCCTGGCCGTAGTCGAAATACTCGAAGGCCTGGCGATTGACGAGGGTCGCGAGCACTTCCGTGGAGTTGCGTGGCCCGCCCCGGGTCATCACGAAGATGAGGTCGAACTGCCGCACGTTGAAGATGAAGTCGAGGGCCGAGCCCACGAAGATCGCGAACTTGATGTTCGGCAGCGTCACGAAGCGAAAGCGTTGCCATCCGGACGCGCCGTCCACACCCGCGGCCTCGTACTGCTCCTGGGGAATGGTTTGCAGCGCGGCGAGGAGGAGCAGCATCACGAACGGATACGACCGCCAGATGTTCGCGACGATCACGCACGCCATCGCAAGATCACGCGTGCCGAGCCACATCAACGGTTCCTCGATGAGGCCGATGCGCAGCAGCAGGTCGTTGGCCACCCCGTAGAGCCCGTCGAAGATCCACTTCCACCCGAGCCCTGCCGCCACGTGCGAGATCGTCCAGGGCATGAGGAAGAGCACGCGCCAGAACGTGCGGAAGCGCAGGTCGGGTCGGTTGAGAAGCAGGGCGAGGCCTAGCCCCACGGCGAGCGTCAGGACCGTGCTCACGACCGCGAAGACCGCGGTATGCCCGATCACGCCCCAGAAGAGCGGCTGGCGCAGGACCTCCACGTAGTTCGCGAAGCCGACGAAGGTCGTGGCCAGATCGATCCCCACGCGCATGAAGCTGAGATACACGCCCTGCCCCATGGGGTAGACCAATGTGCCCGCGATCACCAGGACCGCGGGCAAGACGAACGCGTACGCGTAGCGACGGTACCGGTACAAGGCGCCCTCGAAGCTCGTGCAGCGCGCGGCGTTACGGCGCGGCCAGGATCGCGTTCACTTCCTTGGTACCGCGCGCCAGCGCCGCTTCGGGCGTCTCGTCGCCGAGGAGAGAGGCTTGCACCATGTCCATCAGCACCGTCTCGACCTTGGGCCACTTAGGCGTGCTGTAGCCCGAGTACAGCGCGTCCGCGGGCACATGGAAGGCCAGGAAGGGGTCCGCCTTGATGCGCGGATCGGCCAGCGCATCGGCGCGCGCCGGCGAGCTCCGGCCCACCAGCGCGTAGCGGACCTCGACGTCCTTGCTTGCCAGATGGGCGAGCCACTTGGCCGCCTGCTGCGGATGCTTGCTCCCCGCGGGAATGACCAGCGAGTCCCCGTTGGCGAGCGCGGCTCCGGTGACGGGCATCGGGACGAGCGCGAAGTTGGCCCCCACCCCCGGGTTCTTGCCGTTGGCGATGTCCACATTGTTGGCTCCGCCCATGTGCATCGCGATCCGCTCCTGCGCGAACCCGGTGATCACGAACTCGAAGTCGGCGTTGGCCGCACCCGGCGGAGTGACCTTGGCCACGCGGGCAAAGTCGATCTCGCGCTTGAACGCCGCCACGCACTGGGGCTTGTCGGCAAACGCGGCGCGCTTGAAGTCACGCGTGATGACCTCGCAACCGGCGTCCCAGAACACGCGCATCCAGCGCCGTGCCGACGATCCGCTCTTGGCCCCGAAGAGCACGTAGCCGTACTGGTTGGGCGGCTTGGTGAGCTTCTTCGCGTAGTCGAGAAACTCCTCCCAGGTCTTGGGTGGCTTGTTCGGATCGAGCCCCGCTGCGGCGAAGAGCTTCTTGTTGTACATGAGGCCGTCGGCCGAGATGTACGTGGGGATGCCGTAGAGCTTGCCGTCCTTGGTGTCGTAGTCGGCGAGGTAGCGCGCCGGAATCGGCTTCACGACTTCGTCGTATTTGCCGATGTCGCGCAGCAGCTGGTCCACCGGCCGCAGGAGGGGAAACAGCGCCGCCATGTCGGTGCCCGTCACCCGGACCACATCCCGCGGGACGCCGCCCTGCGACTCGGTGATGAGCTTCTGCATGCGCTGTTCCCACTGCACGGGCACCAACTCGACCTTGATGTCGGGGTTGGCGGCCGTGAACTCCTTGGCCACCTGCTCGTAGAACTCGTAGATCTTCTTCGAGTCGTTGAGCTTCCAATCCATGTACTGGATGGTCACCGGCTGCGCGGTGACCGCGACCGGGGCCGCGCAGGCGAGCGCGAGCAACGAGCGGACGAGACGAGAGCGAAGCATGGATCCTCCTATTGGACCGGTGAGCCGGAACCGGTGGCGGCGGTTCGCCCCGGGTCTTGGAGACTCGCAGTGTCCACAATATGGACACTATGTTTATACTGTAGCTTCAGTTCACCGCATTCCCGTTGGGACGTCAAGCGGCCCGATTCGATGGTTCAAGGCGCCAATCTCATCTTCAAGTCGGTGCGCGTGCTCGATGCCGTGGCCGAGGCACGGGAGCCCTGCCGCATCGCGGATGTCGTGCATGCGACCGGCCTGCCGCGCGGAACCGTCCACCGCATTCTCGAAGCGCTGATGGCGGAGCGTCTCGTGCGACGCGACGAGAGCACGCTCCGCTACCGCCTCGGCGCGCGCATGGTCCAGCTCGCAAGGCGCGCCCTCGACGACCTCGACCTCCGCGCCGCCGCCGAGCCGGAGATGACCGGACTCGTGCAGAAGTTCGGAGAGACCGCGCTGCTGGCCCTCTGGGTATCCCCGTCGCTCGTGGTCATCGATCGCCAGGACGGCCATCACGCGATGCGCTTCTCGTCGCCCATCGGCTCGCGCCTGACGCTCGGGGGCTCCGCGCTCGGCAAGGCGTTTCTGTCCGCCCTGCCCGCTGCGCAGCGCGCCGAGGCACTCGCTGCCGATGACGGCGCCGCCGGCGCCCCGTCGACGGCCACGGACCCGTCGACCTTCCTGGCTCACCTCGAGATGCTTGCGAACCGCGGGTTTGCGGTCGACGAGCAAGCCGGGGGCTCGAGTGCGAACAGCGTCGCCGCGCCCATCCTCGATTCCCGTGGACAGCCGCTCGGCGCGATCGGCATCGTGGCACCAACGTCGGCCCTCACGGTGCCACTGTGCATGGCAATCGGTCGCGAGCTCGTGGAGGTGGCGAGCCGCGTGTCCGCCAACCTCGGCTTCCATCCCCCTGCCGACGCCTTCCACACGCGCGATCCCGACGGCGCGGATCCGCTTGTCCGGGTCGCGGTGCGTACCGGCGCCTACACGGGCACCAATCCGGTGTGGTCGAGCCCGGCCAGACGGCTCTATTGGGTCGACGTCGCGCAACCGGTGGTGCATCGAAGCGATCCCGCCACGGGCGAGGACACCTCCATTGCGCTGGCGACGCCCGCTGCCAACGTGGTCCTGTCCCGAAAGGGGCTCCTGGCGGGCCTGCACAGCGGGTTGAGCCGCATCGATCCCGACACCGGCCACGCCGACGTCTTGCTCGACGTCCTGCAGCACGGGGGACGGCAACGCTACAACACCGCCCGCTGCGATCGCCAGGGCCGCCTCTGGATCACGACGATGGACATCACGAGCAGCCGCCCCGAAGGCGCGCTGTTCCGCGTCGATCCGGACCTCACGGTGACGCGCATGGAGGGTGGCTTCCTTGTCCCGATCGGACTCGCCTGGAGCCCGGACGACGACGCCATGTACCTGTGCGATGCGCCGCGTCGCGAGATCTACGTCTATGCCTTCGACGCCGCGACGGGAACGCTATCCGATCGACGCGTCTTCGCGCGCGTGGCCGAAGGGGCAGGACGCCCCGGCGGGCTGGCTACCGATCGGGATGGATTCGTGTGGAATGCGCAGCCAGACGGCTGGCGGGTGCTCCGGTACGACCCCGGCGGTCGCGTCGACCGCATCGTTCGCCTACCGGTGCCAAAGCCAATCGACTGCTGCTTCGGAGGCGTCAAGCTGCAGACGCTCTTCATCACCACGAGTCGGCTAGGCTTGTCCGAGCGGCGGCTCGCGGACGTGCCTCTGTCGGGCAGCGTGCTCGCCCTCGATGTGCCGACCGGAGGCACCGAGCTGCCAACGTTCGCGCTCCAGCGCAAGGGCCGCGGCCTCTTGTCGGGGTAGCGCGCCGGCCGGGCCGACTGTGCGCTCCCGCGTGCAGCCAGGCGCTTGCGGACAGTACGTCCGGGTCGGCGCTCTTCTCCGACCTCGCCCATCCTGCCCGCAACGGCGGCCTGCCGCATCGAAACGGTCGCCGGACCGCTGTCCCCCGACCGACGGACGCTGAAAATAATTTACAAGAGACCACCGTCCGCAGGGCTTGACTCGCCTTGGCGAAGCAGTACACTCCGGCGGGGGTGAAATTAAATTTCACCACCCGGCGCATGCCAATCGAGCGGGAGCAACCCGCCGCATGCCCGCCAAACCCGCACGCTCAGGAGGAGCCATGCTGCGCATCGTTGAAAAGTCCACGCTACCCCGTGCTTTGCGCCTGGCCGTCGTCATACGCGGGCTGCGGACGCTAGGCGTCGCGGTCGTCGCCGGCACGTGCCTATGCGCCGGCGCGATCGCCGCGCCGCCGAAGGGCGGTGCCGCCAACCTCGCGATGATCGGGGAGCCGCAGACGCTGGACCCCATGTCGTCCACCGCCGACCTGGTCGGCACGATCATGCAGCACGTGTACGAACTGCTGTACACGTACGACGCCAACTCGAACGTGGTCCCAATGCTCGCCGAGAGCATGCCTGCCGTATCGAGGGACGGGCTCGTCTACACGATCCCGTTGCGGAAGGGCGTCAAGTTCCACAACGGCAAGGAAATGACCTCCGCGGATGTCGTGGCCTCGCTCCAGCGCTGGATGGACATGGCCCCGCGCGGCAAGGCGGTCGCGAAGGAGATCAAGTCGCTGGAGGCCAAGGGGCCCAACACGATCGTCATCACCCTGAACCGTCCCTACGCCCCGCTGGTGGCCCATCTGGCCCTATCGAACGGCTTCGCGGCCATCATGGCCAAGGACTCGATCGCCACGCCCCTCACGCAGTTCATCGGCACCGGGCCGTACATGTTCAAGGAGCGCCGGCCCGACCAGTATGTCCAGTTGGTGCGCTTCGACGGCTACAGCGCGCGGAGCGAGCCGGCGAGCGGCTACGGCGGCAAGCGCGAAGCTCTGCTCGATGAGCTGCGCTTCATCCCCGTTCCCAATGCCAACACGCGGGTCGAGGGCGCGCTCTCGGGGCAATATCACTTCGCCGACGTGCTACCGGTGGAGTCGTACGCGCGACTCGAGAGCGCCGCGAATGTGAAGCCGGTGCTGACCGCGCCCTTCGGCTTCCCCTACCTCGTGCTCAATACCAAGCAGGGGCCCCTCGCCAATGTCGCCTTGCGCCGGGCGGTCCAGGCCTCGCTCAGCAATGCGGACATGCTCGGTGCAGGCTTCGGCGACCCCAAGTTCTACAGCGCCGACGCCAACCACTACGCGAAGAACACCCCGTTCTACTCGACCGCCGGCACCGAAAGCTACGGCAAGGGGGACGCGAAGCGCGCTGCGGCGATGGTGGCCGCTGCCAAGTACGATGGCGCCCCGATCAAGATCCTGACCAGCCAGCAATACGACTTTCACTACCGGATGGCGCTGGTGATGGCGGAGAACCTCAAGGCCGCGGGCTTCAAGGTCGACATGCAGGTGGTCGACTGGTCGACGCTCATCCAGCGGCGCAACGATCCCGCGCTATGGGACATCTACATCACGCACTCGGCCGTCCTGCCGGAGCCCACGCTCACGCCGCCGCAGCTCGGTGACGGCGCCCCCGGGTGGTGGAGCTCGCCGGCGAAGGATGCCGCCCTTGCGGCATTCAACGCGGAGGCCGACCCGAAGAAGCGCGCTGCACTGTGGGGCAACGTGCAAGCCGTCGTCTTTGCGGAGGTGCCATACATTCGCGTGGGCAACTTCAACAGCGTGACCGCCCGCGCCGCCAAGCTCGACGGATACGTCGCCATGCCATGGCCCTTCTTCTGGAACACGGGGCTGCAGAAATAGCCTCGCCAGCATCCCGGCACCCGTGGCCGGCGCCGTCATCGACCCGACGTGCAAGGTGAGCCGCTTGCTGTCTCGTGGAATGTCGCGGTACCTCGCGTCGAGGGTCGCGGGCATGGCGATCGTGATGCTGATCGTGGCCACGCTGGTCTTCTTCATCACGCGCCTCGCGCCGGGCGACCCCGCCGCGGTCATGCTCGGTGAGCAGGCCACCGCGGCCGACATCGCGACGCTGCGGGCCTCTTACGGCCTGGACAAGCCGCTACCGGTACAGTTCGCCTACTGGCTGGGGGAGCTCGCGCGCGGCAACCTCGGGCAGTCGATCTTTCTGCAGCGACCGGTCACGCAGGCTCTCGCCGAGCGCGCCGAACCCACGTTCTTCCTCACGCTCTTCGCGCTGGGAATCGCCATGCTGATCGGCGTGCCCTTGGGCATCGTCGCCGCGGTGTGGCGCGGACGGTGGGTCGACCAGGCCTTTTCGGGATTCGCCATGCTCGGGGCTAGCGTTCCCAGCTTCTGGCTCGGGTTGATCCTGATGCAGATCTTCGCGGTCGGTCTCGGCTGGTTCCCGGTGGCGGGGTACGGCGATCCCGGCGTGCCGCTGGCCGACCGCCTTCGTCACTTGGTGCTGCCCGCGATCGTGCTGGGCGTGGTGAACTCGGCGCTCATCCTGCGCTTCACGCGGGCGAGCATGCTCGACGTCCTCGGCGAGGACCACATCCGCACGGCGCGCGCCAAGGGCGTGACGGAACGACGCGTGGTGCTGCACCACGCATTGCGCAATGCATTGATCCCGGTCGTCACCGTCCTCGGGCTCACGTTCGCGTTGCTGATCGGCGGGGCGATCGTCACCGAAACCGTCTTCGGACTGCCAGGGATCGGCAATCTGGTGGTCTCGGCCGTCCTTCGTCGCGACTATCCCGTGATCCAGGGCGCGCTATTGGTGATCGCCGGACTGTACGTCCTCATTAACCTGCTGATCGACTTGCTCTATCTCGCCATCGATCCGCGGGTCAAGTACTAGGCACGCCTCCATGTCCGCTACCGATGCCGCGACGCAGGCCCCGCCCGCCCCAACGCGTCGACGCGCCGCCTCGGTCATCTGGCGCAAGCTCTTCGGACGACGCGTGGTGCTCGTGGGGGCACTCATGCTGGCGATCGTGGCGGTGGCCGCCCTCTTCGCCCCCTGGCTCACGCCTTACGACCCTACCGCCCTCAGGATCCTCGATCGCTTGCAGAGCCCGCGCGGCGCGCACTGGTTCGGCACCGACGAGCTGGGGCGGGATGTCTTCTCGCGGGTGATCTTCGGCGCGCGCTATTCGCTCATGATCGGCGCGCTGGTGGTGGCGATCTCGGTCACGTGCGGTGCCCTCCTCGGCCTTGCCGCCGGGTACTTTCGGAAGCTCGACGGGCCCATCATGCGGGTGGTCGACGCACTGATGTCGTTCCCGGACATTCTCCTCGCCATCGCGCTGGTCGCGGTGCTGGGCGCATCGATGACCAACGTCATCATCGCACTGTCGATCGTTTACACGCCACGCGTCGCCCGCGTGGTGCGCGCGTCCACGCTGGTCGTGCGCGAGCTGCTGTTCATCGAGGCAGCGCAGGCGCTGGGCGTCTCGACGTGGCGCATCCTGCTCCTGCACATACTGCCGAACATCGCGTCGCCGATCCTGGTCCAGGCCACCTTCATCTTCGCCTACGCCGTGCTCGCTGAGGCGGGACTGTCGTTCCTTGGCGTGGGCGTTCCACCGGCGCTACCGACGTGGGGCACGATGATCGCCAGCGGCCAGCAGTTCGCGCACCAGGCGATCTGGCTCGTCGTGTTCCCGGGGTTTGCGATCATACTGTCGGCGCTGTCGCTGCAGATGGTCGGCGACGGGCTTCGCGATCTCCTCGACCCCAAGCTCCGCAAGACGCTGTGACCACGACCGTACCGGTGTCCCCGTCCTCACCGCTGCTCGACGTTCGCCACCTGCGCACGCACTTCCACACCGACGTCGGGGTGGTCCGGGCGGTGGAAGACGTCTCGTTCACGCTGAATGCCGGCGAGACGCTCGCCATCGTCGGCGAATCGGGCTCCGGCAAATCGGTGACGAGCCTGTCGATCATGGGGCTCGTGGCAGACCCGCCCGGCCGCGTCGTGGGAGGGGAGATCCTGTTTCGCACGCGCGAAGGCACGGTGGTGGACCTTGCGCGTCTCCCCTTGAGGTCGCTGCGCCGGCTCCGCGGTCGCGACATCGCGATGATCTTCCAGGAGCCCATGACGAGCCTCAACCCCGTGCTGACCGTGGGCAGCCAGATCGCCGAGGCGGTAGAGATCCACCTCGGTGCGGATCGGCAGCGTGCCATGCGTCGCGCGCGCGACATGCTCGACCTGGTGGAGATCCCCGCCGCCGCGCAGCGCCTCGGCGAGTATCCGCATCAGCTTTCAGGCGGGATGCGACAGCGCGTGATGATCGCGATGGCGCTTGCCTGCGATCCGGTCCTGCTCATTGCCGACGAGCCTACCACCGCGCTCGATGTCACCATCCAGGCACAGATCCTCGTGCTGCTCGAGAAGCTCCGCCGGGAAGCCGGGATGGCGGTACTGTTCATCACGCACAACCTGGGCGTAGTCGCGGAGATCGCCGATCGTGTCGTGGTGATGTACTGCGGACGTGTCGTCGAGCAGGCCGGCGTGCGCGAGCTCTTTCGCACGCCCCGTCATCCCTACACGCGCGGGCTGCTCGCCTGCCTGCCGCGACGCGCGCTCGACGCCGAAGGCAGGCATGCGACGCGACGCCTGAACGCCATCCCGGGGCAGGTGGCGAGCCCGCTCGATCCTCTGCCGGGCTGCCCGTTCTCGCCACGTTGCGCGCTGGCGATCGCCGAATGCGATACCGCGATGCCGCCGCTCGCGGAATTGGCCGCTGGCCACCGGTCGCGATGCCTTCGCTGGACGCAGGCATGAGCGGCGCCGGGACCTTCGTGCGCGTGGACGCCGCCGCCGTAGCCACCCCTATGGCCGAGGCAGCGGCAAGCGCCGCCACGCCCTCGCTCCTGGCCGTACGCGGGCTCAAGAGATACTTCGGCCCGAGCGAGCGACCGGTCCGCGCCGTCGACGATGTGAGCTTCGATATTCGCAGGGGCGAAGCCCTCGGCCTCGTCGGTGAATCGGGCTCCGGAAAGAGCACGATCGGACGCACCGTGCTGAAGCTGCTCGAGCCCACCGCCGGTCAGATCCTCTACGAGGGAACGGACCTGGCTCCGCTTTCCACGAGCGCCATGCGCCCGTACCGGCGCCATCTGCAGATCATCTTCCAGGACCCCTACGCGAGTCTCAACCCGCGGCGACGCGTGGGCGACGCGCTGTCCGAAGCGCTGGCCACCCACGGCCTGCATCCGGGGGCTGCGCGTTCCCAGCGTGTGGCTGAGCTTCTGCAACTGGTGGGGCTTGCCCCCGACCATGCCCGCCGCTATCCCCACGAGTTCTCCGGCGGCCAGCGACAACGGATCGGCATCGCGCGCGCGCTCGCCGTGGAGCCTCGCTTCATCGTCGCCGACGAGCCGGTATCCGCGCTCGACGTGTCGATCCAGGCGCAAGTCGTGAATCTGCTCTCCGATCTGCGGGAACGGTTCGCCCTGACCATGCTCTTCATTTCGCACGATCTCGACGTCGTGGAGTACCTGTGCGAGCGCATCGTCGTGCTCTACCTCGGAAAAATCATGGAGATCGCCCCTGCGAGCGCCCTCTATCGGTCGCCCTTGCATCCTTACACCCAGGCGCTGCTCGCGGCGTCGCCCCGGCCAGACCCCGAGGCCCGGCGACCGCGTCGCCTCCTGCAGGGCGACATCCCGAGCCCCGTCGATCCGCCGTCCGGTTGCGTGTTCCGCACGCGCTGTCCTCACGCGCAGGAGGCATGCGCGGCCATCGTCCCGCCGTTGCGAGAGGTCGCGACGGGCCGCTTCAAGGCCTGCCTGCGGGATGACCTATGATGCGTCCTCCAGAACTGCCGCCACGATGAACGCACGCCGTGACACCCCACGCGGACCCGCCGCAGACCTGATCGTCGCCATGCGCGAGCGCGCGGCAACGCTGTCGCTCGCGCATCGCCAAGTGGCCGCGGCCATGCTCGAAGACCCGGAGTTCGCGCTGCGGGCCAACGTCGATGCCCTGGCGCGCCGCGCCAAGGTGAGCCCGCCCACGATCACGCGCTTCTGCCGTGCGCTCGGCTGCGCGGGGCTGCGCGAGTTCAAATTGAGGCTGGCGCAGAACCTGGCGGTGGGCAAGTCGATGCTGCACCGGGCCGTGGTGCCCGGGGACGACATGCAGACAGTCACGCACAAGGTGCTGCAGAGCGCGGTGAACTCGCTGGCGGACCTCGAGCGCTACGTCGACCCGCAGGAGCTCGAGCGCGCCGCGGTACGCATCGCCAAGTCCAGGCGGGTCGACTGCTACGGCGTTGGCAATGTCTCGATGTTCATGGCGAGCGATGCGCAGGCGCGCTTCGCTCGGCTCGGCATCACGTCCGGCGCCTACTTCGACGGCCATCTCCAGCTCATCTCTGCCGCGACGATGAATCGCAGCGACGTCGTGCTCGCGATCTCCTACGTCGGGCGACTGCGCAGCCTGATCAACGCGGTGGAGGTGGCGCGGGAGCAAGGCGCCATGATCGTGGCGATCACGCAACGCGATACGCCGCTCGCGCGCCTCTCCGACGTCGTATTGCCCGTCGTGGTCCCGGTCGACCACTCGATGCGCGTGGGCACGGAGGCGTATCTCGCGCAGCTTGCGTACCTCGAGATCCTGATGGTGGCCGTCGGACTTCGACGCGGCCCGGCGGCGTTCCGCCAGCTGAAGCGCGTGCGCCAGGTTCTGAAGGAACGAGGCTCGGAGAACGAGATCCATCCCGTGCTTCCCTCCGCGTGACGCAGCGCGCGCAGCCCTCCTTGAAGACCTTCGCTGCGTCCCAAGGGCAATCGCCGCTCCTGCTGCGCGGCGGGACCGTGATCGACGGGACAGGTGCGGACCGCTACGCGGCCGACGTCCGCATCGAGGGCGATCGGATCGCGGCAATCGCGCCCGGCCTCCCCGCGCTCGATGCCAAGGTCCTCGATGTGCCGGGCCTCGTCGTGGCGCCAGGGTTCATCGACGTCCACACGCATGATGATCAGATCGTGCTCGCCGATCCGCGGATGCTGCCGAAAATCACGCAGGGCGTGACCACGGTGATCGTCGGCAACTGCGGCATCAGCCTCGCCCCACTCGTGCATGCCAATGTTCCGCCGCCGCTGAATCTCCTTGGCGGGAGCGACAAGTACGTCTACCCCACCATGGCGGCTTACGTGAGGGCGGTCGAGCGCACCCAGCCTGCCGTCAACGTGGCGGCGCTGGTGGGGCACTCGACCCTGCGGGTGGCAACGATGGACGATCCTTACCGCGCCGCCGACTCCACGGAACAGGGGCGGATGGTCGAGCGGCTGCGCGAAGGCATGGCGGCGGGCGCCCTCGGCCTCTCCTCAGGGGTCTTCTACGCGACCGGGGCGGCCGCCGACGTCAACGAGCTCGCCCTGCTCGCGGGCGTTGCCGGCGAAGCCGGCGGCATCTACACCACGCACATCCGCAACGAGATGAACGACGTGCTGGCGGCGCTCGACGAGGCCTTCGCCACCGCACGGCGAGGCCGCGTGCCGGTGATCATCTCGCATCACAAGTGTGCCGGCCCGAAGAACTGGGGACGCACGGTGCAGACGCTCGCCCATATCGACGCCGCGCGCGCGGGGCAGCCCATCGGGCTCGACGCGTACCCGTACGTCGCCGGCTCGACCGTGCTGCGCGCCGATCTGGTCGACGGCGTGATCGACGTCGTGGTCACCTCATCCGAGCCTCATCCCGAGATGGCGGCGCGGCACCTCGCCGACATCGCCGCGGAGTGGAACTGCACCCAGCAGGAAGCGTGCGAGCGCCTGCAGCCCGGCGGCGCCTGCTACTTCCAGATGCGCGAGGACGACGTGCAGCGCGTATTGCGCTACCCCGCCACGATGATCGGCTCCGACGGCCTCCCGCACGACCACCATCCGCACCCGCGACTGTGGGGGACGTTTCCGCGGGTGCTCGGGCATTACAGCCGCGAGCTCGGGCTGTTTCCGCTCGAGATCGCCGTGCACAAGATGACGGGGCTGAGCGCGCGTCGCTTCAACCTGATCGAGCGCGGAGAGCTGCGGCCCGGCTGGTACGCCGACGTGTGCGTGTTTGATCCGGCCACCGTGCAGGACGCGGCCACCTTCGAGCAACCGCAACTCATGAGCCGCGGCATCGCGCACGTGCTCGTCAACGGTGTCCCCACCCTGCGGCGCGGGCAGAGCGTCGCGGGTCGTGCCGGACGCTTCCTGCGGTCGGGAGGCTGCTGAGGAGCTGGGACCTGCACGCGCGATGCCGCTCCGGCACCCGCCGGATTCGGCGAGTGCACATCGACGCATGAGGCACCTGAGCGAATTGGCTCTCCGACCCGGGCTCGAACCAGGGACCTGCGGATTGACAGGCTCCCGCAGAATTACGCGCTTCCAGTTACTTAGATCAAATTCCGTTCCGCAATTTCCATGCGTTACGGCGCGTTTGTGCCCCGAAGGCGCCGATAGCCGCACTTTTTGCGGAACAGGAATCGCGCTCTCTGCATGGCGCCAGTACACGCTCCCGAACAACTAGGGCTGCAGTTCGATCTCGCCCGGCCGCCAGGTCTTGTTGAACCAGGGCTCAAGCGGGCCGTAGAGGCGAAGGATCATGAACCAGCCTTTGCCGGGAATGGTCTGGATCCAGTTACCCTCCATTCCAAGCGGAGCCTTCGGGCCGAACCACACGTCAACCGAGCCGTCTGCGTTGACCTTGACGTTCTTGTTTTGGCTGCTGACGCTTGGATATTGCTGGTCGGTCTGCAGCATCGAGCGCGTCTGGTTGTCGTAGACGATGACGGACCAGAAGTCCTTGACCGGGACGTTGACCGGCAGGCGCAGCTTGTAGGTCTTGGCCCCGTCGAACGGATTGCCGCTGGCGTCCTGGGCCGCCCACGGGTACTGAGATCCCTCGCCCACCATCTTCATGGCCATCGCCGGCGTCACACCGGTCGCGATGTAGTAGAAGAACGCGGCCCCGTCGAGATTGCTGACGCCTGGCGCGACTTCGAACTTGTAGCCGCCGAAGAACGGCAGTCGCCAAGCACTGTTCGAATAGAAGTACGCGTCCTTGTCCCGAATTCGGAACGCGATGGCGCGAGCGGTGGCCGCGCCAATGTTCGCCGCATCCTCCAGGATCTTCCTCATCCTGTCGTCAGGGTTGAACGGCTTGCCCTTGGCGATGCCGATCGCCGCAAACATACCCAAGGTCGTCGGGTCAGAGCCTTCGCTCGGTTCCTCCTGAATGACTTGGTCGAGCAGGCCCCAGAACGCATAGTCGCCCGGCGGATCGAAGTTCGCCGGGAGTCCGGATGCGTTCACGAACTTCATCGCCGGTGGTTTGCCGGCATCCGCCAGTTGGTAGATCTTCAGCGTCTTCTTGACCATCTCCACGCCAGGCTTGGGAGAGCCGTCGACGAGGAACGAACGGAAGGCAAGCCAGTTCCCGTGCGTGCTAGGACGCACGACGTGATAGCCCTGTGGAATCGATCCTTTGTACCCCGGCGGCAGCAAGAGATATTTGCCGCCTCGACCGCGATCAGCACCGGTGATGCCCACGTCGGCGACCCACTTGTACCAGAAGTCGTCGATCAGCCCGAGCACCTTAGGCGGCACCTCCAGGACAAGCGGGCCTTTCCGGGTATCGAGCCAGATGAAGCTATAGACCGTGTTGTCGTTAGCGGTCAGCTCGACCGTCTTCGAGTCGACGAGGTTTTCCCAGATGACATCCGTCTGGTTATCGGGCCCGAATCGTCGCAAGGATGCACGCATGCTCGCCTGGTTGACGATAGGCAGTGCGAGCAGGTACGCCTGCAGGGCACGCGAGCGGTCGAGATTGTCGTAGATCTTCGAGACCGCCTCCGGGGTCGGCACGCCACCTTGCAGGTTCAGCGTGCCAATGGACGTTTCGAGCCGGTCCGGCGTGGCGACGCCCGGCGCGGTCGGCGTCGACATCTTGTAGGGTTGAGCGGATGCCACCGAGACGGCGATGGCGGCAATGATCCCGCAGATCGAGGCGAGTCGTGTCATCTTGGTTCTCCCGGCGCCGGAGTGAAAGTTGGGCGCGTAACGACGAGGGCCGACGATTGCCCCCAGCCCGTAAATCTAGCAAAGTAATTGTCCATATTCTTTGCAATTCCGGCACGGATGCTGCGACGGCGTTGTGTTGCGCGCCCGGCACTTGATGAAGGAGTCTCGATCTTGCGCCGCACTGATCAAAGGCAAACGGACGCGCGGACTCGACCGGGTCCGGTATCCCCACCTTCCGCCGAATCGAGACTGCCACCAGCTGGGAAGAGCGGAGCAACCGCTTCCTCGGGCGACGTTAGGATCGGACCAATTGCCGCCATTCCCGCGGTGCTGGCCGAGATGGGGGCGAAGCCCAGCCAGGCATTCGCGCGGACCGGTGTGCGTCTCCGTGACTTCCGGAATCCGGAAAGCCGGGTGTCGTTCGAAT
>CALFEY010000368.1 GCA_937958295.1 uncultured Pseudomonadota bacterium
ACCCGGCGCCCGCCGACAGGGCGAGGAACACGAGCCCGCACTCGAAGGGCGACAGGCCGCGCGCCTGCTGCAGGTACAACGCCGAGAACACCGCCACGAAGCAGAACACGACGTTGGACAGCGACCCCGCGACCACCACCGCGTCGAACGCGCGGTTGCGGAAGAGGGCGAGCGACACGAGCGGCGCGTGCGCCCGCGCCTCGATCCACACGAACAGCGCGAGCAGCGCCACGCCCGCCGCGAACATCCCGAGCGTGCGCAGCGACGTCCACCCCCACGCTTCGCCGCGGTCGAAGGTGAGGCTGATGCACACGAGCCCGGCGGTGACGGTGAGCATGCCGGGGATGTCGAGATGGCGATCGGCCGTCTCGTCGCGCGTCTCCTGCACGTAGCGCAGGAAGAGAAAGATCGCCACGAGGCAGAACGGCACGTTGATGAAGAACACGCCACGCCAGTCCAGATACTCCGAGAACGTGCCGCCCACGAACGGCCCGAGCGCCGTGCCGATGGCAGCGAAGCCCAGCACCACGCCGATCGCGCGGGCCTGCCGCGCCCCCGCGAAGGTGCTCGACACCACCGCCACCGAGACGGGGAAGATGAGCGCTGCGCCCACGCCGTGCAGCACGCGCGCCGCAATGAGGAAGATCTCGTTCGGGGCGAGGCCGCACAGCACCGAGACCACGCCGAAGACCACGAGGCCGGTCACGATGATGCGCCGCCGGCCGTAGATGTCCGCGAGGCGCCCGGCGGTGACCATGAGTGCGCCGATGGCCAGCATGTAGCCGCTGACCACCCACTGCAGGTCGGTGGAGGCCACGTCGAAGTGCCGCGCGATGGCCGGGATCGCGAGGTTGAGCGCGAACCAGTCCATCTGCACGATGAGCATGGAGATCGCGCAGCCGGCGATCACGAACTTCTCGTCGCGGCTGAAAGGCGAGTCGCCGCCCGCGGCGCTCCCGGGGGCCATGGCGCGGCCTACGCCAGCACGCCGCGGCGGCCGAGGCTCGTCATGAGCGCCGTGCTCCCGTAGGTCCACGGCGCGATCCTGTCGGACGTGTTCACGCGATTGACCAGGGAGCCGAGCCTGGGTGTTTTCACCGTGACGATATCGCCAACCACGTGCGTGAAGCCCTGCCCCGGTCCGTGGCGGTCCTTGGTGGGCGCGAACATCGTGCCGAGGAAGAGCACGAAGCCGTCGGGATACTGGTGGTTGGCGTTGATCGCCTGGCTCACGAGGTCGAGCGGGTCGCGGCTGATCATGGAGATGGCCGACGAGCCGTCGAGCACGAAGCCCTCCGGGCCTTCGACGCGCATGTCGAGGTCGCAGCGGCGGACGTCGTCGATGGTGAAGGCGGCGTCGAAAAGGCGGATGAAGGGGCCGATCGCGCACGACGCGTTGTTGTCCTTGGCCTTGCCGAGGAGCAGCGCGCTGCGTCCCTCGAAGTCGCGCAGATTCACGTCGTTGCCCAGCGTGGCGCCGACCGTCTTGCCGTGCGCGCCCACCACGAGCACGATCTCGGGCTCCGGATTGTTCCACTCCGACTTGGGATGAATGCCGATGTCGCTGCCCGTGCCCACCGCGGACATCGGCTGCGACTTGGTGAAAATCTCGGCGTCGGGCCCGATGCCGACCTCGAGGTACTGCGACCAGGCCTTCTGCTCGATCAGCGCGTCCTTGAGCCGCGCGGCCTCGGCCGACCCCGGCTTGACGCTCGACAGGTTGTCGCCGATCACGGCCACGATCGCGCGCCGCACGCTCTCCGCCTTGGCGGGATCGCCGCGCGCCTGCTCCTCGATCACCCGCTCGAGCATGCTCGCCACAAAGGTGACGCCGGCGGCCTTGACCGCCTGCAAGTCGTTAGGCGCGAGGAGCCACGGCAACGCGGCGCGGCGCTGCTCCTGGGCGCTGTTGGCGAGAATATCGCCGAGCTTGCCGAGCGACGGCAGCGCTCCGGCCGCGCGCAGTGCCGCCGCGGGATCGGGCAGGTTCATGAGCGCCGCCGAGGTGGGCGCCACGCGCGTGGCATCGACGAGATCGTCACCCTGCACGGCCGCGAGCACCGGACCATCGAGGGCGGGCACCCAGGCCCGCCCCACGAGAAGGGCGCGATCGCGGTCGGCAGGCAGGGTGGTGGACAGCGAGAGATTCAGCGACATGGGGACGGGGGCGCTCGAGGGGTCAACGCGTTCGATGCGATCGGGAAGGCGAAGGATAACCGAGCCCTGCGGCGGCGGGCTATGCCAGAATAGGCGCGCCCTTCCTCCCACGATCACGAGCGATGAACCGCAGCGAACACGACGCCGCCGCGCGTCTGCTTTTTGCAGCGCGACAAAATCTGTCACCCGGCCCGCGCCTTCCTGTCGAGCTGCGTCCTGGCGACATCAACGATGCGCTCGCCATCCAGGCCCGCACGGTGGCGCTCGTGGGCCAGCCGATCGGCGGCTACAAGTGCTCGGCGCCCACCGAGGCGCGTCCCGTGTCGTATGCGCCGATCTTCGCGCCCTCCATCCTTGCGGCGTCGCCCTACCCCGTGCCCGGCGTCATCGGGCAGGCGCGCATCGAGCCCGAGATCGCCTTCGTGATGGGGCACGACCTGCCGCCGCGCGCGGACGCGTACAGCGACGACGAGGTGCGGGCGGCCGTGAAGGAAGCCCGCTTCGCCCTGGAGATCATCGGCACCCGCTACGCCGAGCCATCCACCGTCACGTTCCCCGAGCTCCTGGCCGACAACGTGGCCAACCTCGGCCTGTTCGTGGGGCCGCCGCTGCCCGATCCGTGGACGAAGCAGCTCGACGCCTTCCCGGTCACGGTGCGCACGAGCGACGCCGTGCTGTTCACGCGCGACGGCAAGCACCCCGACGGGCATCCCTTGCGCGCGCTCGCCTTCCTCGCCAACCACCTTGCAAGCCGCGGCGAGACGCTCGCGGCCGGCATGGTCGTGACCACGGGATCGTACTGCGGCATCCTCGACGTGCCGCTGGCCGTGTCGCTCACGTTCACCTACGGCGACTTGGGCTTGCTCGCCGTGACGCTCACCCAAGGGGCGGCACGATGAGCCTCGCCGGCATGGGCATCGTCGCGATCTGGCACGATCTCGCGCTGGAGGCCCGCGACGACTTCCACGAGTGGCACAACCGGGAGCACATGCCCGAGCGCGTGGGCATCCCCGGCTTCCGCCGCGGCCGCCGCTACGTCGCCATCTCGGGCGCGCCCGAGTACTTCAACCTGTACGAAGCGGACAGCGCCGAGGTGCTCGCGGGCCAGGACTACCTCAATCGCCTCAACGCCCCCACGCCGTGGACCCAGCGCGTGGTGCCGGCCTTCCGCAACGTGGCCCGCTCCATTTGCCGCGTGGCCTACACGCAGGGCGTGGGCAGTGGCGGCGTGCTGCTCACGCTGCGCTTCGCAATCGAGCCGGCCCGCCGCGACGCTCTCGTGGACGCCCTCCGGCGCAGCGTGCTGCCGCCCCTCGTCTACCGCAAAGGGGTGGCGGGCTTGCATCTCGCGCTGGCCGACGAAGCCGCCAGCAACCTGCAGACCACGGAGCGCAAGGCGCGGGCCGGCGCCACCGCCGTGCCGTCCTGCGTTGCGCTGGTGGAAGGCAACGCAGTGCCTGACGTCGAAGGGGCTGCCGCGCCGCTCGTGGAGGCGCTGCGCGCGCACGGCGGCGAGGGTCTCGACCAGGCGGTCTACCGCCTCGAGTTCACCCGCCTCAAGACCCCTTGGGCGGCGGGTTAGCCGCTGCCGGAGCGCCATGTCCCTCGTCCCGCCCATCGAATACGACGCCGCCTCCCCCGAGGTGCGCGCGGTCTACGACGACATCATGGCCACGCGCAAGGTCAAGGCCGTGAACAATTTCTGGAAGGTGCTCGCGCACGACCCGGCCAACCTGGCGCAAGTGTGGTCCGAGGTGAAATCCGTGATGGGCAACGGCGCCCTCGACCCATTGGTGAAGGAGCTCATCTACGTCGCCGTGTCAGTCACCAACAATTGCGAGTACTGCGTGCATTCCCACACGACCGCCGCGCGCGCCAAGGGCATGACGCCCGCCATGTTCCACGAGTTGCTCGCCGTGGTGGCGCTCGCCAACAAGACCAATCGCTTCGCCAACGGCTACCGCATCGACGTGGATGCCGGCTTTCGCGACCCGCTCGCCCCCGCCTCGCCCTGATGGCCGCCAACGACGCCTCGCGCCGCATCCACGCGGACACGGCGCTCTACCCCGAGATCGAGCCCTATGCCACAGGCACGCTCTTGCTCGATGCCCCGCACCGGATGTACTGGGAAGCCTGCGGCAAGCGCGGAGGCGTGCCGCTCGTTTTCCTGCATGGCGGACCGGGTGGCGGCATCCTGGCGCACCACCGGCGCTTCTACGACCCGGGCTTCTTCGACATCACGCTCTACGACCAGCGCGGCTGCGGGCGCTCCACGCCCACCGCCTGGCTCGCCGACAACACCACGGCACACCTCGTGGCCGACCTCGAGCGGCTGCGCGTCGAGCGGGGCGTGGACAAGTGGTTGCTCTTCGGCGGCTCGTGGGGGTCCACGCTCGCCCTGGCCTACGCGCAGGCGCACCCGGAGCGCGTGCTGGGCCTCGTGCTGCGCGGCATCTTCCTGGGCGAACAGCGCGAGATCGAGTGGTTCATGCAAAGCATGGGCACGTTCTTTCCCGAAGCGCACCGGGCCTTCGTGCAATTCCTGCCCGCGGCCGAGCGCAGCGACCTCCTGGCCTCGTACTACCGCCGGCTCACCAATCCCGACCCAGCCATCCACCGCCCGGCAGCGCACGCCTGGGACCGCTACGAGACGGCCTGCTCCACCCTCATGCCGCAGCCTGAGAGCACGGCCAAGTTCGACGACGACGACGCGGCGCTCGCCATCGCGCGCATCGAGGCGCACTACTTCGTGCACCGCGCGTTCCTGCGCGATGGCGAGCTCCTTGATGGCGTCGCGCGCGTCCGGCACCTGCCCTGCACGATCGTACAAGGGCGCTACGACGTGGTCTGCCCGCCCGTGACCGCCGATGCCCTCGCGCGGGCGTGGCCCGAGGCGGAGTACATCGTTGTCCCCGACGCCGGGCACTCCGTGCGCGAGCCCGGCATCACCCGCGAGCTCGTGCGCGCGGTGCAGCGGATGCAGGCGCGGCTGGGCTGACCGCCCCCCCCCCGAGCGCGCCGCGCGGCGCGCCAGCACGACTCGCTTGACCTGCCTGGGGCCTCCTCGCGCACCACGCACGGCGCCTCGCGCCACCCAATTAGTTGACGTCGTCAACTTGATGATTGACGATAACAGTTATGGGCGGCGCACCGCCCGCGTCCGAAAGGGTCCGCCATGCCTGCCGCCGACACCGCGCGCGTCGCTGCCATCCGCCGCTTCAACCGCTTCTACACCCGTCGCATCGGCGCCCTCGAGGAGGGCCTGCACGCCACGCCCTGGTCGCTCGCGCAGGCGCGGCTGCTCTACGAGCTCGCGCAGCGGCCGGGCGTCACGGCCGGGGAGCTGGCCGCGAGCCTCGACCTCGACACCGGATATCTCAGCCGGATCCTTCAAGGCTTCGTGCGCCAGGGCTACGTCGCGCGCGGGACCTCCGCCGCCGACGGCCGCCAGCGGCCGCTGACCCTGACTGCCGCCGGGCGGCGCGCCTTCGCCCCCCTCGATCGCCGCGCCCAGGACGACGTCGGCGCCATGCTCGCCGCGCTGGCGCCGTCGGACCAGGCGCGGCTCGTGGGCGCGATGGGCGCCATCGAGTCGCTCCTGTCCACGCCGGTCGCCGCGCCGCCCCCCGTGGTGCTGCGCACCCACCGGCCTGGCGACATGGGCTGGGTGGTACAGGCGCACGGCGAGCTCTACTGGCAGGAGTTCGGCTGGGACGAGCGCTTCGAGGCGCTGGTGGCGCACATTGCCGGCGAGTTCGTGCAGAAGCTCGATCCCGCACGCGAGCGATGCTGGATCGCCGAGCGCGACGGCGAGCGAATCGGGTCCGTGTTCCTGGTGCGCAAGAGCGCGACAGTGGCCAAGCTGCGCCTGCTCGTCGTGCATCCCAAGGCGCGCGGCGCCGGCCTGGGGGCCACGCTGGTGGGCGAGTGCGTGCGCTTTGCCCGAGAGTGCGGCTACCGCCGGATCACCCTGTGGACGCAGCGCAACCTGGTCGCAGCGCGCAAGATCTACAAGGCGCAGGGCTTCGTGCTCATGGACAGCGAGGAGCACGCGCTGTTCGGGGTGCCGCTCAGCGGTGAGACCTGGCAGCTCGACCTCGTGTAGGACGCCCCGCCTCCGCCCGCCGGGAGGTGAGCACGCCGCTATAATCGCTGCGCCTTCACGCTAAGCGTCCGGCGCATCGTCCGTTGCAACATCGTTCTCTCTCCGCTGCCTTCGCCCGGACGCTTCCGCGTCGCGCGCGCGCCGTGACCCTCGCGGCGCTTGCGCTGAGCGCGCTCGCGGTCGTCTTTGCGCCCGTCGCGCGCGGCCAGGCCGCCGCGCCGCAAGCGGTGCCGCCCGAGCGTGCCGCCGCGGCGCCGGCGGATCCTTCGGCACCGGGGACCAAGTCCCGGCCCAAGGTCGGCCTCGTCCTCTCCGGCGGCGGCGCCCGCGGCCTCACGCACGTGGGCGTGCTCAAGGTGCTGCAGGAGATGCGCATTCCCATCGACTACATCGCCGCCACTTCCATGGGCGCCATCGTGGGGGGGCTGTACGCGAGCGGCATGACGCCCGACGCCATGCAGAAGGAGTTGGGAGCGGTGAGCTGGCCCACGCTCCTTTCCGACAGCCCCGAGCGGCGCGACGTGGGCTTTCGCCGCAAGGAGGAGCAGGCGGCCTTTCCGCTGTCCTTCGAGATGGGTTACCGCGACGGCGAGTTCCTGTGGTTCAAGGGCGCGCTGTCCGGCGCCAACCTCGAGCTCTTCCTGCACGAGCTCACCCGCAACGTCGACAGCATCGACAATTTCGACAAGCTGCCCATCCCGTATCGCGCCGTGGCCACCAACATGGTCTCGGGGCAGGAGGTGGTGTTCTCCACCGGCCGGCTCTACCAGGCGATGCGCGCCAGCATGTCGGTGCCGGGCATGTTCGCGCCGGTGGAGATCGACGGCCGCATCCTGGGCGACGGCGGCCTCGTGAACAACCTGCCCGTGGACGTGGTGCGCGCGATGGGGGCGGACATCGTGATCGCCGTGAACATCGGCACCCCGCTCATGTCGCGCGACCAGCTGCAGTCCGTCGTGGGCTACGCGTCGCAGATGCTCAACATCCTCACCGAGCAGAACGTGCGCGCCCAGCTGGCGCTGCTCAAGCCCACCGACATCCTGATCTCGCCCGACCTCGGCACGCTGACCTTCATCGACTTCGCCGCGGCGCCCCGGTTCGTGGAAATGGGCGAGAAGGCCGCCGAGGGCGTGCGCACGCAGCTCGCCGCGCTTTCGGTGTCCCCGGAGCAGTATGCCGCCTTCGAGCAGCGGCTCAAGGTACGGCCGGAGACGCTGCCTGCCCAGCTCGATTTCGTCACGGTCGAGGGCACGCGCTACGCCAATCCCGAGGTCCTCGAGGAGCAGATGGCCACCAAGCCCGACCAGCCGTTCAAGCTCGGGACGCTGGAAAAGGACCTGGCCAAGCTCTACGGCCGCGGCGACTTCGACCAGATCGACTACGAGCTCACCACGGTGGGTGCGCAGACCGGCGTGGTGGTCAAGGTGCTGGAGAAGTCCTGGGGACCGAATTTCCTGCGCTTCGGCACTTCGTTGTCCACCGACTTCCAGGGGGAGACGTTCTTCAACCTGATGGCGGGGCACAAGCGCGTGTGGATCAACAGCCTCGGCGCCGAGTGGACCAACGAGGTCGTGCTCGGCAGCACGCGACGCTACGCCACGGAGTTTTACCAGCCGCTCATGCTCGGCGAGAGCTTGTTCGCCTCCGCCTACGGCGTGGTGCAGCGCTCACCGGAGTTCATCTTCGACGGCGACACGCGTGTCGCGGAGTACGACGTCCTCTACGAAACGGCGGGGCTGGACCTCGGCAGCGCCTTCGGCACGGCGGGCGAGATCCGCGGCGGCATCAAATGGACGCACTATCGCGGTGACCCCACCATCGGCGACGCCGCCTTCCCGACCATCCGCACCACCGAGACCGGCGCGCGCGTCCTGCTGCGCTGGGACACGCTCGACCATCCCTACTTCCCACGCAACGGGCTGCGCGGCAGTGCCGAAGTGTTCTACGGCAACCGCCGCACGACGCTCCTGAACCTCGACTTCCAGGACAACAGCTCGCGCAGCATGCTCATCGCCGACGGCGCCTGGTCGTTCGACCGGAACACCTTCCTCAACTATCAGGTGCGCGCTGGCGGCATCACCCGGTCGCATGCCGACAACGTCATCGAGGACTTCAACCTCGGCGGCTTCCTCCAGCTCTCCGGCTTGCGCACCAACCAGCTGTCCGGCAACTACGTGGGATTCGGGCGCGTAGTGGGCTACCACCAGTTCGCCACGCTGCCGCTCGTGGGGCGCGCGGTGTACGTGGGCGCATCGATCGAGGCCGGCAACACCTGGGAGACGACCGACCAGATTTCCGGCAACCTCCGCACCGCCGGGAGCGTCTTCCTGGCCGCCGACACGTGGCTCGGCCCGTTCTACGTGGGCTGGGGCATCACGAGCGGCGGCCAGCGCAGCTTCTACCTGTACCTTGGCCGCATCTGACGCCAACGCCCGCTGGCTCGCCCGCAGCCTCGCGGCGGTGTGGCATCCGTGTACCCAGATGAAGGTGCACGAGACGCTTCCGCTCGTGCCCATCGCCCACGGCGACGGCGCCTGGCTGGTGGACTTCGAGGGACGGCGCTATCTCGACGCCGTGAGCTCGTGGTGGGTCAACCTCTTCGGACATCGCCATCCGCGCATCGATGCGGCGGTGCGCGACCAGCTCGATTCGCTCGCGCACGTGATGCTCGCGGGCTTCACGCATCGCCCGGCCGTGGAGCTGGCGGAGCGCCTCGCCGCGCTCGCCCCCGCGGGCCTCGGCCATGCGTTCTTCGCCTCCGACGGCGCCGCCGCCACCGAGATCGCGCTCAAGATGAGCTTTCACTTCTGGCGCAATCGCGGGCAGCCGGACAAGCGCGGCTTCGTGAGCCTCGCGGGTGGCTACCACGGCGAGACGATCGGTGCGCTCGCGGTGACGGACGTCGCGCTCTTCCGCGATGTGTATGCGCCGCTGCTGCAGGCCAACGCGATCGTGCCCGTTCCGGATCCGCGCCAGGGCATCGGCGTGGACGCCGCGGCGGCGGCGCTCGATGCCCATCTCGCGCAGCACGCTCGCACCACGGCGGCGTTGATCCTGGAGCCTCTCGTCCAGGGGGCGTCCGGCATGACGATGTACGACCCGCGCTACCTGCAACTCGCGCGCGAGATCACCGCGCGCCATGGCGTACATCTCATCGCCGACGAGATCATGACCGGCTTCGGACGCACCGGAACGATGTTCGCGTGGGAGCAGGCGGCGGCGCCCGCGCCGGACTTCATGTGCCTGTCCAAGGGCATCACGGGCGGATACCTGCCGCTGTCGTGCGTGCTCACCTCCGACGACGTCTACGCGGCGTTCTACGCCGACGACACCGCGCGCGGCTTTCTCCACTCGCACTCGTACACCGGCAACGCGCTCGCCTGCGCCGCCGCGCTCGCGGTGCTCGACATCTTTCGCGACGACGACGTGATCGCGCGCAACCGCGATCGCGCGGACACCTGGGCGGATGCGCTCGCGCCTGTCGCAACGCACCCGCGGGTGCGCAACTTTCGGCAACGGGGCATGATCCTTGCGTGGGACGTATCCGATGCCCCATCCAACTTCGCCCGCTGGTTCTTCGCCGAAGCCCTGGCTGCGGGGCTGCTGCTGCGCCCCATCGGCAGCACGGTGTACGTGATGCCGCCGTACGTCGTGACGGCGTCCGAGATGACCGCACTGGCGGCAAGCGTCGTGGCGATCCTGGACAGGGCCGCGTGATGCGTCGCACGCGACGCCTCGTTGTCGCGGCGGCGTTGTGCGTGCTTGGCTCCACGGCGCATGCGGCGCTTCCCGGCGGCGTCGCGCGTGCGTTCCGCGACGCGGGCATTCCGCTCGGGAGCGTGGCCATCGTCGTGCGCGAGGCCGGGCAGCCGCAGCCGCTCTTCGCGCAGGATGCGGAGCGTCCGATGAATCCGGCGTCGGTGATGAAGGTCGTCACGACGTACGCCGCGCTCGAGCTCCTGGGCAGCGACTATCGCTGGAAGACCGAGGCGTATCTCGCCGGCAAGCTCGACAACCGGGGCACGCTGGCGGGCAACCTCGTGCTCAAGGGGTACGGCGACCCCAAGATCACCACCGAGCAGTGGCAGGCCTTCATGGCTGACCTGCGTGCCAAGGGGCTCACCCGCATCACCGGCGACCTCGTGCTCGACCGCTCGTTCTTCAAGCTCGCCGAGCACGATCCCGGTGCGTTCGACCAGGAGCCCCTCCGCCCGTACAACGTCGGACCCGATGCCCTGCTCGTGAACTTCAATGCCGTGCGCTTCGCGTTCGCGCCCGACGCCGCGCGCGGCGCGGTGGCCGTACGCGCGGATCCGCCGTTGCCCGAGATCGCGGTCAGCGCGGCACCGCAGCTCGTCAACGGCGACTGCGGCGACTGGCGCGCGTTGCTCATGCCGCAGGTCGACGACCAGCGCGTGCAGGCCACGGCCGCGTTTCCCGGCCGCTTTGCCGCGAGTTGCGGCGAGCGCGAGTGGTACATGGCGCTGCTCGATCATCCGCATTACGTGCACGGCATCTTCACCACCGCATTCCGCGAGCGCGGCGGTGCATTCGACGGCGGCGTCACCGAAGGCAGGCCACCGCGCAACGCGAAGCCCTTTGCCGTGATGGAGTCGGCGCCGCTGTACGACATCGTGCGCGACGTGAACAAGCTGTCGAACAACGTCATGGCGCGGCAGATCTTCCTGACGCTCGCCACCACGAAGCATCCGCCGCCCGCGACGATCCCGCTCGCCACCGACGTGATCCGCAAATGGCTCGCGGACAAGAAGCTCTCGCTGCCCGGGCTCGTCCTCGAAAACGGCTCGGGACTCTCGCGCAAGGAGCGCATCAGCGCCGGCGGCATCGCGAGGCTGCTTGCCGCTGCCGATGCCAGCCCGGTGCGCGAGGAGTTCGCGAGCTCGCTCGCGGTAGCCGCGATGGACGGCACCGTGCAGAAGCGCTTTCGCGATGGCACCGTGGCGGGCCAGGCGCTGCTCAAGACCGGCTCGCTCGAAGGCGTGCGGGCGCTGGCAGGGTACGTCATCGATGCCGAAGGGCGTCGATTCATCGTCGCCGCGATCATCAACGATCCGAACGCGGCGAGAGGTGGGGTCGCGTTGGACTATCTCGTGCAGTGGGTGTATCGCGAGGCGGGAACTTACGATCGGGCGTTGCGGCGGTAGCGGTGACGATGGCACTGAGGATTCGCGCGATCTGCCATCCCGGCGCTCTGCCTCCGAACACGGCCCGACAATGCGCATGACCATCGTCAGAGTCCTTCTTCTGCCGGTGTTCGTTCTTGCGTTCTTCGTCGCCTGGACGCACTCGCTTCCCCTCGCGCAGGCCATGCTGCCGCTGGCGAGCGATGTCGGTCGGGCATGGTTCATTGCTTCAACCGTCCTCGAGGCGATCGTTTTGGCCGCGGTCTGGGGATTGGTGTTTGCCCTTCCCCTCGCGTGGCTCTATCGGCGGTTCTCGTTCGCCGCGGCCGCCCTGTGCGTGCTTCCATTGCTGTTGGTCGTGGGCGACAACTTCAAACCCTCACTGTCGCTCGGTGCCAATGTTCCCGTCGCCGCCTTCATGTTGTCCCTCATCGTGATCGTCCCGCTCCTGACGCACGTGGCCTATCGCCGGCTGCCTTCGCGACCAAAGGGATTGCTCCCTCGCCCTGTCACCCCCCACGCCGAACGCATCGTCGACAAGGTCGTGGCATACGTGACGCAGGGCGATCGGTTGCTCGTGTTCCTGCATCCGCTGCATCCGGACGTCGGGCTGCAAGTGCCCGCGGGGACGGTCGAGCCGGGCGAATCGCCGGAGGCCGCCCTGCTTCGCGAGTTGCGCGAAGAAACCGGACTGCTGGCGTTCGCAGAGCCCACCTGCCTTGGCGCGGCGACCGTCGACATGGCACAGTTCGGCCGTGCGGAATCGCATCGGCGGCGTTTCTATCGTGTCCCGCTTGCCCAGGAGGCGCCGGAGCGCTGGCGCCATGTCGAGACATCGGGTGGCACGGCGCCCGGTGAATTGTTCGAGTTCTTTTGGGTACCGCTCGCGCGGGTTCCGACGTTGGCCGCGGGTCAAGGCGCGTACCTCGATGCGTTGCGGGCCGATGCCTGACCGCGCGACCGACAACTCAGCCTCAGCGACCTACGGAGGAAATCGCATCCGTCTGCTCGTCGCCATGGTTCTCGGTTTGGCAATCGGGCATGCCTCGGCCCAAAGCGTCACGGTCGCACCCACGGATACGGTCAAGCCCGTCGTTGCGATCCAGAAGGGCAAGCGGGTCGCCCTGCGACCTGCGCAGCGGCCACGAGCTCACCGGCGTCGTACGCGACTCCACGGATCGTCTCATCATCATCGGCGAACTGACAGGTCGCGAGTTCTTCGACGCGGTCGTCCCGGTCGAGGCGATCGAGGCCGTCATCATCAGGACCAAGCAATAGCGTTCGTCGTCGCGCCGTCTCCTGAACAAAGGGGGATTGATTGCCCAAGATCGATATCGCATCGGTCGCCACCCGCACGGGTGCCGGCTACCCCCGTCCCGTTCGACGCAGCATGCGCGGGCTGCAGGGCGAATTGAAGCTCGTCGAGGGCGATGAATCCGTGCCGCTGCGCGCGGGCGAATGCGCGGCCTTTCCAAAGGGCACCGGCAACGGGCATCATCCCATCGACGAAACCGATGCCGTTGCCGTCTATCTGGAGATTGGCTCGCGCCACCCGGACGATCTCACCCCATGCTCCGATATCGACATGATGAGCTCGAATGCGGACGGCAGATTCGTGCACAAGGATGGACTGCCGTATCCGTAGCTGCTCCTTACGTGCCCCCGACGATGCCAAGCAGTTCGAGACGGTGGGACGCCGTGCAAAGGTATGCCACATCGAGGTCGCTGCGTTTACCCGACCATCCGATCGAGGACGGCCGCGAATGTTGGTAGGCGGTCCTCGCAACCCGACACGTAGCCCAATCGCTCTTCCATTGCGCACCCTCGTCGCTTCCCACTGCGTGCTCGAGCCCTTGGTGGTCGCCCATGCACGCGAGATGTTCGACGTGCTGAGCGATCCCGCGATCTACGAATTCGAGAACGCGCCCCCGAAGTCCCTTGGCTGGCTGACCGAACGCTACGCCGTTCTCGAGCGGCGCGGGTCGGCCGACGGCGCGCAGCAGTGGCTCAACTGGGCGATTCGCCTGCCGGGCGGCGAGCTCGCGGGGTATGTGCAGGCGACGGTCGAGCCCTCCGGCACGTGCTACGTCGCCTATGAGCTGACCAGCCGCTACTGGAGACGCGGCATCGGCCGGAGCGCGGTGCGCGCCATGCTGGACGAGCTCGCGTCGGCCTACGACGCGCGACAATTTGTCGCGGTGCTCAAGTCCGCCAACCACCGGTCGTGGGGATTGCTGGCGAATCTCGGCTTCCGGCCCGCAGACGCACAGGAGGCGGCGCGGTTCAGCCCCGAGTCGGACGAACGCGTGATGCTGAAAGCGGTCGAGCCGTAACGCGTGAGGAATTTGCCCAGATCCTCGCCGCCGGCGAACGCGTCGAGCACGCCTACCTGCTCATTCGCGCTTTACGCAGTGACGCCGCGGCGGCGCGCGGCCCGCCCGCCGACAACGAGCATCACGACGATCAGCAGGATCGCGCCCCACTCGCTCCACGCGGGGATGGCCGCTGGCGGCACGTCCACCACAGGCGTGACCATCACGGCAGGACCGCCCGCGTCGACGATGCGGCCGTCGGCGGCGAGGTCGTCGTCGCCCAATGCGCCATCGGTCACGCGCAGCGTCACCGTGTTGCCGGCGATCACGGCACTCGCGTAGCGGTACCAATGCGGCGCCGGCTGGTCGGGCGTGGGGCCGTACTTCCAGTAGCCGGCATCGGCCGGCAGCGCCTGCGGATAGGTGATCGTGATCGTCGCCGTGCCGCCGACGGGACAACCCGTGAGCGCGAACTCGAAGAGGTCGGCGGGGAACTGCAGATTCACGGGCGGCGCGTCGCCGGCGGACACCAGCGGCAGGAAGCGCGCGCTTGCAAGCGAGCATGCGGTGACAGTGACGTGCCCCGTCCCGCCTCCGGGCAGCGGGAGCGTCGCATCCTGAGTGGCGGTGAAGCGGGCCGTGCAGGCGAGACTCGTCGTGGCGGTGAAGCTCGCTGCGCAACCGCCCGTCCATCCGGCAAACGCGTACCCCGCATTGGCGGTGGCGGCGCAAGTGATGGTGGTGCCCACCACGGCCGGGTTGGGTGTGCAACTCGCGCTTCCCGCCCCGGTGGGCTGCACGGCGATGCTGATCGCCGCCGGCGCGACGACCGCGGTTGCCCCATCGAAGGCGGCCGCTCCGCGTCCCTGTCGCACCAGGCGGACGTCGAGCAGGCTGGATTTGTCTTCCGCCGCGCTGCTCCCGTCGCCGAAGTCGGCATGCCATGCGCGGCTCGGCGTCGAGGCGTACGACGTCGAAGACCAGAACTTCGCGGCGGGCGCGGAGGGAAACGCGGTGGGATCGATGACGGGACTCGCGGCATCGAGGAGCAGGAGCGATTCGAGCTCGGTGCGATTGGGCAGGCGCCAGTCGTCATGCCCCTTGTGGCTGGCGGCGTTCGCCTGCGTGGCGACGCTCAACGCGCCCGCCCAGGTGCGGGCAGTTGCGGGTCCGGCACAGGCAGCGCCCGTCTGGCCCCATGCGCAGCGGTCCCAGACAAGACCGGTGCGCATGTCGGTGACGGTCCCGTTGCCGTTGTCGCTGAACGCGGCGTGCGCTGCCGACAATGGCAGCGCAGCGAGCGCCACGAGCAGCGAGGCATATGCGAAGAAGCGCTTCACTGCTTCTCCCCGCTGCCGGTGGACGCGGCGGGGGCACCGGTCTTGGCCGCAGGCACGAAGATGTCGATGTTCACCCTGGCCGAACCGCTCTGGATCGAGCCATCGCCGCCGAAGAAGGGCGCGCTGAAGTGCTTGTCGCTGACGTTGCCGTCATTGTCGACCAATGCGTACGTGAACGAGTCGGTGCCGGTGAACGTCGACGTGAAGGGGATGTAGCACAGCGACCCATACCAGGCCCAGATGCCGCCGCTCGCGATCGTCGTCGTCAGCCCCAAGCCTTCGTCGGCAGCTTGCGCGCGTGACGAAGGTGCGGCCGCGTTCGGCCGGCTGATGTACTGCGTGAGGAAGCCCCGGGTCGGCGCCGTGGTGATGATCACCCGCGGCCACTTCCATGGCGGATATGTCCATTCCTCGCCAGGATCGGAATCGGCGTCCCACCCGCCGAGCGTGATCGGAACGCACGGACTCTTCCACGGATGGCGGACCGTGGTATCGGTGGCCACCGGCTTGGGATCGAGAAAGATCGTGAATGTCTTCACCACCTTGTCCACGCCGCCCGCCGCCGTCCCGCCGTTGTCCTGCAACGTGATCTCCACGGTGGCAAGCCCGGTGGACGAGACCCACGTGGCAGCGTCCTGCGAATCCGCGTAGGCAGGGTCCCCGCAGAACGGCCAGAACGGCGGCGTCGAGCTGCAATCGTAGATGGTGTGCTTGATCGTGAACGACAGCGTGCCGGTCGCGACGTCGAGCGCGGGCGCGGTGTCGAACGCCAGTGCCTTCTGGCCCTGCACGGGCAACAGTCGCACGGTTGCGGTAAGCGTCTGGCCGGATTCGCTGGCGGGGCCGGGCGAAAAATTCGTGGCCCAGCCCGCGATGGAGGTCGCGCCTGGACGCTGCGTCGGGTTGAGGACGAGGTCCGCACCCGCCGTGAAGCTCGGCGCCTGGTTGACGTGCACCACCCGGATGACGAAGGTCTGCGGCAGCGACATGGTGGGGCCGCGCCCGGTGCCGTCGTTGTCGACGAGAACGACCTTGACCGTGGCCTCGCCGAGCGCATCGGCGGCCGGGGTGTAGGTCAGCGTGCCGTTGGCGGCCACTGCCGGTGGCACGGCAAACAATGCTGCGTTGTCCGTCGTGACGGTGAAGCTCAGGGCCTCCGTGCCGCCGTCGCCGTCGTCGATGTTCGTGGCCCAGCCGGTCACGGCTTGCGCGCCGGCATTTTCGCCGACGGTCTGGTCCGGACCTTTGCTGAAGCTCGGAGGCTGGTTCGCCGGGACGACCCGGATGAGGAAGGTCTGCGGCGCGGAGGTGTCGCTGCCGCCGTAGGCCGTGCCGCCGTCGTCGACGAGCGTGACCGTAACGTGGGCACTGCCGGTGGTGGCGGGTGCCGTCGTGAACGTCAGCGTGCCGTTCGCGGCCACCGCGGGCGGCACCGTGAACAGGGCATCGTTGTCCGTGCCGACGACGAAATGCAGCGCTTGCGTGCCCCCGTCCCCATCGTCGATGTCCGTGGCCCAGGGCGTCACCGTTTGCGCCACCGCGTTCTGCGGGACCGCCTGGTCGGGGCCCTTGCTGAAGCTGGGTGACCGATTGCCGTTCACGACGAAACGCACGCCTTGAGCGGAGCCTTTGGAGCGGCCGCCGGTGCTGCCGTCGGCGAAGTCGACGATCCACGCGTTGGCCGGCGTCGAGGCCTGCGTGTCGCTGCTCCAGTAGGCGCCGGAGGTGGCCGGGAAGAACGTCGCGTCGATCGCCGGATCGTGCCGGCCGTGATGCACCAACGAGAGGAGCTCGCGCCGGGTGGGAACGCGCCAGCCGCCGGGGAAGCCACACGCCTGATGGCTCCGGGCCTGGGCCACGACATCGGTCCATGTGCCGGTGCTGGTCTGCGTCGACCAGAAGAGGCCCGTGACGTGATCGTGCACGCAGGCGTGGCCGCCCGGCGCGGTCACGGCGCCGGCGGTGTCGATGGCAGTGAAGTCGAACCCCGCTGCGCCGGCCCCGGTCTTGGCCAGCGCGCCGGCGGCTGCCTTGGCGTCGCGGCCGAAGCGTGCATCCTGGCCGGGATGCGTTGCAGCCTCACCGGTCGCGCCGGTACAGGCGATGACCGGCCCGCTGCCGGCGTAGCACGTGCCCTGCCCCGTGTCGTTGAGTTGAGCGGCCGCGACGATCGGCAGCACGAGCAGCAGCAGGCTCCACCAGCGGCGCTGGATGGACGGTACAGCCATGGTGTACGCCCTGACCCGGGCAACGGGCGGCGAGAGTGCAAGCATCCGGCGGACTCAGCAAAATTCCGGCCAGCTGCGCGTTACCCGGCCAAAGCGTGGCAGCGTACACGAGCGCGTGCGCGGCGCGTATCCCCTAAACAGCGGACGCGTCCGGCCGAGGATCGGCGACCGTCCCGCCGCCGGCCTCTTCGGAGGCCCTGCTCAGCCACAGGCTCATCAGCCCCGCGCGGCTGCGTACGCCGAACTTGCGGAAGATCGAGATCACATGCTGATGCACCGTCGAAGCGGCCACGCCGAGATGCTCGGCGATCCGCTTTTCCGTGGCGTCGGTGAGCAGCATGTGCAGGACCTTGCGCTCGGTGGGCGTCAGGGGCGCCGACGCGACCAGCGCGCCCGCATTGAGCATGAGCTGGCGATGGAACCACTTGATGCCGCGCATCGCGTACGCGAGAAGCGCGACGTCGTCCTCGGTCAACCTGCGGTCCGCGTAGAAGCCGAAGTGCGACTCCGCATCGCGGTTGAGCGGGAACGCCACGTAGGCGGCGTCGTGAACGCCGACTGCGCCGTAATGCGTGCGGTAGAACGGCGAGTCGAACCATGCGGCCGGCAAGTCACGCTGGAACGCGTAGGTCCGAAACTGGCCGGCGTCGCGCAGGGGAAGCAGGAACGACGGGTCGACGTGACGCTGATCCCACTGCTTGAGGATCTCCCGGAACGGGCCGTCGTCGGCGCGCGTTTCGAAGGGCCGCAACATCTTCATCGCCGCCACCCGCCATCCCTGCAACGGATCGGCGACGCTCGTGTCGCCGACGCGAATGGCGCCGCCCCACGTCGCGTTGCTGGCGCCGACGATCCTGCACAGCACGTCCATCAGGTGGCTCGCGGCCCGATCGGAGTCGACGACGTCGAAATCCGCGAGGTCGTCCCAGAGCGAATGGATGGCGTCCTGCGCGCGGCCGTTCATGCCCGGATCCTGATGCCTGCTCGAGCCGCGACCGTCGGCCGCGCACCCGGCAGGCGATAAGGCGCGTCAGACGCCAGGGATGGGCCGGCTATCCTTGAAGACCAGGTAGCCCTTCACGACGCGGTAGATCACCCAGATGCCCGCCACGAACCAGATGGCGAGCGCGATCGGGATGCCGATGAGGATGAGGCCCAGGGTGAGCATGACCAGCCAGCCGACGATGGCCCACAGGAGCGACCACCAGAAGGTGCGGATGAGCCAGGTGAGGTGCGAGGCCACCCAGGTGCCGGCGGCATCGTCGCGCTTCACGTAGCAGACGATGACGGCAGCGATCCCCAGGATGCCGCACAAGGGTGCGATAAGCGGCAGCCCCGACGACGCGATCGCCGCGACCGCGGCGATGGCATACAGGGCGTAGGCGAGCACACCGGCGGTGACGGGGGCCGTGGGGGTACCGGGGGCGGACTGCGGGGCGGGGAAATCGGCCATGGCCAAGGTTCCTCGAAGCAAAGCGCGCCGCACGTCGGCGCCCGTGCCGCGAAAGATGGGGCTGCCGCCGTTGCGCGTCAATAGTCGGGAGGATAAGCGGGGGTAGGCGGCGATGTACCGCGGTGGACGCCGTACGGGACGCGGAAGCGCCCCAGGCCTCGCCATGCAAGCCAGCAGCCGGCGGGAAAGGACCGGCAAAGGCCCGTCTCCCGCGCACCCCGCCGAGCGTCGCTATAATGGCTTTCCCCCGTCGCGCGACCGCGCCACGGGATACGTCATTGGCCACCAAGGGATCCTCATGAGCATCGATACCGCCCGCGACAAGCTTGTCGACGAATTCTCCTCCGTGCTGTCGGAAGCCGAGTCTCTTCTCGACAAGGCCAGCAAGGAAACCGGCGACCGTGCGCGCGACCTGCGCTCGCAGGTCGAGGCCCGCCTCCTCTCCGCCAAGTTGAAGCTGCAGGAGATCGAGGGCGAGGCCGTCGATCGCGCCAAGGCAGCCGCGCGCTATACCGACGACTACGTCCATGATCACCCGTGGCAGGCGATCGGCATCGCGGCCGGCGTGGGCCTCGCCATCGGCCTGCTGATGAATCGCCGCTGATCGCGAGTTCGCGCATGAGCGACACCGACGACCGCAGCCCGGGCGGTGACACGCTGCCTGGCGCGTTGTCGCGCCTGGCAGGCTCGCTGGTGGGGCTCGTCCGCACGCGGCTCGAGCTCTTCTCGGTGGAGTACGCCGAGGAGCGCGGACGCGTCGGGATGCAGCTCGCGCTGGTGATCGCCGGCGTGGGCTGCCTGCTCTTCGCGTTGCTCTTCGCGGCCGGCGGTGTCGTGGCGTACTTCTGGGACAGCTACCGCTTCGTGGCCATCGTGGGCGTAATCCTGTTCTTTCTCGCGGCGGGCGTCGCCTTGCTGTGGCGGCGCGCGGAGATCGCGAATGCCGCGGGCACGCCCTTCGCGGCCTCGGTGGCGGAGCTCGAGAAAGATCGCGCCGCCCTCACCCGCACGTTCAACGCGCCGCGGTCATGAAGTCCGGTCCCGACCTCGCCGAGCGCAAGGCGCGACTGATCGCGCAATCCGATCTCCAGCGCATGCAGGCGCTCCTCGCTTGGCACGCGGCGCGCAAGATCGTGTCGCCACCGCCCCCGTCGCAGCGCAGCGCGGCGTCGCGCTCGATCGCCACGACCCTCATCGGTATCGCCCTGCCGCTCTTCGGGGCAGGGAAGATGCGCAACCTGCTGCGCACCTTGTCCCTCGTCGCCACGGGCCTGCGCCTGTTCCGCTCCTGGCGCGCTCGCTAGGGGCCGCTACAGCTTGAGCTCGCGGTACAGCGCGTCCATGCGCGCCTGCACGTCGGCATCCATGGCAATGGGGCGCCCCCACTCGCGCGCAGTCTCGCCCGGCCACTTGTTGGTCGCATCGATGCCCATCTTGCTGCCGAGACCGGCCACGGGCGAGGCGAAGTCGAGGTAGTCGATCGGGGTGGACTCCACGAGCAGCGTGTCGCGCGCCGGGTCCACGCGCGTGGTGAGCGCCCAGATCACCTCGTTCCAGTCGCGGGTGTTCACGTCGTCGTCGGTCACGATGATGAACTTGGTGTACATGAACTGGCGCAGGAAGCTCCATACGCCGAACATCACGCGCTTGGCATGGCCGGGGTATTGCTTCTTCATCGACACCACGGCCAGACGATACGAGCAGCCCTCCGGTGGCAGGTAGAAATCCACGATCTCCGGGAACTGCTTCTGCAGCAGCGGCACGAAGACTTCGTTGAGCGCCACGCCCAGCATGGCGGGCTCGTCGGGCGGCTTGCCCGTGTAGGTCGAGTGATAGAGGGGATCGCGGCGCAGCGTGATGCGGTCGATCGTGAACACCGGAAAGCGCTCCACCTCGTTGTAGTAGCCGGTATGGTCGCCGTAGGGACCTTCGAGCGCGGTCTCGTACCCCGACGGGTCCGCGGCATCGGGCGCGATGAAGCCCTCTAGCACGATCTCGGCGCGGGCCGGCACCGACAGGTCGTGCGTGCGGCACCTGACGATCTCCGTGCGCGTGCCGCGCAACAGGCCCGCGAACTGGTACTCGGACAGCGTGTCCGGAACGGGCGTGACGGCACCGAGGATCGTGGCGGGATCGGCGCCCAGCGCCACCGCCACCGGGAACGGCGTGCCCGGATGCGCGTGTGCGTGCTCGCGGAAGTCGAGCGCGCCGCCGCGATGCGCCAGCCACCGCATGATCACCTTGTTGCGACCGATCACCTGCTGGCGATAGATGCCGAGGTTCTGTCGCTTCTTGTGCGGCCCGCGCGTAACCGTGAGGCCCCACGTGATGAGCGGCGCGGCGTCGCCCGGCCAGCACGTCTGGATCGGCAGACGCGCCACGTCCACGTCGGCACCTTCCCACACCACCTCCTGGCAGGGCGCGCTGGACCGCTCCTTGGGGGCCATGTCGAGGACCTTCATGAAGACCGGCCGCGTGGTCTGCCATGCATCGAGCAATCCCTTCGGCGGCTCAGGCTCCTTGAGAAAAGCCAGGAGCTTGCCGATGTCGCGGAGCGCCGTGCGCCAGTCGTCGCCTTCCACGCCCATCGCGCGCGCCACCCGCTGCGGCGTGCCGAAGAGGTTGGCCAGCACGGGGATCGTGCCGCCTGCGGGCGATGGGAAGTGCCCCTTGGGGCTCTCGAAGAGGAGCGCGGGGCCGCCCGCCTGCAGCACGCGGTCGGCCAGCGCCGTCATCTCCAAGTGCGGGTCGACAGGCATGGCGATGCGGCGCAGCTCACCCCGCGCTTCGAGACCATCGATGAAGTCGCGAAGATCACGGTAGGCCATGGCCGGATTGTAGGCGAAGGCTAGAATCGGAGCATGGCAAGTGCGCACCACGACGACGCGTTCCTGCGCACCCGGAGGATCGTCTTCGGCATCGTCCTCTTAAGCTTCGTCCTGTCGTTCTTCCATCGCACGGCACCGGCGGCCATCTCCGCGGAGCTCGCGCGCACGTTCGCGATCAACGCGGCCACCCTCGGCACGCTTGCCGCGACCTATTTCTACATGTACACCGTGCTGCAGATCCCGGTGGGGGTCCTCGCGGACACGGTGGGGCCGCGCAAGCTTCTGGCCGGCGGCTCGCTGATCGCAGGCATCGGCTCATTGGCGTTCGGCCTCGCGCCGTCGTGGGAAGTGGCGGCGCTTGGGCGCACGCTCGTGGGCGTGGGCACCGCCACCGCCTTCATCGCCATCCTCAAGATCTCGGCCGTGTGGTTCCCCCCCCAACGGTTCGCCACCCTCAACGGCGTGACGATGTTCGCGGGCAATGCCGGCGCGGTCGTCGCCGGGGCGCCGCTCGCCTGGCTCGTGGGCGAGACCTCGTGGCGCAACGTCTTCCTGGGCCTCGCCGCGCTTTCGCTCGCGTTGGCGGCCGCCACGTGGTGGCGGGTTCGCGACCGCCCGCAGGACGCCGGCTTCGCGCCGGTCAACGCCCTCGCGTCGCCGGCCTCGCGCGAGCCCTGGACGCGCGCCCTCGGTGTGGTGCTGCGCAATGCGCGCACGTGGCCGGGCTTCTTCGTGAACATGGGCATCGGGGGCAGCTACCTCGCCTTCGCCGGATTGTGGGCCGTGCCGTACCTCGTGGAGGTGTACGGCGTGTCGCGCGTCACGGCCGCGCAGCATGCGAGCCTCCTCCTGCTCGGCGTGGCGTTCGGCTCGCTCGCCATCGGCTGGCTCTCCGACCGCCTCGGCAGCCGCCGCGGGCTCATGCGCACCTGCACGATGCTCTATGCGCTTTCGTGGCTCCCCTGGCTCCTGCACGTGACGTGGGCGGAGTGGGCCACGCTTGCGTGGTTCTTCCTCATGGGGCTCCTCATCCCCGGCTTCACGCTCTCGTGGACGGTCGCCAAGGAAGTCAACCGGCCCGAGCACTCGGGGATGGCCACGTCGGTGGTGAACCTCGGCATCTTTCTCGGCACAGGATTGCTGCAGCCGCTCGTGGGACGCGTGCTCGACGAAGGTCGCGCCGGCGGCAACGCCTGGGGCGCCTGGGACCACGCGCTGTGGATCATGGCGGGCGCAGCGGCCTTCGGCGCCGCATGCGCGTGGCTCGTGCGCGGCAGGCGGACGGCCTGAACGCGGGAATATTCCGCTGCCCGGCGTCGGGGCATCGAAGTAGGCTGCGGGGGTCTTCCACCACGCGGCTACGTCGCCCCCAGCAATCGCCGCGGGATTCACAGTTAATCAGACACTTCTCGGCTATGTCCAACCAACTTAAGTTCGTATCGCTCGCTATCTGTTTGGGTGGAGTGTTAGCAGCAGCTACTCAGGCGCAGGCGGAGATCAGGTTGGATCCCGCGTCGCCCATCAGGCGCATCGAGGTTCAGTCTGATCCATCCGCAATCTTCTTCCCAAGTTTCCCATTTAGGGTGCGGGCGGTTGATTCGCCGAGTGGTTTCCCAACAGGCGGACAACGGGTTTTCGCTGGCCCCGGCGCTGACCCTGGATACCCAAGCCTTTTCGACGAGTTCGGCTATCGTGGATTTAATACACGCGGGTTCGTGAACTACGCCAGCATGGGGCCGAGTCTTCCACAGTACTATTCAACGACGGGGTCTGATGGCTTCGCTGAGTTCTCAGGTCTCTACTTTGATGCTGCGCCGTCTGCGTTCGTGGTCGCGGCGGCCCCCGATCCGTGGTTCGGTCTCCCTTGGACACTTTTTTCGGTTGTTGCTGTAAGAACGCAACCAGCCGGAAACCCCGCAGTGGTCATGGAGTACTTCAATACGACGAACGGGCACTATTTCAATACCATCGCTCAGGTGGAAATAGACGCACTTGAGGCTGGGAAGTTTTTGGGCTGGCGACGGTCGCCCGGAGCATTCGTGGCTTGGGAAACACAAGCGGACGCGCCGCTTGGGGCTGTGCCCGTTTGTCGCTTCTTCAGCAGCAAGTTTACTTCGCACTTCTATACCGCCGACACCTCGGAGTGCGACGCCCTCGCGGCCAATTTGTCTCATGATTGGGTGCTGGAGACTCGAAACGCCTTCTATGTTTTTCTGCCAAACAAGGCGACAGGTGACTGTGGTCCTGGCCTTCAAGCGATGCATCGGATGTTCAACAACAAAGATATGCCGAACCATCGCTATGTGACGGATGCTAAGTTGAGGGACCGGATGACGGGCGCAGGCTGGATCGCGGAAGGTTACGGAGGTGAGAAGGCCGTCATGATGTGTGTACCCGGATAGAGTGCGACTGGTGACGTTCGCGGCCTTAGCGTCTACCCGGAATGTGCGGCTCGATTCCGACGGCGACGACCGCAGCATCGTGGACACCGGCATCGACGACACGGTGCCGATCACCGCGTCGGCCGTGTCGGGGGAGCGCTTCGAGGCGAACGAGTCGCTGCTCGTGATGGCCGGTGCGCAGGTGTCGTTCTACTCGATGCTCGACGACATGCACTGCCGCGGCAACGCGCTGGCCTGGTGGGAGCTGCGCAGGCTGCGGATCGCGATGATCGAATTCCCCATCACCTAGGGCGGCGCAGGAAGGCCAGCGTGCGCTCCCACGCGAGCGCCGCCGCCGGCGCATCGTAGGCCTCGGGACGATCGTGCTCGCAGAACCAGTGGCCCACGCCGGGATAGCGATGGAACGTCACGGCGCGTCCCGCCCCGCGCAGCGCCGCCTCGAGACCGTCGACGCTCTCGCTGGGCTCGTAGGGGTCGCGCTCCGCGAAGTGACCGAGATACGCCGCGCGCGACGCGGCGAAGTCGCCGCCGCCGCTGCCATAGAAGAGAACCACGTCGTGCACGAGCGAAGGCCGGGCGGCGGCGAGGTCGAGCGCGTAGTAGGCGCCGAGCGAAAAGCCGATCACCGCGATGCCGTCGTGGCGCCCTCGCGAGTGCGCCGCCACGAACTCCGCGGCGCGCGCGATCTCGGCCTTGGCCTCGAGGTGGCGCGCGTCGAGGGCACCGGCCATCGCTTCGGCTGCGGGAATCGTGGTGGCCACCTCGCCACGGTACAGATCGGGCGCGAAGGCCACGAACCCCGCCGCCGCCAGGCGATCGCAGAAGGCCTCGACCACGGCATTGAGCCCCCACCACGCATGCAACACGAGCACGCCGGGTCCACCTGCAGGGGGAGCGGCAAGGTGGCCTTCGGGATGAGCGGCGATCGTCATGGGGAAGTCGGTGCAAGCGGGCCGCTGCCCGCGGATGCCGCCCATGGTAGTGCGCAGCGGCCTGCCGGGGAATGGCCCTCGGGGTCGTCAGACGGGCTCGAGCGCGCGCGCCGGACCTGGCGGAAGCTGCACGGTCACCGGATCGCCGGCCGTCACGTCCCCGCCCGTCACCACCACGCCCATCACGCCCGCGAGGCGTCGTAGCCGGCCGTCCGCCTCGCGCGCGAGCACCGCCTGCATGAGGCCGTGCCGGAAGCGATCGATCTGCACGCACGGATTGCGCAGGCCCGTGAGGCGCACCACGGCCTGCGCCCCGAGGCGCAGCTCGGTGTCCGTGGGCAGCGCGAGCAGGTCGAGTCCGCTCGTGGTGATGTTCTCCCCGAGGTCCCCCGGCGTCACGGTGAAGCCCTTGGCCGCGAGATCGGCGAACAGCTCGGCGTGCATGAGATGCACTTGCCGCAGGTTGGGCAGGGCCGGATTACGCGCCACGCGGGAACGGTGCTTCACCGTGGACCCGCAGTGCGCATCGCCCGCCACGCCGAGTCCGGTGAGCAGGGTGATGGCGATGGCACGAGGCTTGGTGAACGAGTGGCGCGGACTCGAGCTGACGGACAGGACGATCGGGGACATGGACGGACGCACGATGATGGCCGCCAAGCGTAGCAGGCGCGGAAGCGCCCGCCACGGAGCGCCTGCTTCAGGGCAACGGGCCCTCCGGCCGCTCACGATCGTAGTAGTCGACCGTGGCCTCGGCTCGCACCATCTTGCGCAGTCCGCCGCGACCCGGCGGTCCTGCGACCACCAGCACCTTCTTCGAGTCGGGATACTCGCAGGCTTCGACGTCGGCCTGCGTGGACAAGGCGAGGTAACGCATGGGGACCGTGCCGGTGTTGATGATCTGGTGCGCGACCTCGGCCCCGCCGTTGGGGCAGGCAATCACGTCGTGCTTGCGGATCGGATAGCGCTTGTCCCCGAAGCGCAGCTCGCCCTCGCCTTCCAGGATGAGGAACATCTCCTCTTCGGCGCGATGCGCATGGAAGGGGCACTGCACCTTGCCCGGGGGAAGCACGGTCAGGTTGTAGCCCAGCTGCCGCGCGCCGATGTGCGAGCCGATCTGGCCGCGGCGCGAGGTGTAGATGCCGTTGTCCTCCACGTCGTCGAACTGCACGTCGTCGAGGTTCATGAAAGGCTTGGTCATGGTCGCTCTCCGGTCGAGCTCGCCCGCAACGCGGCGCGGGATGCGCGCCTCCCGCACGGACGGCATGGCGCGTGGCCTACCGCGACGCGAGATCGCAGGTCATGTGCACCTTGGCCTTGAAGCCCGCAGCCAGGCGCACCGCCTTGGGCTCCACACCCCACTCGCGGAATCCGCAGGCGCGATAGAGCTGCAACGCGTGAGCGTTGCCCTCGGTGACCGTGAGGTCCACCGCCTCGATCTCGAGGACGTCGCGCGCATGCGCCAACGCCGCCTCCACCAGCGCGCGTCCTGCGCCGTGACCCCGCATGGTCTCGCGCACGAACATGCCGACGAGATGCGCCTTATGTCGGTTCTTGGGCTTGGCGGAGCCTTCGAGGGCCACCGCGCCCACCAGGGCGCCACCGGCGGCGAAGGCGCCGAAGGCGCGCGAGAGGGTCGCCGGGCCGCCGATGCGCCGCACCCACCAGTCCAGAGGCTCGCGCGCCCGCTCCTCGGGCGTGGACGTGAACGCGTCCGGCGCGGCGGCGTAGGCATGCAGCATGAGGTCGCGGTAGGCCGGCGCATCGGCGGCCGTGAGGAGGCGCACCTCGATTCCGGGCACGGCGGCGGTGGGCATCACAGCCAGCGCCGCACGCGGGCGGCATAGGCCGCGAAGGCCTCGCCGAAGCGTTCACGCAGCACGCGCTCCTCCGGCACGATCTGGAAGCGCGTGAGATAGGCGACGAAGAGGACCGGACCCGCGAAGGCCACCCCCGCCCGGAGGTGGATCGCCCATGCCAGCAGGAGGAAGGCCATGCCCACGTACATCGGATTGCGCGTGACGCGATAGATGCCACGGGTGACGAGCGCCGAGGCCCGCTCCGGACGCAGCGGATTCACCGTGGTGCGATGCGCTCGAAACGCGAGCAGGCCCAGCACGTCGAAAACGAGCCCCATGAGCGCGACGGCGACCGCGGTGGCGCTGGCCACGACGGGTGAAAGCGGGACCACCGGACCGATCGACGCCACCGCCCACATCGCGGCCGCCACGAGCGCGCCCACGATCGGCGGCGGCACGCGGTGCTCGAGGTAGCGCATGGCGGGCCCCGGTCGCGAGGGAAGGCGCGCGGGCGCTCTAGACGTGCTGGTCGATGAGAATCGGATTGCCATCCGGATCCGTGACCACGAGGTGGGCAGGCCCCGTGGTGGCGGGGTCGGCCTCCTGCTCCAAGGCCACGCCCTGAGCCTTCAGGCGGGCCTGGATCTGCCGCACGTCGGTGAACGAAGGCAGCGCTCGCGCCTCGCTGTCCCACCCCGGGTTGAAGGTGAGCATGTTCTTCTCGAACATGCCCTCGAAGAGCCCCACGAGCGTGGTGCCGTTCTTGATGATGAGCCAGCGCTGCGTCTGGTCGCCACCGAACACCTCAAAGCCGAGCTTCTCGTAGAAGGCACGGGAAGCGGCGATGTCTTTCACTGCAAGGCTGATCGAGAATGCGCCGAGGTCCATGGCGACGTTCCTGTCGTAGGGATGAGCGCGAGCGACGCGAGACGTCTTTCAGATGACCGCCGCCGATCCGCCATCCATCGGCACGATGGCGCCGGTGACGTAGCTCGCCGCGTCGGAAGCGAGGAACAGCGCCACCGCGGCCACTTCCTCCGGCTTGCCCATGCGCCGCAGCGGAATGCGCGCGTTGGCCTCGGCCAGGAGCTTGTCGGGGGCGTCGCCGGTCATCTTCGACTCCACCGCGATACCGGCCTGCACGCGGTCCGTGAGCGTGGCGCCCGGATTGATCGCGTTGACGCGCACGCCTTGCGGGCCGTAGGCGGCGGCGAGCCCCACCGTGGCAAGCATCAACGCCGAGTTGGCCGCGCCGCCTGCGATATGCGCGGTGCTGGCCGTCTTGCCGCCAGCGCCGATGATGTTGACGATGGCGCCGCGGCCGCGTGCCGCCATGCGCTTGATCACGAGGTCCATCACGTACACGTAGCTGAAGAATTTGGCGTCGAAAGCATCGCGCCACGCCTGCGCATTGAGGTCGGGCGGCGCGTAGCGCTTGGCGGCCCCCGCCGAGTTGACGAGCACGTCGAGGTCACCGAGCGCGGCTTGCGCCTGAGCGACGGCACGCTCCGCCTGCGCGGCGTCGCGCAGGTCCGCGGCGATCGTCACGGGCCTCGTCACCCCGGCCCCGAACGTGGCCTGCGCCTTGTCGAGGTTGTCCTGGCTGCGCGAGACGAGCGCGACGCGCGCGCCGGCGTCCGCGAAAGCGTGCGCGCAGGCAAGGCCGATGCCTTTGGAAGCGCCGGTGACGAGAACGGTACGACCGGACATGGAAAGCGAGGGTGTCATGCTCTATGAACCTTTCAGATGCTCACGAAGAAAGGCGGGGACGGCGACTTCGACCGCCGCCCGCGCCGCAGGATGGGGCCCGACGGTCACGCCCTTGTCGGCGCGCACGCCACGGGTGACGTCGGAGAGGTGCGTGACACGCGTGCCCGGACCGTCGAAGCCGTGATGGGCCTCGGGGTACACCGTGACGCTCATGTCCGCGCCGCGGGCGCGCGCCGACTCGCCCAGGCGAACGCACACGTCGCTCGCGGTCCAGTCGTCGAGGGCGCCGGCGTAGATCGCCAGCGGGAGAGCGGGCAACCACCCCTGCCGCATGCGCGTGGCCACGCCGCATCCGGGATAGAACGCAACCGCCGCGCGCGGCGGCGGCGGCGCGCCTGCGAGGGCGTAGAACCCGGACACGCGTGCATCCTCGCCGTTGATGGTCTCGAGCACCGTGCTGCCGCCGTGCGACCAGCCCACGAGCGAGAGCCGGCGGCCGTCGAGGCCCGGCTCGCGCGCAGCGAAGGCCATGGCGCCGAGCACGTCGAGCTTGCGCACGACCGGGTCGATGGACGGCTCGCCGCGCTTG
>CALFEY010000369.1 GCA_937958295.1 uncultured Pseudomonadota bacterium
CGTGCCATCGCCCGATGGTAGCGCAGCGGCTGCCGCCGCGAGGAGGGGGCACGGGCCGTTGGGCGGAGAGGGCCTTCAAGCGCGTGGCATAATGCCCGACTCTTCGCGCGGCCTGACGCGCGCTTCCGCCGGAATGCCGTGACCTCTTCCTCCTCCCTCCGCCGTCGCCTGTTGGCCGCGGTCGCGATCGTCGTTGCCACCGTCGTGGGCGGCTGCAAGGTCGACTCGATCAATTACTTCCCGCCGCACCCGGCCCAGGTGCGCGTGCTTAACCTCATTCCCGACGCACCGGCAGTGGACATGTCGGTGGACGGCAATACGGACTTCACCAACGTGGTCTACGAGTCGGTCAGCGGTTACCAGACCTACGAGAACCGCCAGACCACCTTCACCGTCACGTTGTCGGGCACGAGCGTCCAGCTCGCCTCGTTCCGCTACCCGCTGGCGGGCGACCAGCCGTACACGGTGGTCCTCTACGGCAGCCTGGCGTCGCCGCAGCTCACGATCGTGGCGGAGGTCGGCAACTCGCCCACCAACGGCAACATCCAGCTCAGCATCTTCAACGCGGCGCAGAACACGGGCTCGGTCGACGTGTACGTCACCGCGCCCGGCACCGACATCACCACCGTGGGCCCCAATTTCGGCAACGTCGGCTTCGGGGGCACCACCAACAACATCCAGTTCCGCCCCGGCACCTACCAGATCCAGGTCACGCCGCAGGGCACCAAGAACGTCCTGTACGACTCCGGCGGCAACGCGCCGCTGCCTAACGTCGCGCTGTCCTTCATCGTGTACTCGCGCGGCAGCGGCACGCTCGTCAATGCCATGGTGCTGCAGGCGCTGGGCCCGATGGTCCGGCTCGACAGCATCTTTGCCCGCGCCAAGGCCGTGAACGGCGCGCCGACCGTGGGTCCGGTGAACCAGCTCATCTCCACGCTCGGCGTGAACTTCAACGTCAACTTCGCGTCCGCGTCCACGTACACCGTGATCCCCGCCGGAGCCACCACGGTCAATTTCGAGCCGAGCGCGGCGCCGGGTGCGACGCTCGCGTCCACGCCCTTCACCGTGCCCGCCGCCACCGACATCTCCACGTTCGTCGCGGGGCCGGTGGGCGCAGAGCAGGCCTTCGCGCTCGTGGATCTCAATGTGCCGCCCTATGCAGGCAACGTCCGCCTGCGCTTCGTGAACGCGTCGTGGAATTCGAATCCGGTCAATGCGAGCGTGAACGGCACGCCGATGGCCACGGGGGTGGGCTACGGCACCGCCTCGGCCTACGGCCAAATCGGCGCCACCACGGCCACCGTGGTGTTCACGGATGCGGTCACGGGCGCGGTGCTGGCCTCGGAGGCCAACGTGGTGCTCACCGCCAACCAGACGTCGACCATCTACTTGCTCGGGCCGGTCGGCGCGCAGGCGGTTCTGGTCACGCAGGACAACTAGCGCCCGCAGCGAAGCGGCCACGGGGCGGCGCCGCCCCGGGCACGCGCTGCCTTTCAGCGCGTGCGGCTCTCAGCGCGTGCGGGCTCTCAGCGGTCGAGCTGACCGTCGAGCCAGCCCAGGAGCTGCGCCGCGGACATCGCGCCGGAAATGCGCGCGGCCTCGGCGCCGCCACGGAAGAGCACCATCGTGGGAATGCTGCGGATGCCGAACTCGGCCGAGGCTTCCGGCGCCGCTTCCGTGTCCACCTTGATGAATTGCACGCGCGGCCGCGACCGCGCCGCCTCGGCGAACGCCGGCGCCATCATCTTGCACGGCCCGCACCACTCTGCCCAGAAATCGGCGAGCACGGGCAGCCCCGTGCCGGAGACGAGACGCACGATGTCGTTGCCCGCTACCGGCACGGGCGCGGCCGGCAGCAGGGGTCGGTGACAGTGACCGCACTGCGGACCATCGTCTAAGCGGTCGTCGGGCACGCGATTGCGCGTGAGGCAGTGGGTGCAGGCGATCTGCATGGCGTGGTCCTTCTCCTTGCGTGCGCGGGCTAGTCGACCTTGGCCCCGGAATCCTTCACGAGCTTGATCCACATCGGATACTCGCCGTTGACGTGCTTGACGAGATCCGACGCCGGGCCGGGCATGGGGAACGCCCCGCGCGAGACCAGATTCTCGCGCACCTGCGGATCCTCGAGGGCTTGCCGGAACGCCGCGTTGAGCTTCTCCACGATGGCCGGCGGCGTGCCGGCCGGGGCGTAGACGCCATCGGAGGCCGCGATGTCGAATCCGGTGACGCCGGACTCGTCGAGCGTAGGCACGTCGGGTACCGTGGACACGCGCTGCTTGGTGGTGACCGCGAGCCCCTTGAGCTTGCCTGCCTTCACCTGCGGGTAGACGCTCACCATGAGGTCGATCATGAGCGGCGTCTCGCCCGACAGCACGCCGGTGAGCGCCGGTCCACCGCCCTTGAAGGGGATGTGCTGGATGTCGGTGCCCGTGAGCTGCGCGAAGCGCACGCCTGCAAGATGCGACGTGGTGCCGTTGCCGGCCGACGCGAATGACACCTTGCCCGGGTTGGCCTTGAGGTAGGCCACGAGCTCGGTCACGTTGCTGGCCGGCAGCGACGGATGGATCACGACCATCGCCGGAATCACCGTCCAGCGCGCCACCGGGACGAAGTCCTTCAAGGGGTCGAAGCCCGGCTTGGCATACAGCGCCTGATTGATGCCGTGCGTGCCGTTGGTGCCCTGCAGCAGGGTGTAGCCGTCGGGCGCCGCGCGCGCCACTTCGGCGGAGCCGATGTTGCCGCCGGCCCCCGGCTTGTTGTCGATGACGATGGGCTGGCCGAGTATCTGCGCGGCTTTGGGCACGATGGCGCGCGCGAGATTGTCGGCGCCGCCGCCGGGCGGGAACGGCACTACGAGCCGGATGGGGCGGTCGGGATATTGCGCATGGGCGAGGCCGGCCATGGCGAGGGCGGCCAATGCGAGCACGGCGCGGCGGGTGATGTGGGTCATGCGTCCTCCGTGAACGATTTTCGTGTGAAGCGTCGCGAGGCGAATGTTGACACGAACTGCGGCGTGCGCCGCAACGCCATGGCATCGCCCGTCCGTGCGATATTGCGAGGCCCGGCGGCACGGCCCCGTGCATCGAAGATCGCAAATTTTTGCGTGTTTGTAGGACACGTTTTGTTGCGCTTTGCACGAGGATGGATCAATAATGACGCCGTCATAACTGCGCGAGTGAGCGCATGGAGGCGTCATGCTGAACATCAATCGCCGCGACAAGGTCGTGGAGCCCGCCGACAACGCGAAGCCCGCGCTCAAGCCTGCGATCTACGAGCCGCCCGCGAGCGGCACGAACGCCAGCCCGCCGCGCGCGGCGGGGCCGGCGTCGCCGCACACGGACACTCCGGGCAACCGCGCGCTCGCCCCGGGTCAGGTCGCGTCGTCGTCGACGACCGCAACGAAGTCCCCGACGGAGCCCCCCGAGAGCAAGCTCTTCGTGGGTATCAACATCAAGCTCAAGGGCGTGGAGATCACCGATTGCGACTCGCTGGTGATCGAGGGCCAGGTGGAAGCCACGGTGCACAGCAAGGCGATGGAGATCGCCAAGCCGGGCACGCTCAAGGGCAATGCGCAGATCGACGTGGCGGAAGTGCACGGAGAGTTCGTGGGCGAGTTGACCGCGCGGACCCGGCTCGTGGTTCACGGCACGGGTCGCGTGTCCGGCACGATCCGCTACGGCAAACTCATCGTGGCCGAAGGCGGCGAGGTGACCGGCGACGTGAAGCGCCTCGACGCCGAGGCCGTCGACCAGGCCGCGGGGAGCGCGCGGCCGGTGCTCTCGCCCTCGGCCGAGCGCTGGTCCAACTAAGGGCCACCCGGCCCGTCCGCGCCGCCGGCTCCCTCGCGGAGCCGGTGCGTCGCGACCTGTAGAATCGCCGGCGCCTTTCCACCACGCTCCGACGACCCCATGGCCCTTCCGCAGCCCTTTACCGGCGTTCATCCGATCGCCCCTACCCCATTCGCCGCCAACGGCGACCTCGACCTGCCCGGCATGCGCCGCGTGCTCGACTGCATGATCGACCAGGGCGTGGACGGCATCTGCATCCTTGCCAACTACTCCGAGCAGTTCCTGCTCACGGACGAGGAGCGCAGCACGCTCCTCGACCTCACTCTCTCGCACGTGGCGGGGCGCAAGCCGGTGATCGTGACCTGCAGCCACTTCAGCACGCGCATCGCGGCTGAGCGCGGCCGGGCCGCCGGCAAGGCAGGCGCGGCGATGCTCATGCTGATGCCGCCGTACCACGGCACCGGCCTGCGCGCCGACGAGGCCGGCATGCTCGCCCACTTCGCCCACGTGGCGGAGGCTTCGGGGCTGCCCATCATGGTTCAGGATGCCCCGCTGTCCGGCGTCGCCCTGTCGGTGCCCTTCCTGGTGCGGCTCGCGCGCGAGGTCCCGGGCGTGCGCTACTTCAAGATCGAGATGCCCGGTACCGCGGCGAAGCTGCGCAGCCTGATCGAGGCGGGCGGGGACGCCATCGCCGGGCCGCTCGACGGCGAGGAGTCGATCACGCTGATGGCCGATCTCGATGCCGGCGCCACCGGCACCATGCCGAGCGCGCTCCTGCCCGATCTCATCCGCCCGGTGGTGCTCGCGCATCGCGCGGGACGGCGCGCGGAGGCCGCTGCCGCCTATGCGCGGATCCTGCCACTCATCAATTACGAGAACCGGCAATGCGGCCTGCGCGCCACCAAGACCGTGATGATGGAAGGCGGCGTGATCGGCAGCGACGCCGTACGGCATCCCTTGGAGCCGTTGCACCCGGCCACCCGTGCGGGGCTTCTCGAACTCGCCCGCGAGGTCTCGCCGGTAGCCCTGCGCTGGGGCCGGTAGCGACCCGTCGGGCGGCCTGGCGGGTCGGGATTGTCGGGTGTGTTAGACTAACTGGTTGTTTCATTTCGCATTGTCGACGCATTAGCGAGGGTGGCGGCCTTTCGTGCCGCCCCCGCAAGCGGAATTTTTCCAATGTGCAGTGGCCGTCGCGCGGCCAAGGAGGCATACGCAAGGAGCTGTAACCGGCCGGCGGTGGTCCACGCCGGTCCAGCAAAACGGGAGCGTCACATCTCGCGATGGCTAGGCCTCGCGCGCAGTGTCGCCGCCTCGAAGGAGCACTCCCCACATGTCGATTCGACCTATCACCCCGCCGGCTTCGCGCCATCGATGCCGTCGGCAGAACGAGTCTGGCCCCGCCTTTTATCTCTCCCTGGCGGGCTTTCTTGCCGTGGCCCTCTACGCCACGGCCGCATCCCACCCCGGGATGACCCAGGCAGCGGCCCCGGCCAATGCCCTGGAAGCAGCACTCCGGTCGACTGCCGAGGCGGCGCCGGTTCGTATGGAGTCTTCGCCCGTCGATGCCGTCGAGGGGTCCGCGCGCGTGCGCGAGCTGTCCGCAGTGGTCACGCGGCGCTACCGCGTGGCCGACGTGGCGGCCGGCGAGGTCGTGCGCGCCGTGCTCAAGGAATCCGGTACCCACGGGATCGATCCCACGCTGGTGCTGGCAGTGATCGCCGTGGAGTCGCGCTTCAACCCGGTGGCGGCGAGCGAGCAGGGGGCCCTGGGCCTCATGCAGGTCGTCCCGCGGTTCCACATGGACAAGCTCGCGGCACTCGGCGTGACCGCGCTCCTGCGCCCGGAAGCCAACATCGCGGTCGGCGTGCGCATCCTGAAGGACGCGATGAAGCGCGGCGGTACCGACGTGGCCGCCGGCCTGCAGTACTACAACGGCGCCGTGGACGACGATACCCGGGCCTACGCCAACCGCGTGCTCGACGAGCAGCGCCGGCTGGAGCGCGCGCTGCCCCGCCAGGCGCCGACGATCGCGCGGTCCTAGCCGCGGCTCGGCCGCGGCCTAGACCAAGCCCGCGCTCGCGAGTGCGGGCCGCCAGCACCGGCGGGCGAGCTTGCCGAAGCCGGTGGCCTTGGGATGGAGCTCGTTCGCCCAGTCGTCGGGGGCGAGCGTGCCGCGGCTGTCCACGAACACGACCCGGCCGCCATAGCGGGTCTGCAGCTCCGCCAGCCGTCGCGAGAACTGGTCGATGAGGTAGCGCACGCAGGCGGCCCGCAGGGGCGCAGGCACCCCCGCGGCCAGCAACGCAGGCTTGAGCCAGGCCTGGTTGCCGATCACCGCCTTGCCCGTAGGCAGGGCGTAGTCGTAGTTGTGCAGGTAGATGCGCGCCGAGGCTGGCACGTGCGCCGCCACGAGGTCGATGAGCTGGATGTGGGATTGCTTGACGCGGTCGAACAGCGTGTCGATCGACCCCTCGCCGGGGCCATGGTTGAAGCAGGCATCCTCGGAGGTGCAGGCGCTGCAGTCCATGCCCAGGAGCGGGCGCAGGTCGGTGAAGCCCGCGAAGTCGTTGCCGCCGCCGGAGACGAAGACCGCGGAGCAGCCGGTGCCGTAGCGCTCGAGCGCGCCGGCAATGAGCGGGGCGTACACGCCGTCGACGTAGTCGAAGGCCTCGGCGCCGTTGTTGCCGAAGGCGAGCAGGGTATGGCCGCGTGGCGCCACGAGCCGGGCGAGGGCGGAGGCGAGCGACCCGCCGGGCAACGGGTACCAGAACCAGGAGTCACCGATGGCGAGGATCGAGGGGACCGCCCCCTCGCTGCGCATCAGCGGTTCGTGCCAGTAGAGGTTATCGGCCATGCCTCGCGATCCTGCGCGCGGTGCGCCCGGCGAAGGCGCCCTCCTGTGCGCGCAACGCCACGATAGGTCGGCGGCACGCGGGCGGTCAACGCGAATAATCCCGTGTCGGCGCGAGCGGAACCGGGACTGTGGACGGTCGCGCTACGATGCCTTCGGACAGTCGCAAACGTCGTTGGCCGCCTCGACGGCCGGTTTGCCGACGAGCGGCGCCGGGCCGGTGAAGAAGACCGCATCGGCGCAGAGCGTTCCTGCAAAGGCCGCATGATCGCGATCGGCCATCGACATCGCGAAGGCCTGCTCGGCACGGGTGACCTGCGCCTGCAGGTCCGCCGGCGGCGTCTGGTCGCGCGTGCCGGCGCAGGCGGCGAGCAGGAGCGATGCGGCAAGGGCGAGCGCACGGAGCGGAGGCATGTCGACGACCGAGGGAGGGGACCGCACCGAGCATGCCCGAACCGCGGCGGACGAGCGCATGGCACGCGCGTAACATGGCGGCGCATGGAGACCTTCGACTACGTGATCGTGGGGGCAGGAACGGCCGGCTGCCTGCTCGCGAACCGGCTCTCGGCCGATCCCGCAACGCGGGTGCTGCTGCTCGAGGCGGGCGGCCGCGACAACTACCACTGGATCCACGTCCCGATCGGGTACCTCTACTGCATCGGCAATCCGCGCACCGACTGGCGCTACCGCACGCGACCGGAGCCGGGCCTCAACGGCCGGGAGCTCCTCTATCCGCGCGGCCGCGTGCTCGGCGGCTGCTCCTCGATCAACGGCATGATCTATATGCGCGGGCAGCGCGAGGACTACGACGGGTGGGCGCAGGCCACCGGCGACCCCGGCTGGCGGTGGGAGGCGGTGCTGCCGCTGTTCCGTCGTACCGAGGATCACTATCGCGGCGCCAGCGAGTTCCATGGCGCGGGCGGCGAGTGGCGGGTGGAGGCGCAGCGACTGCGCTGGGACCTGCTGGACGCGTTCGTCGAAGCCTGCGTGCAGAGCGGCATTCCGCGCACCGACGATTTCAACCGCGGCGACAACTTCGGCGTGGGCTACTTCGAGGTCAACCAGCGGCGCGGCATCCGCTGGAATGCCTCCAAGGCGTTCCTGCGGCCGGTGGCGTCCCGCGCCAACCTCGCGGTGCGCACCGATGCGCAGGTGGAGAAGCTGGTGCTCGATGGGCGGCGCTGCACCGGCCTCGTCTATCGGTCGGGGGGACAACGCCATGAGGTGCGGGCCGCGCACGAAGTGGTCCTGGCGGCCGGCGCGGTCAATACGCCGCAGCTCCTCGAGCTGTCGGGGATCGGTCGTCCCGACGTCCTCGCCGCGGCCGGCATCGCGGTGGCGCATGCCCTGCCTGGCGTGGGCGAGAACCTGCAGGACCATCTGCAACTGCGCTCGGTGATGAAGGTGCGCGGCGTGCGCACGCTCAACACGCGCGCCGGCAGCCTCGTGGGCAAGCTCGGCATCGCCTTCGAGTACGCTTGGCGGCGCGGCGGACCGATGAGCATGGCGCCATCGCAGCTCGGCGTGTTCGCGCGCTCTGCCACCGACGTCGCGCGACCCGACCTCGAGTATCACGTGCAGCCGCTCTCGCTGCCCAAGTTCGGCGATCCGCTGCACGCCTTCGATGCCTTCACGGCGAGCGTGTGCAACCTCCGGCCCACGTCGCGCGGCAGCGTTCACATCGCGTCCCCGGACCCGTTCGCCGCGCCGTGCATCGCGCCCAACTACCTTGCCACCGAGGAGGATCGCCGCATCGCTGTGTCGTCGCTGCGCCTCACGCGCCGGATCGCCGCGGCCCCGGCGCTCGCCCGCTATGCGCCGGAGGAGATCCTGCCGGGCCCGACCGTGCAGAGCGACGAGGCGCTCGCGCGTGCCGCGGGCGACATCGGCACCACGATCTTCCATCCGGTGGGGACGTGCCGCATGGGCCGCGATGGCGAGCCGGGTGCGGTCGTCGATGCGCGCCTGCGCGTGCAGGGCGTGGCCGGGCTGCGTGTGGTGGATGCCTCGGTGATGCCCACGATCACGTCGGGGAATACGAACTCGCCCACGCTCATGATCGCCGAGCGGGCGGCCCTGCTCATGCGTGAGGATCGCGCGGCGCGCGAGTCTGCTGCGGTTGCGCCGAGCCCAGGCACGCGCGCGGAAGAGCGCGTGGCGATGCTGCCGTGAGCGGGCCGGCGCCTGCCCTGGGCACGGCGCCCCGCACGGGTCCGGCGGACGGGCCGACCGGTGCGCGCGTGGTGATTGGCGTGAAGAGCGGCGCCGCCACGCTCGCCTGCGAGGTGGTCGGCACGGGCCCGCCCGTGGTTTTCCTGCACGCGGGTGTGGGGGATCGCCGCATGTGGAATGCGCAGGTGGACGCCGCCGCCGCCATGGGCTGGCGGGCCGCCGCCTACGACCGCCGCGGCTTCGGCGACTCGCTGCACGCCGACGAACGCTACTCGCACGTGGCCGACCTCGTGGCCGTGATCGACCGGATCGCGGGCGGCACGCCGGCGGTCGTCGTGGGCTGCTCGCAGGGCGGGCGCATCGCGCTCGACACGGCCCTTGCGCATCCGCAGCGCGTCGCCGCGCTGGTGCTGGTGGCGCCGGCGGTGAGCGGCGCGCCGCCGGTGGAGGTCTTTCCGCCTGCCATCGAACGGCTCCTCGAGCGGATGGAAGCCGTGGAGACGAGCGCCGACGTGGACGCCATCAACGCGGTGGAGGCCCATATGTGGCTCGACGGGCCGCTCGCGCGCGAGGGCCGCGTGAGCGGTGCGGCGCGCGAGCTGTTCCTGGCGATGAACGACATCGCCCTGCGGGCGGAAGCGCGCGGCGAGGAAGTGCCGCCGCCTGCGGCCTACGATCGCGTGGGCGAGATCGCCGCGCGTACCCTCGTGCTGTACGGCGATCTGGACTTTCCCCATTTCGCGCAGCGTTGCGCGCACCTGGCCACCACGATTGCACGAGCGCGCCTGGTGCGCCTGGTGGGGATGGCGCATCTGCCCAGCGTGGAGGCGCCGGCCGCCTTCAACGACGTGCTCCTGCCGTTCCTGGGCGAGGTGCGCCCGCCCCGGGAGTAGAGGCCGCCGGCGACTTGTCGCAAGGCTGGGGGTGAAGGGCGTGGCGCTACGGTATGCCCGCGCCCAGGTCTACGCGCAGCACCCGCGCGCCCAGGAGGTTCACGGTGCCGCGGCGGCGATTGTCGCCGGTGTCGCTGTAGTCGAAGCGATAGACGCGGTTCACGCGCATGCGGCCATCCTCGTCGCGGGCGGGGCGCACGCGCTCGAGGGCCACGGTATCGTCCAGGAAGAGAAAGCCGGCGGCCACGCATGCCGGGCGAATGGCGGCATTGGCGGCCTCGCGCGCCTTAAGACTGTCCCAGACGAACCAGCCGACCGCCGCCGCGACCGCCAGTGCCGCGAGCTCCAGCACGATGGTGACCGACTCGCCGAGGCGCCTAGCGTCCTAGGATCTGCGCCCGCACCTCGCCCGCCGGATGCTTGGCGCTGTGCACGTTCAGATACAGGTTGCCGGCCTTGTAGGCGGCGTACTGCGCTTCGGTGAGCACGGCGTTGTCGGGCGCCACGAAGGCGTTGTCGGAAATGCGCTTCAACGGTACGACCACCGGACCGTTGGTTCCCGCGGCGCCCTGGTGGATGTGCGCCATCGTGGGCGCCATGCCTACCACGCTCAGCGTGACGGTCACGCTGCGATCGGCGGCAATGTTGACCACGCCGGTGCCGTAGGCTTGCGTGGGCACGGGCGGCACTTCGCTGCTGCCGTACAGGCGCACCTGCTGGCCCGATTCTTCGTAGGCCATGCCGGCGCAACCGGCAAGCACCAGCGTGCTGGCGAGGGCGAGGCCGGTAACGAGGCGGCGGCAGTTCATGGGTCTCTCCATGGAGGGGGCGTGGGCGCGAACGGCGCATACGATAACACCGTGCCTGTCCCCTTCGTTCCCGGGCGCGGCGGGCGCACCATCGTGGCCACGAGATGCTCGAGCAGACGCTGCGGGTCGTCGCAGCGGCCCGTATGCGCGGGCGAGCACTGCACGATGGCGCTGCGCGGCGCGGTGAGCCAGCGAAAGCGCTCGCGCGAGG
>CALFEY010000370.1 GCA_937958295.1 uncultured Pseudomonadota bacterium
CGCGCGCCGCCGGACGGCGGCGCCAGCGGGAGAAGCCTGCAGGAGGCGAGCGCCGCAGCGGCGGCGGCGGCGCGAGCCGGGCCGGCGCGCCGCCCCGGGCCGGTCGAGCCCCCCTGTTGCGTGTTGTTCTGGTGGCATCGGCGTGACGCACGTCCCGAGCGTTCCGGGCAACCCGAATTCTAGAAAGCAAGCCGACGCAGGAAAAATACGGAATTCGGAGATGGGGTATAAGGTCAGCCTATACCCCCCTCCCCCCAGCGCACCATGGACATCCGCCAGCTTCGCTACTTCACCCAGATCGTGGAGAGCGGGAGCTTTGCCAAGGCCTCCCGCCAGCTTTTCATCGCCCAGCCGGCACTAAGCCAGCAGCTTGCCAAGCTCGAGGGCGAGGTGGGCAAGCCCCTGCTCAACCGCACGCCGAAAGGTGTCACGCCGACGGGCAACGGGCTTGCGCTGTACCACCACGCGAAATTCATGCTCCGCCAACTCGACCAGGCGCTGTCCATCGCGCGGGAGGAATCGGGCGCCGTGCGCGGCATGGTGTCGCTGGGCCTTCCCGCCACCACCGTGTGCGCCCTCGGCATGCCCCTCGTGCAGCGCCTGCGCGACCGGTTTCCGAGCGTGCTGCTCAATGTCGTCGAAGGGATGAGCGGCCATCTGGGCCAGATGATGCGCTTGGGCCAGCTCGACCTTGCCGTGCTCTTCAGCCCGGACGTCGCGCCCGACCTCCACGCCCGCCCCCTGCTGGAGGAGGAACTCTTCGTCCTGCTGCCCCGGCACAGCCCGCTAGTGCCGCCACGGCGCACCTCGTTGCGACTCGAAGAGGCCGCGCAGTTGCCGCTGATCCTGCCCACGGGTGCCCATGGCCTGCGCCGCCGCGTCGCGGCGGAGCTCGAGCGGCGTGACCTCACCGCCAACATCGTGGCCGAGATCGACTCGCTGTCGCTGCTCATGAGCTGCGTGTACAGCGGCATGGGCGCCACCATCAAGCCCATGGCGGCAATCCTGCTCGAGGCCGAGCGCGGCCGGCAGTGGCGGTACCTGTCCATCTCGGACGCGAGCATCAGCCGCCGCAACTACCTCTACTCGCTCGCGCCGTCGTTCTTGTCTCCCGCCGCCGCCGCGGTGGCGGCGCAGATCGACGTGGTCTCGCGCGATCTCGTGGCCTCGGGCGCATGGACCGGCGTGGAGCTCCTGATCGCCGCGGCGGATCCTGCCGCCGATGACGTGGACGAGGCGGCCTGAGGCTGCGGGGACGGCCGGCCGCGGGCCGCCTAGGACATCGCCTGGTAGTAGATATTCTGGGGGTGGTTGGCCTGGGCGAAAAAATACCAGCGCTCGGCGATGAGGCCTGCGTACTGCGCCGCAAAGGCAAGCGCGAACAGTGCCGGCCAGCCGCCGCCGACGCCGAGGAGCAGCAACGCTACCGGCACCACGAAGGCCAGCGCCAGGAAGCCCCGCTTGATCGCCAGCAGCCTGGCCGGCGACGCCCCATGGAAGAACTCCCGGGTGTTGAACGAGCTGCCCATGAAGCCCTGGGCCTTCTGCACGACGCGCGGGTGCTTCACACCGATCGCGCTCTGCGGTGTGGAACGTGGACGCAACCGCGCGTTGCGCGCCAGCGATGCCGCGCGCGCGACCAGTCCCGCCACGGTGACGACAGCGGCAGTGAGCGCGAGGCCATTGGCCAGACGCGGCGACCACACGGCCGCCAGCGCCGCCGCAGCCGTGGTACCCGACGCCAAGCCCAGCAGCGCGAAGTTCACCAGCGTGAGCGGGCTCGCCCACTCCTGCAGGAACTTGAGGCAGGCGTAGATCATGCCGGTGCAGACGAAAAGCGCAAGGCAAGCCACGACGCCCAGCGCCCCCACCAGCGGCACCCAGCGCGGCGCCACCGCATGAGCCAGCGCGTAGGCGACGAGTAGCGCCATGAACAGCGGCAGCGCGATCACCTCGCGCGACAGCCACGACGTGCGCCACATCGCGGCCGCCCGCCATGCGCGCTCGGGCCGCCCCAGGTGAAAGAACGATGCCACGAGGCCGAGTGCCACGAGCGCGACCGCGACGAGCGCGCCGCTAACGACGAGCGACGCGGGCAGCGGCGTGTCGAGGTAGCCGTGGCGGGCCAGCACATCGAGGGCGTACAGAGCGAGGAAGAGACCCTGCCCGGCTCCGATGAGCGTGGTGAGGAAAATAACCGAAAAGGCGGGATGCATGCGCGCGCCTCCCCTACCAGGACGTCGTGTCGTCCAGCGACGGGCTGTCCTGCGGCGGCTTCGGCCGCTTGCCGTCGATGCGCAAGGGATTGTCCGCGCGCACGATCTGTTCGGGCGCCACCTGCATCTCGGTCTTGCGCCGCGGCAGGTAGTGGTTGGCAGGCTGCGTGCCCCACTCCGGCATGAGCGCATAGCCGCCCTGCTCGCGGATGGCCGTGGCCGCCTCCGACGTGGGATCGTGGATGTCCCCGAACAGGCGGGCGCTGGTGGGACAGGCCATCACGCAGGCGGGCTTGCGCTCGTCGACGGGCAGCGCCTCGTCGTAGATGCGGTCCACGCACAGCGTGCACTTCTTCATCACCTTCTCTTTCATGTCGAGCTCGCGCGCGCCATAGGGGCACGCCCAGGCGCAGTACTTGCACCCGATGCACTTATCGTAGTCCACGAGCACGATCCCGTCCGAGGCGCGCTTGTACGACGCGCCCGTGGGACACACGGGAACGCACGGCGGATCCTCGCAGTGCAGGCACGACTTGGGGAAATGCACCGTCTGCGTGTCGGGATACGTCCCCACCTCGAAGGTCTGCACGCGGTTGAAGAACGTGCCGGAGGGATCCTTGCCGTACGGGTGCTCGTCGGCCATGGCGCCCGCGCTGCCGGAGGTGTTCCACTCCTTGCAGCTCGTGACGCAGGCATGGCACCCCACGCATACGTTCAGGTCGATGACGAGGGCGAGCTGGGTCACGGCTTGGCCTTTCTTCCTGCGCGATAGCGGATGGCGTCGGGGGTGATCTGCTGCGTGCCGGGCAGCGCGGGCATGGCGGCGAAGGCCGGGGCGGAAGCGCCGCCACCGGCCGGATCGGCCTCGATGCGCACGCGCACGTCGTACCACCCCGCCTGGCCGGTGAGCGGATCCGAGTTCGAGATGTGCTCCCCGGCGGCGTGACCCGGAAGCTCCTCGCTGATGAGGTGATTGAGCAGGAAGCCGCGCTGTGCCTCGTTGGCATCGACGTCGAGCCGCCAGGCGCCCGGCGCCTTGCCGATCGCATTCCAGGTCCACACGGTCCCCGGCTCCACGGCCTCCGAGTAGCGGGCCATGCACCGTACCTTGCCCCACTGCGACTCGACGAACATCCAGCCGCCGTCCTCGATGCCCTGAGCCTGCGCCGTCCGCGGATTGACGAAGAGATAGTTGTGCGTGTGGATCTGCCGCAGCCACGCGTTCTGCGAGTCCCACGAGTGGTACATGGCCATGGGTCGCTGCGTCACCGCCGCCAGCGGATAGCGCGCAAGGTCGGTGGCCGCGGTCTCCAGCGGCGGATACCAGAAGGGCAAGGGATCCGCATAGCGCTCGATCCGGTCCCGCAGGTGCTCCGGGGGCTGTCGTCCCTTGCGCTTGCCTTGCGCGGCGAGCCGGAACGTCTGCAGCACCTCCGAGTAGATCTGGATGAGGATGGGCTCGTTGAAGCGACGCATGCGCACGCGCTGCGCCCAGTCCATGTAGCCCTTGTTCCAATTGCGCATGTACTGGTAGGCCGCCGGCAGGCGATAGTGGTACACGCAGTCGTTCTCGGCGTAGCGCTCCCACTGCTTCGGATTGGGTGCCCCTTTGAGGAACTCGTCGCCGTTCTCGCCCCGCCACCCGGAGAGGAAGCCGATGCCGGAGCCCGGCTCCGTCTCGAAGCGCACCACGAAATCGGGATAGTCCTTGAACTTACGCGTGCCTTCCGGCGTGGTGAAGGCCGGCAGCTTCAGGCGTGCGGCGAGATCGATCAGCACCTCCTGGAACGGACGGCACTCTCCCGTGGGGGGCAGCACCGGGATGCGCACCGAGTCCATCGGCCCGTCGAACTCCGAGATCGGTCGATCGAGCATGGACATCACGTCGTGCCGCTCGAGATACGTGGTGTCCGGCAGGATCAGGTCGGCGAATGCGGTTGTTTCCGACTGGAACGCATCGCACACGACGAGGAACGGAATCTTGTACTCGCCGCTGTCGTCGCGGTCGTTCAGCATGCGCCGAATCTCGACGGTGTTCATCGTCGAGTTCCAGGCCATGTTCGCCATGAATACCATGAGCGTGTCGATGCGATACGGATCGCCGCGCCACGCATTGGTGATCACGTTGTGCATGAGGCCGTGCACGGACAGCGGGTACTCCCACGAGAACCCCTTGTCGATGCGCACGGGATTGCCGTCGTCGTCCAGGAAGAGATCGTCGGGCGAGGCCGGCCAGCCGAGGGCGAGGCCGCCGAGCGGCGTGTTGGGCTTGACCGCCGCGGCGGAGTTCGGCGGCTTGGCGGAAGGCGGGATCGCGCGGGGAAACGGCGCCTTATGCCGGAAACCGCCGGGTCGGTCGATGGTCCCAAGGAGCGACATGAGGATCGCGAGCGCGCGGATCGTCTGGAAGCCGTTGGAGTGCGCGGCGAGTCCGCGCATCGCGTGGAAGGCCACGGGGTTGCCGGTGACGGTGGAGTGCTCCTTCCCCCAGGAGTCGGTCCAGGCGATCGGCAGCTCGATCTTCTGGTCGCGCGCGGTCACGCCCATCTCGTGCGCGAGGCGGCGGATCGTGGCGGCCGGGATCCCGGTGATGCGCGACGCCCACTCCGGTGTGCAGCTGCGGATGCGCTCCTCCAGCAACGTGAAGGCCGGGGTGACCGGCGTGCCGTCGGCGAGCACGTAGTTGCCGAACAGGCTCGGATCCGCCCCCGGCGTGTGGCTCGGCACCGCGCGATCGGTCACGCGGTCCCACCACATCTTGTTCTGCGGGTACATCGGATTGACTTCGGGCGCGTCGGGGTCGGTGACCATGAGCCCGAAGGCATCGCTGTTGCCGTCGAAGTTCACGAGCTGGCCCGCGTTGGTATAGCGGGCGAGGAACTCGCGGTCGTACAGGCCCGTGCTGATCAGCACGTGGATGAGCGCGAGCAGCAGCGCGCCGTCGGTCCCCGGCTTGATGGGGACCCACTCGTCGGCGATGGCGGAGTAGCCGGTGCGGATCGGATTGATCGACACGAAGCGCCCGCCCTCCCGCTTGAACTTCGAGATCGCGATCTTGAGGGGGTTGGAGTGATGATCCTCCGCCGTGCCGATCATCACGAAGAGCTTGGCCCGGGCGAGGTCCGGGCCGCCAAACTCCCAGAACGAGCCGCCGATCGTGTAGATCATCCCGGCCGCCATGTTCACGGAGCAGAAGCCCCCGTGGGCGGCATAGTTCGGCGTGCCGTACTGCCGCGCGAAGAGACCCGTGAGCGCCTGCATCTGGTCGCGTCCCGTGAAGAGCGCGAACTTCTTGGGATCCTCGGCACGGATGCGGCCGAGCCGCTCGGTCAAGAGCGTCATCGCCTCTTCCCACGAGATCGGCTCGAACTCCGCGGCACCGCGCTCGCTGCCTGGCTTGCGCCGCAGGGGTTGGGTGAGGCGTGCCGGCGAATACTGCTTCATGATCCCCGACGAGCCCTTGGCGCAGATCACCCCCTTATTGAGCGGGTGGTCGGGGTTGCCGTCGATGTAGCGCACCTCGCCGTCGCGCAGGTGCACGCGGATGCCGCAGCGGCATGCGCACATGTAGCAGGTCGTCTTGGCGACGCTGGATCCGACAATCGTGGGCGAGGCGGTCATGCGGGTCGAGTCTACGGAGCGGTTACCTATCCGTGAAACGAATAGTACTCATATAATCGACCAGTTATATCGATATAGCGCTGCGCGCCACCTCAGCTTCCGCCACTGCCGACCGGCCATCATCCCCGTCTCATGAGCACCCTCGCCTCGCCGCGCGTGACCTTCCGCCAGTTGCAGATCTTCATCGCAGTGGCCGATCGCGGCACGACCACCGCCGCAGCCGACGATCTCGCCCTGTCGCAATCCGCCACCAGCGCCGCGCTCAACGAGCTCGAGAGCGTGCTGGGCACGCGCCTGTTCGACCGCGTCGGCAAGCGTCTCGCGCTCAACGACAGCGGCCGGACGCTGCTGCCGCAGGCGCGCCTGCTCGTGGACGGCGCGCAGTCGCTGGAGGGGCGCTTCGCCACGGCGGCCACGGCGAGCCCGTTCCGCCTGCAGGTGGGATCGAGCACCACCATCGGTAACTACGTGCTGCCCCCGCTGCTGGCGTCGTTCCTCGGTGCGCATCCCGGCGGGCGCCTCGCGCTGCGCATCGGCAACACGCGCGAGGTGGAGGCCGCCGTGGCGGCCTTTACCGTCGACATCGGCTTCATCGAGGGGCCGAGTCACGCCCCGGAGATGCGCACGCTCGCATTCATGGAGGACGAGCTCGTGATCGTGGCCTCGCCGCGGCACCCCCTCGCGCGGCGAGCCGGACGCAGCAGGGTCAGCATCGCCGCACTACGCCAGGCGGACTGGCTCCTGCGCGAGCCGGGATCGGGCACGCGGGAGGCGGTCGAGCAGGCGCTGCTCCCGCACCTCGCGCGCTTGCGCTCCGGCGTGGAGCTCGGCAGCGCCGAGGCGATCAAGCTCGGCGCGGCGGAGGGGCTGGGCCTCGCCTGCCTGTCGCGGCGCGTGGTGTCCGATTTCGTGGCCCTCGGCCGCTTGCAGGTACTGCGCACCCCGCTGCCGCCGCTGCGCCGCGCGTTCAGCGTGATTCTCCACGAGCAGAAATTTGTCACGCCGGCGATGGAGGCGTTCATTGCGCACTGCCGCGGGCACGCCGCGGCGCGATCGAAAGCCAGCCGGTAGTCAAGCCGCCGCGATGGCTACCCCGATCCGACGCGCAACGACTGCTGGCCGCCGGGAACCTCGTGCGCCGCAGCGCCGAGATAGCTCTGCAGATCGGCGTACTGCACGAACTCCAGGAAGTTGCCCTCGCGATCGGACGCCAGGAACAGCCACACGCCCGGGCGCACTTCCACCACGCCTTCGCTGTGCATCACCACCCCGGCCCCGCACAGGCGCGCATGCAGCGCATGGATGTCGTCCACCAGGAAGGTCACGTAAAAGTTGCCCACCGCCCGCATCGGGTAAGCATGTGCCGCCTCGCCCGACGCCGTGGCCGGGGCGCGCGCGATCTTGAAGCGCTGGCCGGTGGAAGTCGCGAGGCGCACCACGCGATAGCCGGAGGGTGACAGCCCCGTTGCCGCACCCGCCTCCGCCGGCACGCTCACGTCGCTGTCCACGCGCAGGCCCAGTGTGTCGACGTAGAAGCGCACCAGGGCATCCACGTCGGCCGCCACCACACCCACTTCGTAGGCCGCGACGCACTTCATCGCACGTCCCCGCCGAGCCGCTGGCGCGACATCATGGCGCGGTACACATCGCCACGCCTTCCGGGCCGTAGCCTTCGGCGATCCAGCCCGACTGGATCATGGCCGCGCGGACCAGAGCGGAGGTCGTGTAGCGGTGATTGGCATCGGCCCGCCCGTTGAACAGGCGGAAGACCGGCAGCCCCGTGGCACACGCGCCGGCAACACCGGGCAACCCCGTCTCAAAGGCATCGGGCGTCTCGTAGATCCAGATATCCGGGAAGCGCTGGCGCACGTCCTCGCATTCGGCGGGGAAGGCCGAGAAGAAGTGACTGTCGATGCCCACCGACGGCGGCGCATAGAAGCGGCACACGGGGGACGCCGCCGCGGCCCCGGCGGGCCACACCGTGAACTCGAGGCCGGTGCGCGCAAAGCCACGCTGGGTGGCCATCTGCGCATCGAGTCCCGCCATCTCGCCGGCGTCGGCGCTGATGAAATAGTGGTCGAGACCGCGGTGGTAGTACTCCACGGCCGTGACCGGCGTGGCGTGCGGATCGGCACCGGCCGACAGCCGCAGCACGCCCTGGGCAGCGGCGGCGTAGAGCGTCCCCTGCATGTCCGCCGCGAGTTGCGCCGTGCCCGTGACCACATTGCGATACGGCGAGGGCGAGACCACGCGCCGCCAGTGCAGCCCGCGATCCTGCGACACGCTCACGCTGCCGTCGGCATGCACGAGCCGCAGCCGTGACGGCGCAGCGGCCTCCAGCAGCAGCGTGGCCGCGCCGGTCGCCATATACGGCAGCGAGATGTCCGTCCACGTCGTACCGACGTTGGTGGATACCGCAATGCGCCCCGCCGGCGCCACGCGATACCAGCGCGTCGCGTCGACGGCGTCGGGAACGTAATCCACGTCGGCGGCCACCGCGTCGGCCACGCGATCCCAACGGGCGGCGCCGTCGCGCGAGCGGTACACACCGTTGGGGCCGAGCGCGAACACGGTGGTGGGATCGGCGCGCCCCACATACAGGCGCACGCCCTTGCCGGCGGGTGCGAGCGTGCGAACCCAGTTGCGGCCGCCATCGAAGCTCTTGGCCACGTCGATGGCCTGGCAGCAGTCCACCTGCGGATCGAGGGGGCGATAGCGCGCGTAGATCACTCCGGGCTGCGGGCCGACGGGGACGAGATCCTGGTACGGCGTGGTCTGCGCCGGAAGGCCGTCGCTCGCCACGGCCAGGAGGCGCCAGACGGCACCGCCGTCGTCGGTGGCGAAGAGACGGCCATCGGCCACGCGGGCCAGCACGGGACCGCCGGGAAGCAGATTGGGATACAGCGCGTAAACGTCGTTCTCGCCCGGCCGCACGGTCTGCCACGCCTCCTGGCCGTCGGGGCGGCGCAGCAGGCCGGCACGTCCGAGCGCCATCAAGGCGCCGGGCGTGGTCGCCACCGCGACCGTACCGGCCGCATCGATGCCCACGTTGCGCTCGGCGTAAGAGGCGGTCGCGCGCTCGTACAGGTACACGCCATCGCTCGCCAGCCACAGGTCGCCGAAGGCATCGATGTTGGGGACGAAGCGGCTGGGTAGCCCCACGGTCACCCACGTGCCGCCGCTGTTGAACGACTCGGCGAGGCCGTAGGCCGTCCACGCGAACAGATGACCCGGACGGCCGCGGTCGAGCGACAGCACTTGCGTGTCGCCCAGCGCGGAGGGGCGTACCGTCCAGGTCGCACCGCCGGTGTCGGAGGTCATCACGCCGCAGGGACCCCAGCGATACAGGGTGCCCAGCCGGTCGACCAGCAGGCCGGTCCAGGTGCAGCCGGCGGGGTCCACGGTGGAGACGTATTGCCAGCTCAGGCCGAGATCAAACGACTCGTGCACGAAGCGCGTCTCGCCCTGCGGGGGGAACGGCGTGGTGATGGCCACCATGCGGCCCGGGCGCTGCGGATCGAAGGCCACCTCGTCGGGAAGCACGTCGGACGCGCGGCGCGTCCAGGTGGCGCCGCCGTCGTCCGTGACGTAGAGCGCGTCGTCCACCGTCATCGTCGAGAAGCGCCAGCGGGCGCGATACGCCGCGCGCCGCGACTCGAGGGCATCGAGGCTCAACGCACCTGCCACGTCGTGCGGCGAGAAGAGTTTCCAGTGCCGTCCGCCATCCTTGCTCACGAATGGCGTGACGCAATCGGCCACGATGGTCTCTGGCGCCGTCACCGTGAGGCGCACGCCCGAATTGGGCGCCCGCCCGAAGGGCAACGCGCAGCCGGCAATGAGGCTGCGACGGGCCCAGTGCAGGCCATTGTCGGCGCTCGCGTAGAAGACAAGCTGGCCGGGCACGTCCACGGTGGCCGCGGCATAGAGCTCGCCCTGGGTGAGCCCCACGCCCACCGCCACCATCGAGCCGCCGGGCGGACCGATCTGCTCCCAGTCCGCCGCGAGTGTCGTGCCGGACAGCGCCCACGCCGCCACCGAGGTGGCGATCGCGGCGCCCATGCGCATTCCTGCCTTGCCTGCCATGTTCACCATCCCTGCTGTTGCCACATCCGGCGGGGACCGCCGGTTGCGATGGTACGACAGCGGCGAGCCCCCGTGCATCCTAGGGGCGCTTGCGGGCCGGTCCCTTGCGGGCTTGCGGTACGGAACCGGCACGCGCCGCGTCTGCCGCCTTGAGCGGCACGTCGCTCTGCTTCAGCGTGCGCAGGACGAAGCTCGACTTGCTGTGCCGGATTCCCGGAATCTCGTAGAGGCGCTCGCGCAGCAGCCGCTCGTAGTCGCGCGTGTCGCGCACCGCGATGCGCACGATGTAATCGTAGTCCCCGGACACGAGATAGGCCTCGAGTACCTCCGGGATCGACTCCAGCGCGGCCCCGAAATCTGCAATCATGCGGTCGGTGTGGCTGTCGAGCGTGAGCTGGACGATGACCGTGTCGGCATAGCCCAGCGCCGCCTGGTCCACCTTGACCGTGTAGCGCTGAATCACCCCGTCGGTCTCCATCCGCTTGATGCGATTCCAGCACGGCGTGGCGGATAGCCCCACGGCCTCGCTCACTTCCTGCAGCGTCGCGCGCGCATTGCGCCTAAGCACCTCGAGGATGCGCAGATCGAACTTGTCGACATTCATTCTACAAAAGTAGCCATTGGAAGAATATTTTCCCGAGTATGCCGCAATCTCGCGGTAAACCAAAAGCCATTTCTGCGCATAGGCTCGTATGATTTCTTCCCATGGATACCTCGCTCGCCCCCTCGCCCACCCGTGCCCAGCCCCAGGCCGAACTCCGCACCGGCGCGCACCTGCTCCTCGACGCGCTGGTCGCCCAAGG
>CALFEY010000371.1 GCA_937958295.1 uncultured Pseudomonadota bacterium
TAGCCGCGGGTGCGCAGCACCTTGGGCGTCGTGGTCTCGTAGGGGGACACCTGGGAGTTGGCGAGGTCCACGGAGAGGATCGCGTCCAGCACGTTGGTGCGCATCGGATAGCGTCCCTCGAACATCAGGGCACGGCTCGGTGAGCACTCGGGCATCGTCCAGAAGTTGCGGAAGGCGAGGCCCGAGGCCGCGATGGCGTCGATATTGGGCGTGCGCGGGGGCGTGGCGCCGCCGTATCCGAACACCTTCATCTGGTCGATGCCGACGTCGTCGAGGACGAAGAACAGGATGTTGGGGCGCTCCGCCGGAGGACGGGTGGTGGCGGGAGCGGCGATCGCGCCGAGCACGCACAGGGCCGCGGCGAGGCAGCGCCCGAAGCGCAGCAGTCGATGCATGAATTGGCGTGGCATATCGCGTCACATGCAATATCCGCGCCTCCGGCGTGCGGCAGCCGACGCGCGCCGACCGGTGGTTGCCCGCACGCGCCTGGCGCGGCCCCGCGTGGCGGCTTACGGGAGAGGATGCGCAGCCGCGTGGGTGGCCACGAGCGCCGCGCGAAAGCTCTCGGCCGCGCGCGACAGCGTGTGCGACCGCAGATGCACGCAGGAGAACCGGCAGCGGTAGTGGAGCGTCCCCGGGGCCACGGCGCGCATCCGGTCCGCACGCACGAAGCTCTCCGCGTAGTGGTCCGGCAGGAATCCGACGAACTCCCCGGACAGCACCAGCGTGGCCACCCCCTCCTGGTCGGAGGCGGTGGCACGTCGCTCGAGATGCCGCTTGTGCGCGAGCATCATGTTGGGCGAGTGGAAGCCCAAGGCGGCGAGCGGCTGCTTGCGCAGGTCGTCCCAGCCGAGGGCCGAGGTCTTCCGGCCGAACCAGGGATGGCCGCGCCCGACGTACAGGCTCATCGTCTCGTCGAAGAGCTCGTCGTACACGAGGCTCTCTGACCGCCGGTGCTCGGGCACGATGCCGATCTGGAACTGTCCGCTGAGCACGCCGCGCTCGATCATCGCGATGGTCCCCACGTGCAGGTGCAGCGATACGTCGGGCGCGTCCTTGCGGAACACGGCGATGCTTTGCGCGATGCGCGCGTGGGGATTGCTCGCGGTCTTCTCGAACATGGCCACGTGCAGCTCGCCCCCGAGGCCCGAGTGGATCTCGTGCAGGCTGCTGCGGAAGGATTCGGTGGCGGACAGCAGCTTGTCCGCGGCGGCATAGACCTTCTCGCCTTCCCCCGTGAGGGCGAAGCCGCTGCGTCCCCGACGGCATAGCGTGAGCCCCAGGCGCTCCTCGAGGTCCTTGACGTGACGGCTGATCGTGGAGGTGGAGATGTCGAGCTCGAGCTCCGCCGCCGCCATGCCGCCGCAATCCGCCACGGCCTTGAACACCCGCAGCAGGCGGAGGTCGGCATCCGAGAGCCTGCCCAGGAGTGCGCGCGCCTTTGGTTTCATAAATCGTCAAGTTTGCACCGGTATTTTGCTCTGTTATTCCAATACTGTCGTCGCCATCATGCGATGGGTCCGGGACCGCGCCCAGCCCGGCGACATCACCTCCAGGAGCCCCGCATGAACGCCAGCGACGCCTTGTTCAAGGTCCCTTCCGAAACCGCCGCCGACCACCTCGCGGCACACTGGATGCCCTTTACGGGCAACCGGGACTTCAAGGCGCATCCGCGCCTCATCACCGGCGCCTCCGGGAACTACTTCACCACGAGCGACGGCCGCCGCCTCTTCGACGGCCTCTCCGGCCTGTGGTGCACCGGCCTCGGCCATGGCCGGCGCGAGATCGCCGACGCCGTGGGGCAGCAGGCGGCCGCGCTCGACTACTCGCCGGCCTTCCAGTTCGGCCATCCCCTGTCGTTCGAGCTCGCCAACCGCATCGTCGAGCGCATGCCCCAGGGGCTCAACCGCGTCTTCTTCACGGGCTCGGGCTCGGAAGCCGCGGACACGTCGCTCAAGATGGCCCGCGCCTACTGGCGCCTCAAGGGACAAGCGGGCAAGACCCGCCTGATCGGCCGCCAGAAGGGCTACCACGGCGTCAACTTCGGCGGCATCTCGGTGGGCGGGATGCCGGCCAACCGCAAGATGTACGGCCAGGGCGTGGAGGCCGACCATCTCCCGCATACGCAGCCGCCGGCGGGCAGCTTCCATCGCGGCATGCCGCCCAAGGGCGCGGAGCTTGCCGACGATCTCCTCGCGCTCATCCAGCTGCACGATGCCTCGAACATCGCCGCGGTGATCGTCGAGCCCTTCTCCGGGTCCGCCGGCGTCATCGTGCCGCCGGTGGGCTACCTGCAGCGCTTGCGCGAGATCTGTACTGCCCACGACATCCTGCTGATCTTCGACGAGGTGATCACCGGTTTCGGGCGCACCGGGCACTGGACCGGGGCCGCGGCCTTCGGCGTGACGCCCGACATCCTCAACATCGCCAAACAGGTCACCAACGGTGTCCAGCCGTTGGGAGCCGTGGTGTCCCGCCAGGAGATCTACGACACCTTCATGGCAGCGGGCGGTCCCGACTACATGCTCGAGTTTGCGCACGGCTACACGTATTCCGCGCACCCGGTGGCATGCGCCGCGGGCCTCGCCACGCTCGACCTCCTCGAGCGGGATCACGCGCTGGGGCGCGTGCGGGAGCTCGCTCCGGCGTTCGAGAACGCGGTGCACGGTCTCAAAGGCGTCCGCCACGTGGCGGACGTGCGCAACTTCGGCCTCGCCGCGGGCATCACGATCGACGCCTTGCCGGGCGAGCCCGCGCGGCGGCCCTACGAGATCGCGATGGCGATGTACGACAAGGGCTTCTACGTCCGCTACGGCGGCGACACGATCCAGCTCGCGCCGCCGTTCACCA
>CALFEY010000372.1 GCA_937958295.1 uncultured Pseudomonadota bacterium
AGCGGGCTCCTGTTCGGTGTCCTCCTCGGCAACTTCTCCCAGATCCGCCTGATCCAGGTGATCCAGGGGGTCGCACTGCTCACGATGCTGCTGAACCTCGTCGCATTGTGGAAGCAGGAAGCGCGAGACCCGGCGCGCACCGATCCGCGCCGGGACACGCCCGCCTTTGCCGAGACATGGCGCGCCTTCCTGCGCGGGGGCAAGGTCACGCGGCTCCTCGTCGCCGTGGGCCTCGGCAGCGCGGCGTTTTCGATGCAGGACATCTTGCTTGAGCCCTATGGCGGTCAGATCCTGCATCTCGGCGTAGGCGCCACCACCATGCTTACGGCGCTGCAGGCCTGTGGCGCACTGGCGGCCTTCACCATCGCGGCGCACACGTTGCACGAGGGCGCGGACCCGCACCGCATCGCGGCCTACGGCGCGCTCGTGGGCATCGTCGCCTTTGCGGCGGTGATCTTTGCGGCGCCGCTCGAATCACCCTTCCTGTTCCGGATCGGCACCATCCTCATCGGCTTCGGCGGCGGGCTCTTCGCGGTCTGTACGCTCACCGCGGCGATGGCGCTGCCGAGCGGCGGGCACGCCGGGCTCGCGCTTGGCGCGTGGGGCGCCGTGCAGGCGTCCGCCGCGGGCATCGCCGTGGCCATGGGCGGCGCACTGCGCGACGTGATGACGGGCCTGGCCGCGCAGGGCGCGCTCGGCCCGGCGGTCACCGGCCCCGGCGTGGGCTACAGCGTCGTGTACCAGATCGAGATCGCCCTGCTGTTCGCCACGCTCGCGGCCATCGGCCCGCTCGTGCGCTCCCCCGCCCGCGACGGGCGGCCCCCTTCTCCCTCGAAGTTCGGCCTCGCCGAGTTTCCTGGATAGCCTTCGACCCCCTCCGCGGAGAGATCACCATGCCTACCGGTGCCATCACACAATACATCGACGTCGCGCAGATCGCCCTGTATGCCTTCTGGGTCTTCTTTGCCGGGCTCATCTATTACCTGCGGCGCGAGGACAAGCGCGAGGGCTATCCCCTCGAGTCGGATCGCTCGGGGAGCATCCGAGTGCAGGGCTGGCCGGCGGTACCGCCGCCCAAGACCTTCCTGCTCCGCGACGGCAGCATGCGCGTGGCGCCGCGCGCAGCCGAGCCGGTGGAAGAGGTCCGAGCCACCGCCGGACGCTTCCCCGGCGCCCCGCTGGAGCCCACGGGCAACCCCATGCTCGACGGCGTGGGTCCTGCCGCCTACGCCAATCGACCGCACGTGCCCGATCTCACCCTCGACGGCCAGATCAAGATCGTGCCGCTGCGCGTGGCGCATGACTACGCCATTGAGTCGCGCGATCCCGATCCCCGCGGCATGCCCGTGATTGGTGCCGATGGCAAGGCCGGCGGCGTCGTCCGCGACGTGTGGGTGGATCGCTCCGAGACGATCCTCCGCTACCTCGAGGTGGAGGTAGCGGCGGTTTCCGGCCAGCATCATGTGCTCCTGCCGGTCAACTTCACCACGATCAGCAGCCGCGGTGAGGTGAAGGTGCGCTCAATCCTCGCGAGCCAGTTCGCCGACGTGCCGGTGCTCGCGCATCCCGACCAGGTGACGCTGCTCGAGGAGGACCGCATCACCGCCTACTACGCCTCGGGCACGCTGTACGCCACGCCCGACCGCCTGGGACCGCTGGTGTGAGCGCGCCCGGCCGCCGCAAGGACGGGCGTCGCAGCGCGCCGCGCGAGGCTGCCGCGATGCCCGAGCACGAGTTCGAGCCGGTGCCCGGTCTACCGGAACAGCTCCCCGCAGGCGAGACCATGCTCTGGCAGGGCTCGCCCGACTGGCGCTCGCTCGCATTGCGCGCATTCCATGCCCGCAAGCTCGCGATCTACTTCATCGTATTGCTGGTGGCGCGCGCGGCCACCGTGATGCTGAGTGGCGGCTCGCTCGCCGACGCGCTCGTCGCGGTGCTGTGGCTGCTGCCCTTCGCCGCGCTGGCCGTGGCCATGCTCGGCCTGGTGGCGTGGATGATGGCGCGCGCCGCCGTGTACACGATCACCAATCGTCGCGTCGTGATGCGCATCGGCGTGGTGCTCGAGGTCACCTTCAACCTGCCCTACGCCACGATCGAGTCGGCGGGCCTGCGCGTGTACAGCGACGGGACCGGCGACATTCCACTCGCCCTGGCAGGCTACGACCACATCGCCTATGCGCACCTGTGGCCGCACGTGCGCCCATGGCGCCTGGCCAGCGCGCAGCCCATGCTGCGCACCGTACCCAACGCCGCGCACGTGGCCGATCTCCTCGCCCGCGCGCTCGCCGCGCATGCGGGCGTGCCGGCGAGGAGCGTAGCCGAGACCGCGCCCCGGCGGCAGGACGACGCGCGCGAAGCGCCGTCGTACGCCGCCGCGGCGCACTGACGGAGCGCCGGCCATGCAGGAACACTTCGCCAACGCACCCTTCCCCCGGGGACCCCTGGCAGGCGCTGCACTGCTCGTCGTCTTCGCGCTGGTCACGGTGGCGTTCGTCCGCCTCACCGGCATCGGCGCGAGCCACATCCCCGATGCCGAGGCCGTGCTCGAGCGCGAGTTCCGCTTCGAAGACCGCCCCGATGGCAGCATCGCGGTCGTGGATGCGCGCGACGGCCGCACCGTCGAGACGGTCACGGGCGCCGCCGGCTTCCTCCGCGGCACGCTGCGCGGCCTCGCGCGCGAGCGCAAGCGCCAGGGGGTAGGCCCGGAGCAGCCGTTCAGACTCGTCGGCCGGGCCGATGGCCGGCTCACGCTGATCGATCCCACCACCGGACGGCGCGTGGACCTCGAGTCGTTCGGCCCCACCAATGCCGGCGTGTTCGCCCAAATGCTGGCCGCCGCCGAGAGCCCGCGATGAGCGCCCCGCATGGCGCTTCGGCGCGGCAGCTCGACGTGCCCTGTACGGTGGACATCGCGCAGACGGTCGAGTCGCTGCACGCGCACGTGGAGCTCCACGGCGTGCAGGTCGGACCCGGCGACGCCGTCCTGGTCCACGACGCGCCAACACAGGTGGCCTACGGCGAGCATCTCGTCTGCCGTCGTCAGGCCACCATCACGCGCGCGGGGCCGCTCGCGCGGCTGTGGACCCGCCTCACGAGCCGCTTCGAGCTCTCGCTTCTCTACGAAGTCAGCTTCTCGCCCGAACGCCTGTCCGGCCCGGGCCCAAGGAGACCCCGATGACCCCCGATGCAAGCCCCGCCTCGGTCAACGAGGCCACGCGCATGGCGCAGGCCGACACGGTGCTGAGCCCGCGCTTCTACACCACCGATTTCGACGCAATGGATCGCCTGGACGTGACGCCCGTCCGCGCGCAGTGGGACGCGCTCATCGACGAGTTCCGGCGCGACGTGAACCGCGGCCACTTCCAGCGGCCCACCGAGCTCGACCGCGACTTCTCGGACCTCCCGGACGACCTGCACCGGGAGTTCATCGACTTCCTCGTGAGCTCGGTGACCGCGGAATTCTCGGGCTGCGTGCTCTATGCCGAGATCCACAAGCGGGTGAGCAACCCGGACATGAAGGATCTTTTCGGCTTCATGAGCCGCGACGAGGCCCGGCACGCGGGGTTCATCAACCAGTGGCTCAAGGACTTCGGCATCGGTGTGGACCTGGGCTTTCTCACCAAGGCCAAGAAGTACACCTTCTTCCGCCCCAAGTTCATCTTTTACGCGACGTACCTCTCCGAGAAGATCGGCTACGCGCGCTACATCACCATCTTCCGGCAGACCGAGCGCCATCCGGAGCTGCGCTTCCACCCGATCTTTCGCTGGTTCGATCTGTGGTGCAACGACGAGTTCCGCCACGGCGAGGCCTTTGCGCTGCTGATGCGCGCCAACCCGCAACTGCTCGCAGGCGCCAACAAACTGTGGATCCGCTTCTTCGTGCTGGCGGTGTTCGCTACGATGTACGTGCGCGACCACCAGCGACCCGTGTTCCATGCCGCGCTCGGCCTTGATCCCACCGAGTACGACTTTGCCGTGTTCCGCATCACCTCCGAGATCTCCCGGCAGGTGTTCCCGCTGACGCTCGACCTCGACGACCCCCGCTTCCACGTTGGCCTCGAGCGGCTGCGACGCATCGCGGAGGCCATCGCCAACGCACGCGCACAAGGCGGCGCGATCGGCCTGGCCAAGCGTGCGGGCCTTGCGCTGGCCGCTGCGGCCACGTTCGCGCGGCTCTACCTCCTCCCCTCCAAGCCCAATCCCCTGCCGCAGGACATCCGGCTCGCGCCGATCTGGTGAGCTCATGACACAGCACGTCCTCCCCGTGGTGTTCACCCTGATCGTGTGGTGGGTGAGCACCGGGGTGATCCTGTACCTGGACAACCTGCCGCGCAGGACGTACCGCACGAGCATGACGGCCGCGACCGTGGTGCTCGCGCTCGCCCTGTACGGCGTGTTCGCGACGAGCGCCGATGCGACGGTGGGGGGAGCTTACGGCGCCTTCACGTGCAGCGTGCTGGTCTGGGGCTGGGTGGAGATGAGCTTCCTCATGGGGATCATCACCGGTCCGCGCGAGGCGCCGTGCCCGCCCGGGGCGAAAGGGTGGCAACGCGCCGGCTACGCGCTGCAGGCGATCGTGTATCACGAGTTCGCGCTCATCGCGGGGGGCGTGGCGGTGCTGTTGCTCACGATGGGCGGCGAGAACCAGGTCGCGGTGTGGACCTACGCCATCCTGTGGGTGATGCGGCAGAGCGCCAAGCTCAACGTCTTCCTCGGCGTGCGCAACCTGAGCGAGGAGTTCCTCCCGCCGCACCTACGCTACCTGCAAACCTACTTCCGGCGAGCGCCGATGAATGCGCTCTTTCCCGTCTCGGTGATTGCGGGCACCGCCGCAGCCTGGTGGTCATGGACACAGGCGCTCGCCCCGAGTGCCAGCGCCTTCGACGCCACGGCCCTCACCTTCGCGGCCACGCTCGTCACGCTCGGCGTGCTCGAGCACTGGTTCCTGGTGCTGCCGCTGCCCACGTCATCGCTCTGGAACGTCTACCTGCGCTCGCGTGCCGCGCCGTCGGCGCCAGGCCCGCGCTAAGCGGCCTCACCCGGCGAGGAATGCCGCCACCGCGGGCAGCGACTGGCCCGGGTCCTCTTCCTGCGGCACGTGCCCCAACCCGGGCAGCACCACGAGCGTGCTGCGCGGAAGCGCGCGGCGATAGTCCTGCGCATTGCTCACTGGGATGATGGCATCCTGCGCCCCCCAGAGCAGCAGCACGGGGGCGCGGATCTGTTGCAGCCACGGCGCGGGAGGCTCGAGCACGGTCTGCTCGAGGCGCCGGATCGAGGCCTCGCGCACGCCGGGCGCGAGCATCAGGTCATGGTAGCGGGTCACGACATCGTCGCGGAGCGCCTCACGGTTGCCATAGGCCGAGGCAAGCGTCATGCGCAGGAGCGGCTTGGGCAGCACGTAGCGCATGAGGCCGAAGAGCGCGGGCAACGCGGTGGCCTTCCCGTATTCGAAGCCAGCGCTGGCGAAGCCGTCGGGCGCCACCAGCACCAGCCGGTCCACTCGGTCGGGGAACTGCGCGGCGAAGCGCCAGGCGATCCGACCGCCGATGGAGTTGCCCACGAGGCTCGCCCGCGGCAGATGCAGCGTATCCATCAGCGCCCGCAGCAGCACGAGGCTGCGTTGGTCGGTGTAATCGCCGGTCGGATCGGGACCGGTGAGACCGGCACCTGGCAGATCGAAGCGCACCACGCGATAGTCGGCGGCAAGCGCCTGCGCCCACGCCTCCCACGTGTGCAGGCTCGATCCGAATCCGTGGATCATGATCACCGCGGGACGGTCCCGCGGCCCGGTGTCGCGCACGTGCAGGCGCATGCCCGCCACCTCCATCATGTCGCCAGGATGGGCGAGGTACTTGCGCTCGAGCGCCGCCCGCGGCCGGTCGGGCGTCCACAACCACGTGCCGCCCGCGACTCCGATGGCCAAGGTGCCAAGGAGGATCATGTGCGCCAGCTTCATCGATGCTGCAACGTGATCGACCGCCACGGCAAAGCAAAGGGCCGCGGCATGCCGCGGCCCCAAGCCTCGCGCGGCTCCGGTGCTACTTGAGGCTCACTTCGACCCGGCGCGCCTCCGGATTGTCGCCGCCGCCCCCGCCCTGGGCCTGTTCCGGCTTCATGAGGACGATGCGCTGATCACCGATGCCCGCCTGGCGCAGCTGGTCGCGCACAGCCATGGCGCGCTGCTTCGCGAGCTCCTCGTTCTGCGCCGCGCCGCCCTGCGCGTCGTGGTACCCCGAGATGACGAGCTGCTGGCCCGGATGCGCCTTGGCGAGGGCATCCAGCGCGGCAGCCGCATCGCCGGGCAGCTCGGTGCGCCCCGTGGCGAAGTACACCTTGACGAGCGTCAACGTGGCGACCGTTATCGGCTGAACACCCGCGACAGGCGCCGCAGCCGCCGGCGCCGGCGCCGGCGCAGCAAGGGCCGGATAGTCCTTGAGCAGGCTCACGCCGTACAAAGGCTTGTAGACCCCATTGTGACAAGTCGCGCAGTCGACCTTCGGACCGTCGCCCAACGGCCCATGCCGGATCGGCGGCAACGTGGGGCCCAGCGGATCGAGGTAGTCCTTGTTGAGGTCGCGCACCATGCGGATGCCGTACCAAGCCGTTTCGCGCTGCGGCGTGCTTGCATCCCAGGAGGCGAACGAGCGCGTGTTGTGGCAGAAGGTGCAATTGACCCCGAGCGCCTGCGACATGTTCATCATGAGCGCATAGGTCCACTCCGTTTGCTTGGTCGAATGATAGTTGTTGGTGGGCAGCGCCGAGGTCGACACCACGCGGATCTCGTTGGCCTGGTCGAGGAAGGGCCCGAACGGATCGTAGGGCAACGAGGTCAGGCCCACCTGCGGCGCAGGCGTGTTCTGCCCAGCGTGGTTGCCGGCGCGCGCCGCCGCCGACGGGCCCGGATTGCGGAACCAGACGTTGGCCGGCACCGGCTTGCCGCGGTGGCAGGTGTAGCACGTCACTCCGGTGTCGGCCACGTGCGTCTTCCAGTCGCTGTTGATGTGGCGCGTCATGACGAGCATGCGGCGCGCCACGACCTTCGTGTACAGCGAATCGGATGCGAGGTCCTCGCCGGCGGCGTGGCAGTACGCGCAGCCCTGGTCGGGCGACACCCAGTTCGTCATCGCCACCATGACGCGCGTGAATTCGGCCACCGACAGGTCGTTTAGCACCTGCACGTTCTTGAACACGGCGGAGGCTGGCGGACCGCCCGCGGGCATGGGCGGTGTGGCCTCGGGCGACTGGTTGTCCGCGATCGTCTGCTGCGCGATGCGCGGATTGGAGAGCTCGATCATCCCCAGCCCGCGATAGCCGCGCTGCACGGTGTCCACGGGCGGCCGCTCACAGCCGGCAAGCAGCGCCAGCGCGCCGGTGAGGAGGAGCGCAGCGGATCTGCGGATGGTCGGATTCATCGCGGGGCCCCCGTCAACGTTGCAGGATCGACCACCGCGGGGAACACCGCGGGATAGGTGGGCGCCACGCCATGCTTGACCGCCCAGAGGTACCAGTTGTCCACCACCGTGCCGGTAAGCAGGATCCCGATGCCGCCGGTGAGCGGGCACAGCACCGCGAACCACCATGCCCAGCGATGGATCGACTCCATGGTGGCATTGAAGCCCATCGTCCAGCGCCAGAACAGCGCACCGCGCTCGGCCGCCGTGCCGCGATCGACCACCTGCTCAATCTCGCGCTCGCCGCCGAAACGGCTCACCGCGAGAATCGTGGCGCCGTGCATGGCGAAGAGCAGCGTCGCGCCGTAGAGAAACGCGATCGACAGCATGTGGAACGGGTTGTAGAACAGGTTGCCGTAGCGGATCGAGAACGCGGCGGTCCAGTCGAGGTGCGGGAAGATGCCGAAGGGCACCGCCTCCCCGAAGCTGCCCATGAGCAACGGGCGGATGAAGCCGAGCACGAGATAGAGCCAGATCGCCGCCGCGAACGCCCAGGCGACGTGCGTCCCCATGCCGAGGGCGCGTGCGCGTCGATACATGCGCACCCACCACAGCAGGATGGACGTGGTTAGAAAGAAACCCGCCAACAGCCACCAGCCCCCCTCGTTGAGCGGAGGGAACTGAAGGCCGTTGGCGGGGGCAGGAGGCTCAAGCGCCAACCACGGGAGCTGCCGGACGAACTGGATCGGATCCCAGTTCACCGACGCCCACATGTTGAGGCCAATGATTTCGATGGCGATGAAGCCGAAGATCAGGGACGCGACTCCGGTCCAGCCGAGATAGATGGGGCCGACCTGCGCATCGCCGATGCGGCCCAGCCAGTAGGCGAAGAAGGGGGTGCCCTGGCGCACCCACGTGCCGCGCGCCAACGGCACGCCGGCGTATGCCGGCGCGTGCACCTGCACGCGCGTGAAGATGTTCTGGTATTCGGCCATTGTCGTCCCCGTTAGGCCCAGATCGGAAGGTTGAGCCACCAGTTCCACCACTCCGGCCAGCCGCGCGTCCAGAAGGGTCCGCTGATGATGATGCAGATGGCGCTCCAGAATGCCGCGGAGAGCGCGAGGAAGAGGCCCAGCCGATGGATGCCCAGCGTGCCGATGGAGTAGCCGATCGTGTCGCGGAAGAAGGTGTTCTCGTGCTCCGCTGTCTTCACGGGCTCGCCCTTCTTCGGGTTGGTGGCCGACAGCACGAGCGAGCCGTGCAGCGCCAGCGCGAGCACCGTGGTGAAGAAGAAGCTCACCGCGATCATATGCGCCGGGTTGTAGTGGAAGTGCAGGTACTGGTAGCCGGTGTTCGACACCCAGTCGAGGTGACTCATGATGCCGTAGGGAAAGCCGTGGCCCCAGGCGCCGAGCAGCAGCGGGCGGATCACCACCAGCGAGAAGTACGCGAAGATCGCCACCCCGAAGGCGATCGGGACGTGATAGCCGATGCCGAGCTTGCGGCAGATCTCCACTTCGCGCAGAGCCCAGGACACGAATGCCCCCAGAGCGCAGACCGTGATGATCTGCCAAAGCCCGCCTTCCATGAGCGGGGCAAAGGCCAGGCCATAGCTCAGGTCGGGCGGCGCGATATTGATCTGCCACACGTTCCACGTGGGACCGTTGGCCGCTCCCCACAGGATCATCGCGATCCCCACCGCGGAGAAGAAGGCCGTGGTGACGCCGAAAAAGCCGCAATAGAAGGGGCCGACCCAGAAATCGAAGAGGTCGCCGCCGACCAGCGTGCCGCCGCGCACGCGGTACTTACGTTCAAAACTGAGCATTGCCATCGTGAGCACCCCTGGTGCGCCGGCGCATCGCGCCGCCTTCTATGCAAACCCGGCGGCGGGCGTGGTCCGGCAACTTCGCCGGCCCGCGTCCGCTGCCTTCGCTAGCAACGCTACTTCTGGGCCGGCGGAACCGGGGCCGGCAGCGGCGACATCTGCGATATCGCCGGCCGTGCAGCCCTCGGGCCTTCGAGCCAGTTGAAGCGGTCGGTGGACAACAGGATGAAGTGGATGATCAGCGCCAATGCAAACAGAAACACGAACAGCGCGATCAACGTTCTCCTCGGATCGAACAGAAGCCACATTCGCCACATGTTTTCTCCCTCCTATCCGAGAAACGGGAGCACGGAGCTCACGGCGACGTTGACGCTGTCGACCAGTGACGACGTATACCCCTTCACGCCCGGCAACCACGGACGCCATTGCCACGCCAGAATGTGCGCGATGATGGCGATCACCAGGAAAATGATGAAGCTCGTCATGAAAACGCCGTGGAACTCCTTTGCCTCGGCCTCCGTCAACCCCGACAGTGAGCCGTTTCGTCTATCAATCTCAGCCATCGATACAACCTCCGGATGAGCCTTTCGGCTCGTTACCGCGCCAATCCCGCGCGGCGGGGAGCATCGTCGTGGCTTGTCGTCACGGCCGATGTCCGCCCGGAACCCCGGGCGAAATCCTGGGTCAGGCGTCCATCAGCGCGATGGAGATGGCCGAATGCGCGTCGGCCGCCGCCTCGTGGATCAGCGCCAACACCGGCGTGCCGGACACCCGGCGCGGACCGATGTGCAGAATGAGCGTCACCACGAACAGCGGCGGGAACATCAGGACGAAGACCGCGCCGTAGAGGACCGTCTCCCCTCTGCCGATGGCCTTGATCGGAACCGCGGAGCGATGCGTCGTCATTGCGCTTGCCTCCTTGATGTTCATGCCGGGACCGCCACGCCTTCGCGCGCCGTGGCCGAGCGGACGTGCGCCACCGAGACGCGGGTGTCGCCCGCGGCGCGAGTGGCTTCTTCCGTGCGATCCCGCAACCGCTTCGCCGCCGAGATGCGCACCAGCACCGGCTGCGCCTCCAGCAGGCGATCGAGCAACGCCTTGGCCTCGTCGTCCCAGGCGAGCTCGCGATGCAGCCGCGCGGGAGTGGCTTCGACACGATCCATCTCCGTGCCGAGCGGCAGGATGTGGAAGAGCGCGTCGAAGAGCGCATTGCACACTTCCTGCACGAGGTAGGTTGCGCCGGAGTACCCCATGAAGGGCGTTCCGGTGTGCCGGCGCACGATCGCGCCGGGGAAGGAGGCCGGGATGTACGCCGCCCGCGCCCCGCACTCTGCCATGTACATGCGCTCGTTGAAGCTGCCTAACATCACGAGCGGCGGCTTCTCGCGCAGGAGCTTGCGCACGGCATCGTTGTCGGGCTTGACCCCCGCCTTGCGCGACAGCGCGAACATGCAGGGCAGGCCGAGCTCGGTCTCCAGGAAATGCGACACCCCGCGCGCGTACGTCTCGTTGGCCACGATCGCGAAGCTCGCCGTGCCGAAGAAGTCCTGCGTGACCGACCGCCACAGGTCCCAGATCGGCTTGATCGTCGTGTGCTTCTCGCGCGCGATGAACGGCTCCGGATCGAGCCCGAGCAGCTCGCCCAGCGAGCGCAGGAACCGGGTGGTGCTGTGCAGGCCGATGGGCGCCTGCAGGTACGGGCGGTCGAGCGCCTCGCACAGCATGCGGCCGTACTCGCGGTACATGCACACGTTGACTTCGGCGTCGGCCAGGTTGCGCACGTCGGCCAGGTGCGCGCCGAGCGGGAACGTCATGTTCACCTGCGCGCCGATGCCCTCGATGAGGCGGCGGACCTCGGCGAGGTCGCTCGGCGTGTTGAACATGCCGTACGCGGGACCGATGATATTCACGCGCGGACGCACGACGCCGTCGACGTCGGGGGTTCGCGGCTTAGCCTCGGGCGTGGGGCCGCGCTTGCTGCCGTACTCGGTCCAGAGCCAGTACATCGCGCGATTGGCGCACTGCCACTGGTCCTCGTCGATCGTGCGCGGCAGGAAGCGCTGGATGTTGGTGCCTTCCGGCGTGACGCCACCGCCGATCATCTCGGCGATGGATCCCGTTACCACCACGGCCGGCAGGTCGGGATCGAGCGCCGCGTGCGCGCGCTTCATCGCGCCCTCGGTACCGTCGCGGCCGAGGTTGTCCTCGGACAGACCGGTGACCACGATGGGCAATTCATGCGGCGGCAGGGCATCGGTGTAGTGCAGCACCGAGGTGACCGGCAGGTTCTCGCAACCCACCGGGCCGTCGATGACCACCTGCAGGCCCTTGATCGCCGTGAACACGTACACGGCGCCCCAGTAGCCGCCGGCACGGTCGTGGTCGAGGACTAGCATGCGCAGGCCCCGCGGCGCATCAGATCATCTCCTCCGCCTTGCGCTTCCGGGCGAGCTTCACGATCTGCCGCCGGTAGTGCTCGCGAAACTCCGGGCGCGCCTGCGGCACGTCTTCCCACACGCCCGCG
>CALFEY010000373.1 GCA_937958295.1 uncultured Pseudomonadota bacterium
CTCGGGCGAGGCGCCGATCAGCTCGACGCCGTACTTCTCCAGCACGCCGTTGCGGTGCAGGTCGAGCGCGCAGTTCAACGCGGTCTGGCCGCCCATCGTCGGCAGGATCGCGTCGGGCTTCTCCTTGTCGATGATGCGCTCGACGACCTGCCAGGTGATCGGCTCGATGTAGGTGACATCGGCCATCTCCGGGTCGGTCATGATCGTCGCCGGGTTGCTGTTGACGAGGATGACGCGGTAGCCCTCCTCGCGCAGCGCCTTGCACGCCTGCGCCCCCGAGTAATCGAACTCGCACGCCTGCCCGATGATGATCGGGCCGGCGCCGATAATGAGGATGCTCTGGATGTCGGTGCGCTTGGGCATGCGTTACTTCCGCGGTTCCATCGACTTCACGAAGCGGTCGAAGAGATACGTGACGTCGTGCGGACCGGGGCTCGCTTCGGGGTGCCCCTGGAAGCAGAACACGGGCTTGTCCTTCCATGCGAAGCCCTGCAGCGTGTCGTCGAAGAGCGAGACGTGCGTGACACGGACGTTGTCCGGCAGCGAGGCCGGATCCACCGCGAAGCCGTGGTTCTGGCTCGTGATGAGCACCTGCCCCGTATCGCGGTCGAGCACGGGGTGGTTGGCGCCGTGATGGCCGAACTTCATCTTGAGGGTGCGCCCGCCCGCTGCGAGCCCGAGTAACTGATGGCCGAGGCAGATGCCGAAGGTGGGCACGCCAGCGGCGATCACCGCGCGGATGGCCTCGATAGCGTAGTCGCAAGGCTCCGGATCGCCGGGGCCATTGCTCAGGAACACGCCATCGGGCTTCATGGCGAGCACTTCGCGGGCCGGCATCTTCGCGGGCACCACCGTGATGCGGCAACCGCGCTCGGCCAAGCGGCGCAGGATGTTGTGCTTCACGCCGTAGTCGTAAGCCACGACATGAAAGCGCGAATGCGCGAGCTGCCGGTAGCCTTCGCCCAGCGCCCAGGCGCTGCCGGTCCAGTCGTAGGGCGTGGCGCAGGAGACCGTCTGCGCGAGATCGAGCCCGGCCATCGACGGCACCGCACGGGCACGCGTAACGGCCTCGTCCGCGGCATGCCCATCAAGGCCGGCCGCGGCCACGATGCAGCCGTTCTGCGCGCCCTTCTCGCGGAGCAGGCGCGTGAGCTTGCGCGTGTCGAGGTCGGCGATGCCCACGATGTTGCCGCCACGCAAGTAAGCGGACAGGTCCTGCGTCATTCGCCAGCTCGAGGCGAGCCGCGGGAGGTCGCGGATGACGAGGCCGGCGGCGTAGATGCGCTCCGATTCGACGTCCTCGGCGTTCACCCCGACGTTGCCGATGTGGGGATACGTGAGCGTGACGATCTGCCCGGCATAGGACGGATCGGTGAGGATCTCCTGGTAGCCCGTCATCGCCGTGTTGAACACGACTTCGCCCACGGCGAGGCCGGCCGCGCCGATCGCCCGCCCGCGGAACACGGTGCCGTCGGCCAGGGCGAGCACGGCAGGCACCACCGGCGCAAACAGAGCGGAGGGCGCAACGACATCGGTGAGTGGGGCGTTCATGAGCTCGGTCGGCGTGCGTGTGGCGTGAGGCGGATGCTGGTGGGAAGCGGCGCCCACGCCGGTGGACGTGCAAACGGGGAAGGTCGAATGGTTACTCGACCTTCCCCGCTTGACCCAATGAATTGTACCGCAGAACGCCGCGCCGGGAAAGCCGGCCGGCCGCCAGCGCTTCAGTAGCTGGCGCTGAAGCCGCCGTCGACGTAGAGCACGTGGCCGGTCACGAAGTCCGCGGCGGACGAGGCGAGGAACACGGCCGCGCCGGCGATTTCGCGCGGGTGCCCCCAGCGCGCCGCGGGGGTACGCCGCAGCACCCACGACGAGAAGGCCGCGTCGGCCACGAGCGGGGCGTTCATCTCGGTGTCGAAGAAGCCCGGCGCAATGGCGTTCACCTGCACGTTGTAGGCGGCGGCCTCCACGGCGAGTGCACGCGTGAGCATCTTGATCGCGCCCTTGCTCGCAGCATAGGGGACGATGTTCGGGCGCCCGAGGTCGGACGCGATGGAGCCGATGTTGATGATCTTGCCGCGCTTGCGCGAGCGCATCCCCGGCAGCACGGCGCGCGTCATGAGGAAGGGCCCGTCGGCATTCACCGCCTGGAGCTCGCGCCATTCCTCGAGGGTGAAGGTGTCGAGCGCCTTGCGCCGGTTCATCCCGGCGTTGTTGACGAGGATGTCGACGGCGCCGAGCGAGCCCTCGATGTCGGCCACGCCCGCCGCTACGGCGGCCTCGTCGGTCACGTCGAAGGCGCATACGCTGGCTGCCTGGCCGGCCTCGGCGAGATGCTCGAGCGCGGCGTCGAGCTTCGCGCGGTCGCGGCCGTTGATGACCACGCGGGCCCCCGCGGCGGCAAGGCCTTCGGCGATCGCAAGGCCGAGGCCCGAGCCGCCACCCGTCACCAGGGCCAGGCGGCCGGACAGATCGAAAGGAGAGGTCATCGCGCGAGTCCCAGGACGTCCGGCATGTCAAAGAGGCCCGCCGTGCCTTGTGCCCGCCGGTCTCCTACGAAGAGCGCGGCGCGCAACGCACCCGCCACGAAGAGTTGCCGCGACGTCGCGCGATGGGCGATCTCCACGCGCTCGCCCTCGCCGGCGAATACCACCACGTGCTCGCCCACGACGTCGCCCCCGCGCAACGCCGCGAAGCCGATGGTGCCGGGCTTGCGCTCGCCCGTGTCGCCGTGGCGCGCGTATACCCCCGCCGCCGCGAGCGTGGTGTCGAGGCCGGCCGCCGCGGCCTCGCCCAGGCGCAGCGCGGTGCCCGACGGCGCGTCCACCTTGTGCCGGTGGTGCATCTCCACGACTTCGATGTCGAATCCCGGTCCCAAGGCGCGCGCCGCCTGCTCCACCAGGCAGAGGAGCACGGTGACGCCAACGCTCGTGTTGGCGGCGAACACGATGGGGACGGTGCGGGCATACCCGCGCAGCACGTCCTTCTGCGCCCCGTCGAGGCCCGTGGTGCCTACGACGGCCGCCACGCCATGCCGGGCGCAAGCTGCGAGATGCGCGAGCGTGCCCGCAGGTCGCGTGAAGTCGATGAGCACGTCGCCGGCCGCCACGGCGGCCTCGATGTCGGTATCGACCCGTACCGCGCCCACGGTCTCGCCGACGGCCGGGCTGCCGGGTACGTCGAGGGCAGCGGCGAGCACGAGGCGCGCATCGGTGGCGATGCCCGCGCACAGCGCGCGACCCATGCGCCCGCCGGCACCCGCCACCACCACGCGCAGCGGCTGCATCGCCATCAGGGCGTGGGCGCCGCCGTGGGGTCCATCATCTTCTTGAAGAAGTCGATGACCTTGCCCACGAAGCCGCCATCCTGCCCGTACGGATCATCCGGCATCGACCGCGTGCCGGCGATGCGATTGAGCTCCTGCGCCGACTGGGGCATCTCGTCGCCTTCCCAGCGCGCGAGCAGCTCGTTGTTGAAGTACACGGTGAACTGGCGATGCTCGCGCACCCGGCCGCCGCGCTGGAATTCGTAGACGTAGTCCCAGCGATTGTCGCGGAAAGCGCTCGTGATGAGCGGGGTGCCGAGCGTCGCACGCACCTGCGCCTTCGTCTGGCCTTCCTTGAGCTTGTTCACCATGTCCTGGGAGATGTAGTTCCCCTGATTGATGTCGATCTTGTACACGCCGAACTGGGTGATGATCGGCACGTATTCGTCGAGGGTCTTGGTGAACGAATTGTTCTGCGCGCAGCCGCCGAGCGCGAGGGCGAGCACGAGCGCCGATGCCGCCGTGCGGACGCGGGAGATGCGGAAACGGGGGTGGCGGATCGTCATGCTGGCAGTGGGTAGGCGGGCAAATTCGGCGCGGCTTGGGCACATCGGCGGCAGGCACGTGCGCAGGTCCGCCAAGCCGCGAGCCGCGCTATTATAGCTTCGCCCTTTCCCGCCGCCCCGCGTGGCGCCAAGGCTTCGCGCCGGCCCCGCCGGCAAGCCCCCGAACGTCGCCGCCCGAGGACCAAGCCCATGTCGTCACCGCAGGATTTGAAGAGCGCCGGCCTCAAGGCCACCCTGCCGCGGCTCAAGATCATCAACTTGTTCGAGTCGTCCAAGGTTCGCCACCTCACCGCTGAGGACGTCTACAAGCTCCTGCTGAACGAGGGCCTCGACATCGGCCTCGCCACCGTCTATCGCGTGCTCACCCAGTTCGAGCAGGCGGGGCTGCTCGTGCGCCACCACTTCGAGTCGGGCAAGGCCGTGTTCGAGCTCAACCAGGGGTCGCACCACGACCATCTCGTGTGCATCCAGTGCGGGCGCGTGGAGGAGTTCTACGACGCCGAGATCGAGAAGCGGCAGACCAAGGTCGCGCGCGATCGCGGCTTCGAGATCAGCGAGCACGCGCTGTACCTGTACGCCGACTGCACGAAGACGCGCTGCCCCTACCGCAAGGGCGGCGGCACCGATTAGGGCTCGCGAACAGGCCCGACCGGCGCCCGGTTGCGGGCAGCCGCGAGGCATGCCGTGCGACGGCCTAGGTTGCCTCGCGCCGGTTGAAGTCCGCGAGGCGGAAGCCCAGCAGGAAGAGCGTCCCGAAATACGCCCCCGCCCCTGCCAGCACGAGGCCCGCCAGGCGCAGGGCGCGCTCCGCGAGCCCGGCCGCGAACCACACCTGCGCTGGCGCGTTGAGCCAGTACAGCGCTCCTGCGAGCACGATCAGCGCCACCACCACCTTGCCCAAGAAGCGCCACCACCCCGCTGCGGGACGGTAGTGGCCGCCGCGGCGCAGGAACCAGAAGAGCGCACCGGCGTTCACGCAGGCGCCCAGGCTCGTCGCCAGCGTGAGCCCGGCGTGACCCATGGGCCACATCAGGATCACGGCGAGCGTCTGCGTCACGAGCACGGTCACGAAGGCGATGATGACCGGGGTGCGCATGTGCTGGCGCGCATAAAAGCCCGGCGCGAGGATCTTCACGAGGATGAGCGCGGTCAGCCCCACGCTGTAGCCCAGGAGCGCCGAGCGCGTCTGCCACACGTCGTTGATGCCGAACTTGCCATAGTGGTAGAGCGTGGTCACGAGCGGAATCGACAGCAGCCACAGCGCCACCGCCGCGGGCAGCGCGAGCAGGAACGCGAGGCGCAGGCCCCAGTCGAGCAGCGCCGAGTACTCGAGCGGGTTGTCGTCACTGTGATGCTTGGCGAGCGAGGGCAGCAGGACGGTGCCGAGCGCCACGCCAAGGAGGGCGCTCGGGAACTCCATGAGACGGTCGGCGTAGGTGATCCAGGAGATGCGGCCATCGCCCAGCAGGGCCGCGAGCTGCGTATTGATGAGCGCGGAGATCTGCGCGGCCGAGACACCGATCACGGCAGGCCCCATCAGCAGGAGGATGCGGCGCACGCCTTCGTCGCGGAAATCGAGGCGCGGCCGCGGCAGCATCCCGATGCGCGCCAGCGGCGCGATCTGGAACACGAGCTGCGCCACGCCGCCGATGAACACACCCCAGGCGAGTGCCAGGATCGGCGGATCGAAGAAGCGGGAGAGGAAGATCGCAGCGCCGATGATCGACAGATTGAGCAGCACCGGGGTGAACGCGGGAATGGCAAAGCGCCGGTACACGTTCAGCACGCCGCCGGCCAGCGAGACCAGCGACACGAACAGGATGTAGGGGAAGACGATGCGGATCATCTGCGCCGTGAGCTCGACCTTGCCGGGCGTGGCGGCGAAGCCGCTTGCCAGCAGGTAGACAAGCCACGGCGCCGCCAGTACCCCGACGATCGTCACGCCAAGTAGCACGAGGGCCAGCAGCGCGCCCACCTTGCCGACCAGGTCGCGGGTGGCCTCGTCGCCGCGCTGGCGCTTGTATTCGGAGATAATTGGCACGAAGGCCTGCGAAAACGCGCCTTCTGCGAACATCCTTCGCAAAATATTGGGCAGACGGAAGGCCGCCTCGAACGCATCCATGGCTGCCCCGGCGCCAAAGAAGGTGGCCTTGAGGCTTTCCCGGGCGAGGCCGGTGATGCGGGACAGGAGCGTCATCCCGCTCACGGTAGTGAGGGTCCGGAGGAGGTTCACGGGGAGCGTGGGGTGGCAGGCGGTCCGCACAGGGCGGACCGCGGGTAGTGCCTCAGTTTGACTGTAACAACGCTTTCGGTACCGTAGCAGCCCGGTAAAATGGGGGGATGTCCGCTAGACCGAAGCGCCCCCGCGATACGAACCAGCTTGCAAAACTGATCGTGGATCTGTCCGTTGGCGATACGGTTGAAATCTCGGCAGAGCCCACCCCCGCCCAGGAAAGCTCTCGGCAAGGGGGGCTCAAAGGCGGCAAGCGCCGGATGGAAGCCATGTCGCCAGAGGAACGGAAAGCGCTCGCTCTCCGAGCGGCTAGGGCTCGTTGGGGGTCGAAGGAGTAGTGTCGAGTGGGTCGATGCCGAGATCATCAGCGACATCCTCAACCGCCGCATCCACCAACTCGTTCAAATTACTGGCAGACGCTAACCTGCCTCCCGCCTTCTTGCGAAGGTGTTTGTGCCATTCCCCCAGCCCCCAAAGGCCGCGTTCGACGCGAACAATATCGCCTTTGGTTTCCGCATTTCGAGCGAGCACCGACCCGACTGTGTTGATCGGGTTGCTGGATTGAAGGGCGACGCCGCCATCGCGCAGCGCCCGTAGGATGTCCTCCGTCTTTTGGTTTTGACGGGTGATGCGCAGGTATTTCATGGTGGCATCGACGATGGTCATGCCCAAGAACGCCCCGGGACCCAACTGTTCGGTCGCGGGCTTGTTCCCGTTCTGTGCCTCGTTGGCGCCTAATCCGCGAATGCCTAGCATCGTCTCGATGCCAGTGATTGCAGCGTCCAGCTTCTCCCGCTTGGCTCGGAGATCGGCCAATACGGCCTCATAGTCAATAGGGTCCGTGGACATGGACAAACCTCCCCGGTCGAGGTAAAGTACTGATTAGAAAAATGGCGCGGCGGGAGGGGCTCCAACCCTCAACATCCCGCTTAGTAGGCGGGTACTCTGTGCGATTGAGTTACCGCCGCGCAAGAAGTGCATCGGGGCTACTGGTTCTCATGGTGGTCCTTTACCGCACCCTTCCTTCCGGGACGCCCTGTCCCCACTGACGGTTCTGCAAACTTCACCTCTTGCCTGGCGCTACCCAGGCAAGGGGAATTATATGCCGTCGTCCGGCGATTGCAAGGTCGCCGCGAATGATATTCCAACAGCATACCGCAACCACGCCGTCTGTCGGCGCCGTCATGTACTACTTGACCAACTCGTCACTCTGGCATAAAGTTCAGTTAAGGAGTGACGCAGATGAACCGCTTGACCACCGCTGATCGTGCCCGCCTCATTGGAATGCTTGTAGAGGGCAACTCCATGCGGGCCTGTTCGCGGATGGCGGGCGTGAGCCTCAATACGGTGTCAAAGCTGTTGGGGGACGTTGGAACGGCGTGCGCGATCTATCAGAACGAAGTGCTCCGCGATCTCCCCTGCACGCGCATTCAAGCGGATGAGATTTGGAGCTTCTGCGGATCAAAGGCCCGCAACGTTGCCCCCGAACACGTCGGCGTGTTGGGCCACGGGGACATTTGGACGTGGGTCGCCATTTGTGCGGACACTAAGCTCGTGCCCACTTGGCATGTGGGATTGCGCGACGCAGGCCATGCGACGATCTTCATGAATGACCTTGCGCGACGCCTCCGGAACCGTATCCAGTTGACCACTGACGGCCATAAGGCGTACCTGCGTGCGGTTGAAAGCGCCTTCGGAAGCGACATTGACTACAGTATGTTGGTGAAGCTCTATGGCGAGCCGAAGGGCGCGCCCCAAGAGCGGCGCTACAGTCCGGGCGAGTGCACCGGCACTATCGTCGGTGTTGTGACCGGCGACCCAGATGAGGGCCAGATTTCGACCAGCTACGTGGAGCGGCAGAACCTCACCATGCGCATGAGCATGCGCCGCTTCACGCGCCTGACCAATGGCTTCTCAAAGAAGCTGTTCGCTCACGAGAGCGCGATTGGCCTGCACTACATGCACTACAACTTCGGCCGCATTCACAAGACCCTGCGCGTAACCCCTGCGATGGAAGCGGGTGTGTCCGACCACGCTTGGTCTCTGGAGGAGATCGCGCAACTGGCCGAGTAGGTCGTTTATGCGAGCTCTTTCGCGTCGCTTATATAGAGCGTTTTGACCACTCCGTCGCGCTTCACCGGCTTGGCTGTGAACGTGAATCCAGTATGGGCATTCAACGCTTGGGTGTACACGTTGTGGGGGTTCGAAAGCGAAGGGTCCGTGATTTTTCCGACCAAGGTCCCTTGAAACCCATCCACGACGATTCGACAATGTCCCGTTTCGGTATTGACTTCTGTGATGCTGTCACACTTGAATGTAGCCACGTTGGAGATCTCCAATGGTTCGGTGCTCTTGATGACAGCCGCCTCTGGCTCATCGATGACTACAGCATCGGCAGTTTGCGCGAGTTGAGTAAGCGAGCGGCACGACTTCCCTACTGGCTCCACTAACGCTCGACCATTGCTTCGGGTTGATTCGGCAAGCGCTGGCAGCGTATCGATCAATCGCGCGTTGAGTGAGGCGAGATTGTCGTTTGCTTTGACGAGACCATTGGTGGCGACCATCTGCACCTCCGCATGAGCGCGCGCCTGTTCTTTGATTGCGTCAACGAGTGCTTCCACGATTCGTTCCGTGCTGCTCGATTTGGTCCATTGGTCTTTGATCGCTTTTAAGACGTAAGCGAAAATGAACTTGATGCCTTCCGCGTAGAGCGGGGCGTAAAGTGCCTGCTGTTGGGCGAGGGCCGCAATGAGCAGCGGAATTTCGTACGATCCGTCTCTCGGGATGCTTGCATAGCATCGAAACTCCTTCTTGTAATTGCCCCGCGGTACTGCGCCGAAAACGCAGTAGTGCGCAACCGCGGTGTAGAGTCGAGATGCCCCACCAATCGATTCGCCGAGCGCGGCAGCGTCAAGAATATGTTGATCCGCATCAGCCCCATCGTACGAAACCAGAAACGACGGCACGATCTCTATCACGCCAAGCTCCCCCTCGTGGCACGAAGGCCCCAATAGTCGGTTGGGGTGGCAGCGTTGGCAAGGACCGCAATGATACCGTATAAATATGCGGTATTCCTTGCGGCCTATAAATTTCAGTCTCGGTTACAAATGAAGTGATGCAGCACCGGACCGCGTCGTGGCTTGTGTAGACAGCGCAAACCAGTTATTATTACTGGCTAACCCAGATTTATCCAACCCGAGGCTTCGCGCACCGGTCCTCCCCTCCACGGGACCATCGGGGCAGCGTACGAAGCGTCGAACCAACCAGGAATCCGATCCATGGCCAATTCGGCCCAAGCCAAGAAGCGTGCCCGCCAGGCGGAAGCCACGCGCAAGCGCAACGCGAGCCAGAAGTCCGAGCTCCGCACGGCAGTGAAGAAGGTCCGCAAGGCCATCGCCGCCGGCGACAAGACCGCCGCCACCAAAGTCCTGCAGGAATCGCAGGCCGTGATGGACCGCATCTCCGACAAGCGGATCGTGCACAAGAACATGGTCTCGCGTACCAAGTCGCGCCTGTCCCAGGCCATCAAGGCGCTCGCGTAACGCGGCCGTCCACTGCCCGGCCGCGACGGCGCCCCGGTGGCGCCGTCGTCGTTTCTGCGGGAGGCGACCGGCGCTTACCGGCGCGCGTGGCGCCAGTGCTAGTATCCCGTTTTAAGTGACAACGGTGCCGGATCGCCGCCTGCGCGGTGCTTGCCCTCCGGTCGCGCCTTGCCATGGCCTCGCAACCCCTTCCCGCCCCCGTGGCGGCGCCCAGGCACTTCCTGCAGTTCGCCGATTTCTCGCGCGACGAGATCGGTCACCTCTTCGAGCGCACGCGCTGGATCAAGGAGCGCTTCAAGCGCTACGAGCTTTACCAGCCCCTGCGCGACCGCACGCTCGCCATGGTCTTCGAGAAGGCCAGCACCCGCACGCGCGTGAGCTTCGAGGCGGGGATGAACCAGCTGGGCGGCATCGCCATCAACCTCAACCGCGGGGACACGCAGCTGTCGCGCGGCGAGCCCATCGAGGACGTCGCCCGCGTGATCTCGCGCATGGTCGACGTGGTGATGATCCGCACGTTCGAGCAGAGCATCATCGAGCGCTTCGCCGCGCACTCGCGCGTGCCGGTGATCAATGGCCTCACCAACGAATACCACCCGTGCCAGATCCTGGCCGACATCTACACCTTCGTTGAGCATCGCGGCAGCATCGAGGGGCGCACCGTGGCGTGGATCGGCGACGGCAACAACATGTGCAACACGTGGATCCAGGCGGCCGCGGCGCTCGGCTTCAAGGTGCACGTGGCCACCCCCCAAGGCTACGAGATCGACGCCGCCATCGGCGCGCCGTACCAGGATCACTTCCGCACCTTCGCCGACCCGATGGACGCCTGCCGCGGCGCCGACCTCGTGACCACCGACGTGTGGACGAGCATGGGCTTCGAAGCGGAAAACGAAGCGCGCCAAAGGGCCTTTGCCGACTGGATGGTCGATGCCGACATGATGCGCGCGGCCGGTGCCCGTGCCCTGTTCATGCATTGCCTGCCCGCGCATCGCGGCGAGGAAGTTTCCGCCGAGGTGATCGACGGCCCCCAAAGCGTGGTCTGGGACGAGGCCGAGAACCGCCTGCACGCGCAGAAGGCCCTGCTTGAATACCTGGTGTGCGGGCGCGTTGCCTGACACGGCCCCATGAAGCTGCCCGCAGCGCAGCGTTGAAGGAGGAAGCATGAAACGCCGTACTTTCACGGCCCTAGCGGCCGCCGTCGTCCTGTCCGCAACCGCCGCCGGCGCGAGCGCGCAGGCCTGGCCCGACAAGCCCATCAAGTTCGTCATGTCCGCGCCCGCGGGCAGCTCCATCGACGTGCTCGGCCGCGTGATCGCCGACAAGCTGAAGGACACGCTCGGCCAGCCGGTCGTCGTGGAGAACAAGCCCGCCGCCGGCGGCACGGTCGCGGTGGGCGAGACGGCCAAGGCCCCCGCCGACGGCTACACCATGGTGCTCGCGTTCAACGGGCCGCTGTCCATCACCCCGCTCCTGTCCAAAGTCCCCTACGACGTGCAGAAGGACCTGGCGCCGGTGATCACCACCACGAGCCAGCCCAATGTGCTCGCGGTCAACGCGCAACTGCCCATCAAGGACGTGAAGGAGCTCGTGGCTTACGCCAAGGCCAACCCGGGCAAGGTCAACTTCGCCTCGGTGGGACCGGGCAGCTCGTCGCACCTGAACGGCGAGCTCCTGAAGTCGCTCGCCGGCATCGACATCGTGCACATCCCATTCAATGGCTCGCCGCCGGCGGTCACCTCCACCGTGCAGGGCGAGACGCAGATGATCTTCGCGGTGATGCAGCCGCTGCAGCCGCAGATCGTCGCCGGCAAGCTGCGCCCGCTCGCCGTGACCTCCGGCAAGCGCTTCCCGCTCCTGCCCGACCTGCCCACGGTGGCGGAGGCGGGCTATCCTGCGTTCGTCTCGCTCGCCTGGAACGGCGTCCTGGTGCCAGCCGGCACGCCCGCGCCCGTGATCGCACGGCTCAACCGCGAGATCAACGCGATCCTGAAGCAGCCCGACGTGATGCAGAAGCTCAATGCCGCCGGGTTCGACCTCGTCGGCGGCACGCCGGACGAGTTCGGCGCGCTCATCAAGGCGGAGTCGGACAAGTGGGCACCGGTGATCCGCAACGCGAAGATCAAGATCGACTGATCGTGACGGGCGCGGGCACGGCGGACCTCGCTGCCCCCGACCCTGACCCCGCCGCCGGCGCCGGGATCGGCGCGGCGCCGCACGCAGTGGCCGCCGATCCTGTTCGGCACGCCGAACCGCGCGCGCCTTGCCGAGTGCACCGCGGACTGGCCCCTCGCCCCCGTGCGCGTGGAGGGGCTGCGCAACCATGCCTTCGAGCCCGTGGCCGCGGCGATGACGCCCTATGCCGCGTGGAACGACCTGCGCTACGAGGCGCAGATGGGTTCATACGACGATGCGTTGTCGCTTCCGCGTGTTCGAGCGCCAGCTGCGCGGCGCGTCCATCCTCGAGCTCGGGCCTGCGGAAGGCGTGATGACCGAGCTCCTCGCAGATACGGGCATGGCGCTCACCGTGGCGGAGGGCAGCGCCGGGTCGACCGGCTCGGCGGGGGCGACGGGCGCCACCGGCCCGACAGGTGCAGCGGGGGCCCATACGCTGACAGCGCCGATCGTCTCGACCAGCAACTCGAGGTACACCGTGCTCACCACGGACTACACCGTGCTGTGCAACTTCAGCGGCGGGACCAAGAACGTGACGCTCCCCACCGCCGCCGCGGGCAACAGCGGCCGCATCTACATCGTCAAGAAGATCGGCTCGTCCGACTGCACGGTCGTGGGCACCTCCGGCGGCAGCTACGCGAGCGGGGGCAACTCCGTCTCACCGACAACCGCGCTCCGCAAGGGGCGCAGTCTTTTTGCGCCGGCGCGAAGCGCTACTTCGGTGGCACGTCGTCGCGCGCGAGGCCGAGCAGCGGCGAGCCTTCGGCCGACTGCAGCAGTCCCGTCTTCATGTACACCGCGAGCTTCTCGCGCGTATCGGCGATGTCGAGCGCGCGCATCGTGAGCTGGCCGATGCGATCCTGCGGCGTAAAGGCGCCTTCGCCCTTCTCCATCGTGAGGCGCTCGGGCTTGTAAGTGAGGTTGGGGCTCGTGGTGTCGAGGATCGAGTAGTCGTTGCCGCGGCGCAGCTCGAGGGTGACCTCGCCCGTGATCGCGCGGGCGACCCAGCGCTGCGCGGTATCGCGCAGCATCATCGCTTGCGGATCGAACCAGCGGCCCTGGTAGAGCAGGCGGCCGAGCTTGCGGCCGTTGTCGCGGTACTGCTCGATCGTGTCCTCGTTGTGGATGCCCGTCACGAGACGCTCGTAGGCCGCGAAGAGGAGCGCCATGCCCGGCGCCTCGTACACGCCGCGGCTCTTGGCCTCGATGATGCGATTTTCGATCTGGTCGCTCATGCCGAGGCCATGGCGGCCGCCGATGGCATTGGCTTCGTACAGCAGCGCGACTTCGTCGGCGAACGTGGTGCCGTTGAGCGCGACCGGACGGCCTTCCTCGAAGCGCACGCTCACCGTCTCGGCCTTCACGGCGACGTCGTCGCGCCAGAAGGCCACGCCCATGATGGGCTGCACGATCTTGATTCCCTTGTTGAGGAATTCGAGGTCCTTGGCCTCGTGCGTGGCCCCGAGCAGGTTGGAGTCGGTGGAATAGGCCTTCTCCACGCTCATCTTGTAGCCGAAGCCGGCCTTGATGAGGTACTCCGACATCTCCTTGCGACCGCCGAGCTCGTGGATGAACGCGGCGTCGAGCCAGGGCTTGTAGATACGCAGGTTCGGATTGGCGAGCAGGCCGTAGCGGTAGAAGCGCTCGATGTCGTTGCCCTTGAAGGTGGAGCCGTCGCCCCAGATGTCCACGCCGTCCTCGCGCATGGCGATCACGAGCATCGTCCCGGTAACCGCGCGGCCGATCGGCGTGGTGTTGAAGTACGTCACGCCCGCCGTGCTGATGTGGAAGGCCCCGGATTGCAGCGCCGCGATGCCTTCGGCCACCAAGGCGGCGCGGCAATCGACGAGGCGCGCCTTCTCGGCGCCGTAGGCCAAGGCCTTGCGCGGGATCTCGTCGTAGTCCGATTCGTCGGGCTGGCCGAGGTTGGCGGTATAGGCGTAGGGGATAGCGCCCTTGCCGCGCATCCAGTGCAGCGCCGCGCTGGTGTCGAGGCCGCCCGAGAAGGCGAGGCCCACTTTCTGGCTGGCGGGAATCGATTGGAGGATGTGCGACATGGGAGCGAGCGGTCGACGATTCGGGAATCCGCTATTCTAGAGTAACCGCCCGTCCCGAGGACGGCCCTCCTGACCCTACACTCCCGCGCCCATGCCCTCCTTCGACATCGTTTCGGACGTCAACCAGGTCGAGGTCAACAACGCCGTCGACCAGGCCAACAAGGAAATCTCCACCCGCTTCGACTTCAAGGGCTCCGACGCCCGCATCGAGTACAAGGAGAAGGAGAAGGCGCTCACGCTCTTTGCCGACGACGACTTCAAGCTCTCGCAGATCACCGACATCCTCACCGCCAAGCTCACCAAGCGACAGGTGGACATCCGCTCGCTCAAGCACGGGGACGTCGACAAGGTCTCCGGCAACAAGGTGAAGCAGGTGGTGACCGTGCGCACGGGGGTGGAGCAGGAGCTTGCCAAGAAGATCGTCAAGCTCTTGAAAGACAGCAAGCTCAAGGTGCAAGGCTCGATCCAGGGCGATGCCGTCCGCGTGTCGGGCGCCAAGCGCGACGACCTGCAGGCCGCGATCGCGCTCGTGAAGAAGTCGATCACCGACTTCCCGCTGCAGTACGAGAACTTCCGGGACTGAAAGATCGCCCATGCCGCCGGCCGCACCGCCCGCCGGCGAGATCACCGCGCTGATCGATCGCGCCAATGGCGGCGACGCCGCCGCGATGAACGAGCTGTTCGAGAGGCTCTACGCCGACCTGCATCAACTCGCCCGTGCCCGCCTGCGGCACAACGCGCCCTTTACCGTGCTGGACACCACGTCGCTCCTGCACGAATCCTACTTGCGCCTGGTCAATGCCGGCCGTCTGCACGTGACGAGCCGGGCGCATTTCATGGCGTACGCCTCGCGAACGATGCGCAGCATCATCGTCGACTTTGCCCGCCGCCGCATGGCCGAGCGCCGTGGCGGCGCCATGCGCGCAGTCACGCTGCCCACGGACGTCGCGCCAGCGGTGACCCATAACGAGGACGAGATCGTGCGCGTGCACGACGCGCTGCAGGATCTCGCGCAAGCGGATGCTCGACTCGCCCGGGTGGTCGAGATGCGCTATTTCGGGGGCCTCACCGAGAACGAAGTGGCGCAGGCACTCGGCGTGACCGACCGCACCGTGCGGCGCGACTGGGAAAAGGCGCGCCTGCTGCTGTCGCTCGCGCTCCGCTAGCGGCGCTCGCTGCTTCTGCCCGGCCCGGCGATGTCCGGTTTGCCCGGACGAATGCGTATCTGGAGGTGACACGTCGCCGCGCTTCGTGGCCGCTCCGCCCCGCCTTGCGCGAGCGGCGGGCGGCGGCCTTAAGGGCGGCTCCCTCCCCGCCATCTGTCCGGATCGATGCCATGCGCACCATAGTCGGCCTCCTCGGGACCCTCGTCCTGCTCCTGCAACCCGCGTGGGTGTTCTGTGCACCGCCCAAGGCCACGGCCGCAGCCGACGCCTCGTCGGGCAAGGTTTGGGCGAGCGATGCGGCGAAGGGGGCGCCCTCGCCGACGCGAGCGGGCGGCAGCGAAGCGAGCGACAACGACGCCGCGACAGATCTTCCCTTGGGCACCCTCTTCCTCGGCCCGCTGGTGGGAACGCGCGTCGGAAAGCCCATCACCAAGGAGTCATCCAGCGCATCGCCGCTCGACTCCGCGCGCACGGGTGCGGGAACGCCGAAGCTGCGCGAGCCGCAGATCCTGCAGCCCACCATCGGCAGTCGCGCTCGCGCGGGCCTGCGCGTGCAGGTCGCGCCGCCCGCGGGCGGCGACTATGCCGCGGCCGAAGTGCTGTTCACGTGGGTGCCCGCGCACCACAGCGACCCGCAGCCGGCGACGCCCCGGGCGCCTGCGGTGACCTGGACCACGACGATGCGCGATCTCGCGCGGGGCGCGATCGTGCCGGCGGGCTCGGCTCCGTCTCGCACGGGACGCTGGACCGTCAAGGCGCGCGCCATCGGCGCCAGCGGTCCGGGCGCGTGGAGCCCCGAAGTGGGGTTCTACTTCGAGACTGCGACGAGCGGCGACGTCGCGCGCGAGGCGCGCACGACAGGCAAGCACGACGCGGCGGCGCTCAATCCGCAGCCACTGCCTCCGCGCGACGCTGGGTCCGCCGGTAACCCGCAAGCCCCGAATGCGCCCCCGCGCGCGCCGAGCGCGGGGTTGCGCTGACGTAGAATCGGAGCACCGTGAAGCTCGATCCCGCGACCTGGCGCCAGTTGTCGGGGCTGCTCGACGACGCGCTCGACCTGGCGCCGGCGGACGTACCTGCATGGCTCGCGCGCCTGCCGCCCGAACACGCGGCCCTCGCGCCCATGTTGCGGGAGATGCTGGTGCGGCGCGCTGCACCCGAAACGCAGGATCTCATCGATCGCCCGCCACCGATCACCCTGGCGGAAGGCGCGTTCGCCGACCACGAGCTGGCGGCGGGCCAGGCGATCGGCCCCTACCGGCTGGTGCGGCGGATCGGCACGGGCGGGATGGGCGTGGTGTGGCTGGCCGAACGCAGCGACGGCCTGGTGAAGCGCCCGCTTGCGCTGAAGCTCCCGCATTTCGCCGTTTCGCATGGCGCGCTCGCCGAGCGCTTCGCGCGCGAGCGCGACATCCTCGCAACGCTCGAGCATCCGAGCATCGCCCGCCTGTACGACGCAGGATTCGCGGCCGACGGCCGGCCGTACCTCGCGCTCGAGTATGTCGAAGGGTCGCCCATCACGCGCGCGTGCGATGAGCGGGCGTTGGACCTGCGGGCGCGTCTTGCGCTCTTCCGCAAGGTCGTCCTGACCGTCCACTTTGCGCACGCGCATCTCGTCTTGCATCGCGACCTCAAGCCGTCGAACATCATGGTCACGGCGCAAGGAGAGCCCAAGCTCCTCGATTTCGGCATCGCCAAGCTCATGCAGGACGGCACGGCGCAGGAGACGGAGCTCACACAGCGCGCAGGCGGCGCGCTCACGCCGGACTACGCTTCACCCGAGCAGATCGCGGGGCGTCCGTTGACCACGGCGTCGGACGTGTATTCGCTCGGCGTGGTGCTGTACGAGCTCGTCGCGGGGGAGCGGCCCTACCGCCTGAAGCGCGGCACGCGCGCCGAACTCGAAGAGGCAATCCTCACGCAGGAGGTGGAGCGGGCATCGGTGCGCGCCGGCGACGAGATCGCCGCGCGGCAGGGCACCAGCCGTGCGCGCTACCGCAGATCGCTCGCAGGCGATGTCGACACCATCCTCGACAAGGCGCTGCGCAAGGCCCCCCAGGCGCGGTACGCATCGGCGGGCGCGCTCGCCGACGATCTCGGCCGCCTTCTCGAGGGCCAGCCCATCCTCGCGCAAGCGCCGAGCACCGGCTATCGGCTGCGCAAGTTCGTCGCGCGCAATCGCGTCGCGACGGTGGCGGGCGCGCTCGTCGTGGCCGCGCTCGGAGCGGGAAGCGCAATCGCCCTGTGGCAGGCGAGCGAAGCGCGCGAGCAGGCGGCGCGCTCGAATGCCCTCGCCGAGTTCGTCATCGGCGTCTTCAACCAGAACTCCGCGGCCCAGAAGGACCCAGCCCAGGCGCGCAAGACGTCGGCGCGCGAGCTCCTCGACCTTGGCAAGGTCCGGCTGCTCAACGGCAAGGACACCAATCCTGCCGTCGCGGACCGGTTGCTCGATACGTTTTCCGAGCTCTACTACCAGCTGGGACTGCCCGCGGAGACGATCGCCCTCGACGAAGCGCGCGTGCGCAATGCCGAAGCGGCCTTCGGCCCGCGCGACCTGCGCACGCTCGACGCGCAACGCAACCTGGCCTCGATCTACATGAGCACCGGCCGCATGGACGACGCGCGCAAGCTCGCCGATCAGGTGCTCTCCGTCCTCGATGCGCAGGGCGCGAAAGGCACCGCGTTGCGGGGCAAGGTGCTGGGCACGCTGTCGCAAACGTATCTTGCGAGCGACCCCGAGCGTTCGTACCGGTACCTGCGCGAGGAAGTAGACGTGCTGCGCTCGTGCTGCAGGAGCGATCCCGAACTGCCGCTGGCGCTCGCCAACCTCGCCCTGGCGCAGGCGATACGCGGCGAGGTCCGCGCCGCGGGCGCGACGATCGACCAAGCCGGCAAGGCCCATGACGCGCTGCCCGATGGCGGCGGAAAGCACGGTCGCGCCTACATCTACGGCTTCGCGACGTCGATCCTCACGAATCTGGACAAGCCCGCCGAGGCGGAGCAATCCGCGCGCGACGGGCTCGCCACGTCCCTCGCAGCCTCGGGCGCGCGCAACAGTTGGACCTATGTCGAGCAGAATCGCCTTGCTTCGTTCCTCCTCGGCGCGTCGAAGAGCGATGAGGGCCGCCGGATCGCCCTTGCCACGCTGGCGGACGCCCAGGCCGCACCGGACGTCCTCGGGCACGTGACGTTGCGCGCCCGCGCGCTCGTGGCACGGTCGGGCGTCGACGACGACGCGCTCGCGCAGATGCCGCCGCTGCGCGCGAGCCTCGACCAGCCGATCGATCCGTTCACGCGCTTCGAAGTGCTGTACGCGTTGCTCCAGCACGATCTCGCCCGGGACGAGCCACAGCGAGCCGCGGCGCTGTGTCCCGCGCTTCGCGCGCTCGTCGCGACGGGCCCTTTCCCGCGGTCCGCAGGTCCCGCCGGCCCGATCGCCCTGTGCGTCGCGGCGCTCGCGCGCAGCGGACAGCTCGCCGCGGCGCGCGCGCTGCTCGACGGCGAGACGCGGCGGCTGGACGGGCTCGAAGTCGTGCCGCTCGCGGCACGCGTGAACATCGGCGTCGCGGCCGGCGAGCTGCTCGTCCGGGAGAACCGCGGCGCAGAAGCGATCGCGCTCGGCGAATCCCTGCGCGCCGAGATCGCCGGCCGCGCCGATCGGGCGTACTTCGCCGATCACGACGCACGCCTCGCCCGCGTCATCCCGCCCCGCTGATCGTCTGACCCGTTCCGCCGAGCGTCCGCTTTTGTCTGGCGGTTGCGTACTTGGAGGTGACCGCCTACGAGGAGTCCTCCATGAAATGCGCCACGACGCTCGCCGCGATCGTCATCGCGACGTCCCTGCCTGTCTCCGCGAAAGCCCCGCTGCCCGGTGACGCCTGCAAGCTCCTGAGCGATGCCGATGTCCGCCGCGTGTTCGCCGACGCGACAGTGGGCACGCGCGACACGAGCCTCGAGCAATACGGCATCGCGAGCTGCGTCTGGAGGGAGGCTCGCGGCCGCATCGTCGTCCACCTGGTGGACGAGTTCGCGCAGATCGACGTCGAGGCCAGGCAGCTCGCGGAAGGCATGGTGGATCCGCTCAAGCCCGAAAGCCTGCGCAATGTGCGCATGATCAGGTTCGCCGGCGTGGGCGACGCGGCCATCGGTTTCATCGAGGCGAAGAGCGATGCCAGGGGCATCCTGGCGCCGATCGCGGTACTGGTCGTCCAGCGCGGTCCACGGCAGATCACGCTCTTCACGCACCAGCTCGCCGAGCGCGAGCGCGCGAGTGCGCAGGCCGCGCTTGCCGGCCTCGGCCGCGCCGCGGCTGGAAGGATGTGATGCCATGAACGCGTCCTTCACATTGCGCGCCGCCCTCCCCATGCTCCTCGCATTGGCGTGCGTCGAGGCGATTGCCGAGCCCGGCACACCGGCCTGGGTCACCGCGGAGCAGCTGCGCGCGACGGGAACGATCGCCAAGCTGCCGATGGCGGAGGTGAAGTTCCGGGGCTACCGCGAGAAGGTTCGCTTCCACGTGGCATGGAAGATCGACGGACGGGAAAGCCCACTCGACGTGAGCAAGAGCTGGGGCGGCTGTCCGGGCTTCGATGCGACCGTTCCCTACGACAAGGTGCAGTTCGTGTGCGTGAGCCCAGGCGGCTACTACGACAAGCCGGGCCACTCCAACAATGGCACCTACGTCATGTACTTCCGCAATCTCGACTGGAACCGCGAGTACTGCTTCCGCGTCCGGACGCAGGACGATGACGGCGTCTTCTCCAAGCTGTGGACCGGCTGGGCCTGCATGCGCACGAATGCGTCTCCGCCCGCGCCGGAGCCGGCCACCGACATCGGCCTCACCCTTCTTCCCGGCAGTTCGGGGCGCGGCGAGGTGGGTCCGGGACGGCCAAGCAAGCTGCTCGTCGAGTGGAGCCCCGGGCGCAATGCCGTCGACCAGTGGGTCGAGCGCGCGCCGCTCGCGCCCAACGCGCGCTTCGAGCGCGCCGCGATCGGTGCGGTCCTCACCGGAGCCGACCACGAGGCGGCGTTTCCCTACGCTTACCTCGAGGAGAAAGATGCGATCCAGGTACGCGTGTGCACGCAGAACGTGGCCGGCGCGGCGTGCTCGATCGCCAGGCGGTTTCCGCCACGCAGCCTCAAGGACAATGCGCGCGCCGGCGACGTCCCCAGGCACGGGGCGCCCCCCATCACGCGACCGTTCGAAGCGCAAAAATCCCCGGGCGTGACACCGGCTCCGCCGCCGGTGACGTCGACCAACGCGACATCGCCCAAGCCCGCGACGCCCGCACTCACCCCCAACGGGATGACCCGCCAGGGCTCGTCGTTCGGTCGCGACGGGGGCGGCTTGCGTTGAGCGCTTCGCCTGCCACGCCGGTGACTTCCCTGGCGGCCCGCCGGGCCACGGCTAGCGCATGGACTGCAGTGTGGCGATCAGGTTCTGTGCCGACACGTGGATAACCCCGGCGCGTGGGGCATCGATGTCTGCAATGAGAAGGAAGGACGCCGCGACGATCACCGGAAACACCATGAGCAGCCGCACTTCCTCGCGCGGCTTGCGCGCCCCCACGCCCACCAGCAGGTTGGCCATCACGGCGACCACGGCAAGCAGGATCCAGGCGGCCTGCGGGATGCGGTTCCATGCCGCCGCCTGGGCGTACCCCTGGGCGTTGATGACGTCGTTGATGCCCGTGACGACGATCTGGGTCAGCGGGGTGGGATTGGCGAGGCCCTCCGTGCGGGCGAGCGCCCACATGTCCGTGTGCAACGCCGAGGTCCGCCGCGCGAGCGCCGGATCGGCATCCGAGTGGCGCTCGACATACGCACGCACGCGGACCTCGGTGTAATCGCGCAGCAGCGCCTTCAGCGTCGCGGCCGCGGGCGCCGGGAGCAGTTCCGCGCGCAGAAAGGCCGTGCCGATCGCGTTGGCCTCCTCCTCCTCGAGGTTCTTGCGCTGGTCGTAGCGCGACAGCGCCATGGAGAAGGTGAAGCCGATGAGGAGACCCAGGAGCGTGAGCGAGGCCGCCTGGATCACGCCGAAATCCTCCCGCTGCTCGGGCGACAGCGCGTGCCGCGAGGCGAGCCAGGCGCCCATCCACGCCGACGCCGTCATGAGGACCAGCGAAACCGGGAGCAGCAGGAGCAGCGGATAGTCGACGATCGGCGCCATGCGCCGATTCTAGAACGCAACGCGCCGGCCGCCTAGGCGAGATCCTCGACCAACGCCTTGCGCGTGTCCTGGCCCACGGCCGGGATCCGCGCCCGATACTCAGGGTGGTCGACGCCGACGCCAAGGTCGGCACCCGCCTTCAACGCCGTGACCATGGCCGGGGAGAGCTCGAAGCGCAGGAAGTGAACCGCGGAGGTCTTGACCTCGTTCTCGCGCTCCAGATCCTCGTCGGCGATGGCGTAAGCCGGCTCGTGTCCGGCCACCTGCACGTAGGCGCGGTCCTCGATGCCGCGCAGGCGCGAGAGCGCCTGCTTCCGTGCCTCGACGTCCTCGTACTCGATGAGCATCGTTGCCTTGAAGTTGCTGCCGTCGGGAACGAGCGGGTTATAGGCATCGAGCTCGTTCTGGATGCCGTCCTCCTCGAAGATCTTCTCGATGCGCAGCATCTCCTGGATCTGGTAGCGCTGCAGGAGCTCGTCCTCGAAGAGCAACGTCAAGTGATCGCCTAAGTGCACGGTACGCACGCGCTTGTGCGCGAGCACGCGGGCACGAAAGTGCGGACGCTCGCGAGCGTACGTCTCCAGCGTCATGAGACTGTCGCGGGTGATCTTGGCAGAGGCCATGCCGGTGCTCCTAGTCCAGTCCGTAGGCGATGCGCAGCAGCGTGAGCGGATGCTCCTTGCGCGCCTGGGTGCCCCCCTCGCGCTGCTCCATCCCTTGCATGATGCGGCGTCCCGCGATCGGGCAGTCGGAGCTCACGTAGTCCGGTTCCGGCTCCGCCATGCGGGCGAAGACCGGCTTGCCGATGCGCATCGACTCGGCGAAGAACTCGGCCTTAACGCCGTAGGTGCCGTCGTGACCCGCGCAGCGCTCGACCGTGTTGATCTCGGTGCCCGGCACCCACTCCAGCGCCTCGCGCGTCTTCTGGCCGACGTTCTGCACGCGTGAGTGGCACGGGATGTGGTAGCTCACCTTGCCGAGCGTTCTCGGGAATTCGCGCTTCAGCAGCCGATCCTTGTCGCGCGCGACGAAGTACTCGAATGGATCGAACATCGCCCGCGCGACGTGCTGCACGTCCTCCCGGTCGGCGAAGAGCAGCGGCAGCTCCTGTTTCCACATGAGCGTGCAGGACGGAATGGGCGTCACGATCGCGTAGCCCTCGGCGGCGAGGGCAGCGAGCTCCGGCAGATTGCGCTCCATGAGCGCTTGCACCGACGCGAGATCGCCCAGCTCGAGCTTCGGCATGCCGCAGCACACCTCGCTTTGCAGGAAGCGGAACGGCACCTCGTTGTGCGCGAGGAGCTTCACAAGGTCGTGTCCGATGCCAGGCTCGTTGTAGTTGACGTAGCAGGTGGTGAAGATCGCCACCTTGCCGGGCGTGCGCTCGCCGTTGCGTACAGCCCAGTCTCCGCTCTTGGGCAGGCTCCGCCGGAAGGGGCGCTTCGCATACGGGGGCAGCGCCGCCTCGGCCGCCACGCCGAGCTTCGACTCCATCACCTTGCGCATCCCCGGCGACGCATTGATGGCATTGACCATCCCGGCCATCCCCGGCGCCGTCGACAGCTTGCCCACGCGATCCGTGCTCGTGAGGAGCTTGTCGCGGAAGGTCGCCCCGCCGTCGGCAAATTTCTTGGCCTTAGCGCGCAGCATGAGGTGGGGAAAATCGACGTTCCAGGGGTGCGGCGGAACGTAGGGGCACTTCGTCATGTAGCAGAGGTCGCAGAGGTAGCACTGGTCCACGACCTTCATGTAGTCGGCGCGGTCCACGCCGTCCATCTCGCCGGTCTTGCCTTCGTCGATGAGGTCGAAGAGCGTGGGGAACGACCCGCACAGGCTCACGCAACGGCGGCAGCCATGGCAGATGTCGAAGACGCGCTCCAATTCCTTGTCGATGGCCTCCTGGTCGAAGAACTGCGGGTTGCGCCAGTCGATGGGATGGCGCGTGGGGCGCTCGAGGCTGCCTTCTCGTGTCGTCATGGCGGAGGGTCCAACGAGGGGAGTGCGTCGCACGCCGCGCGAGGCGGTGTGCGACGGGTCGTGCGGATGCGCTGCGATAAGGCCTTGCGGACTAGTCGGCGAGGCCGTCGAGCGCCTTCTGGAAGCGATTGGCGTGCGAGCGCTCGGCCTTGGCGAGCGTCTCGAACCAGTCGGCGATCTCGTCGAAGCCCTCGTCGCGCGCGGACTTCGCCATGCCCGGGTACATGTCCGTGTATTCGTGCGTCTCGCCCGCCACCGCGGCCTTCAGGTTCGCGCGGCTCGGGCCGATCGGCAGGTCCGTGGCGGGGTCGCCCACCGCGGCGAGGTAGTCGAGGTGGCCGTGCGCGTGGCCCGTCTCGCCTTCGGCGGTGGAGCGGAACAGCGCCGCGACATCGTTCTGGCCTTCGACGTCGGCCTTGTTTGCGAAGTAGAGGTAACGACGGTTGGCCTGCGATTCGCCGGCGAACGCGGCCTTGAGATTGTCGTGGGTCTTGGTGCCTTTGAGCGATTTCATCGGGAGTCTCCTCGGGTCATGTCGCGGCCACGGCGTGCCGCGGTCCTGCTTTCGTCCGGTGGGCACGATCGACCGCACCGGCTCTTCCCGATTCTGCGCGCACCATGCAGGCCCGTCCAATAAATTGCGCCAATGCCGGCGATAGAATTTGGTGTTGAATGCGAATCATTTGCGCATCGGTTTCTGCGCAGCATCGCCTTGGTTCGCCGGCGAGGAACATTGCATGAAGCGATGCGACCGTCACAACTGCCGGGACACATGCGCATGCGCATCGCTCACGGTGATGCTTCTCGGCCCTCGCCTTCAGCGTGACCGTCACCCGCCCGCGAAGATCGCGCACTCGCTGCTCGAGCCGGCGCACCGTGCGGGCACGCCGGTGCGAATCTAGTCGATCCGCTCGTAGGCCGGCAGCGTGAGGAACTCCACGAACGTGTCGGCATTCACGAGGTCGGCGAAGATCTTTGCCGCATCGTCGTACTTGCCCTGCGCATAGGCGGCGCCGAGGAGATCGCGGATCTTCGCGAGCTCCTCGGGGATCATCGCCGCGACCATGGGCTTGTCGATCTTGCGGCCGTCGTCGAGCACGCCCTTGGGCGAGCGCATCCACTGCCACACCTGCGAGCGCGAGATCTCGGCGGTGGCGGCGTCCTCCATGAGGTTGTAGATCGGCACCGCGCCCTGTCCTGCGAGCCACGCGCCGATGTACTGGATGGCCACGTTGATGTTGAGCCGCAGTCCACGCTCGGTGATGGGCGTCTCGGGCTCGAAGCGCACGAGGTCGGCTGCGCTCACCTTCACGTCGTCGCGCTTCTTGGTGGCGATCTGGTTCGGTGCGGGCATGAGCTTGTTGAATGCCTCGAGCGCAACCGGCACCAGCGCAGGATGGGCCACCCACGTGCCGTCGTGGCCGTAGTTGGCCTCGCGCTCCTTGTCGGCCAGCACCTTGGCAAAGGCCTCGGCATTCGCCTTCTCGTCGTTCTTGACGGGAATCTGCGCCGCCATCCCGCCCATCGCGTGGATGTTGCGGCGATGACACGTCTTCACGAGGAGCTCAGCGTAGCTCTTCATGAAGTGCGTGGTCATGGTCACGAGCGCGCGATCCGCGAGGCAGAAATCCTTGTTGCTGCGAAACTTCTTGATGCAGCTGAAGATGTAGTCCCAGCGACCGGCGTTGAGGCCTGCCGAGTGGTCGCGCAACTCGTAGAGGATCTCGTCCATCTCGTAGGCGGCGACAATCGTCTCGATCAGCACGGTGGCCTTGACCGATCCGCGCGGGATGCCGAGGTCGTCCTGCGCCATCACGAACACGTCGTTCCACAGCCGCGCCTCGAGATGGCTCTCGAGCTTGGGCAGGTAGAAGTACGGTCCCGACCCGCGCGCCAGGAGCTCCTTCGCATTGTGGAAGAAGTAGAGGCCGAAGTCGAAAAGCCCGCCGGACACGGGTGCGCCATCGACGCTCATGTGCTTCTCGGGCAGGTGCCAGCCCCGCGGACGCACGAAGAGCACCGCGGTCTTGTCCTTGAGCTTGTAGGCCTTGCCCTCCGGCGAGGTGAAATCGATGCGCCGGCGATTGGCATCGCGCAGGTTCACGTGGCCCTGCAGGTTGTTGTGCCACGACGGCGTGTTGGCGTCCTCGAAGTCCGCCATGAATACGGAAGCGCCGCAGTTCAGCGCGTTGACGATCATCTTGCGATCGACCGGGCCGGTGATCTCCACGCGACGATCGACGATGTCGGCGGGCACCGGGGCGCAAGTCCAGTTCCCGTCGCGGATCGCCTGCGTATCCGACAGGAACGTAGGCAGCTTGCCGGCATCGAATTCCTTCTGCCGCGCGTCGCGGGCGGCCATCAGCTCCGCCCGGCGCGGGCCGAAGGCTCGGGCCAGCTTCACGACGAAGGCCACGGCCTCCGGCGTGAGGATCTGCGCGTAGTCGGGCGTGATGGGGCCGGTGATCGTGACACCGGGGCCGAAATTCGTCGTGCTCATGGAAGCCTCGCTAGCCGGGCGGATGACGGGGGCCGGCCCAAGGGAGTCGGCGGGAAGGACGCGCAAAGCCGTTGGCACACGAATGTGAAAACGACTTTCACAAACGTCATTCTACCGCGGTTTGCACATGCAACAAGAGGGAACGGCCAAGTGCCGGCCCGCTCGGCCGCGCGCCTCTACCAGACGATACGAATCAGTGGATTATGACGAGGCTCGGATGCGCGACGCGGCCGGGTTGCAGCGCGACGATGCGGGCCGGGCCCGGGCGGGCCGGCCCCTGCTGCCGAGTGCGGCATCGCTTGGGGGATCCACGGCTTTTCCGCGCGTCGCGCGGACGTATCGAGGCGACG